>CASUIT010000012.1 GCA_949455995.1 uncultured Clostridia bacterium
TGCTACCATTGATAAAAGTAGGAGTAACTTTAGAAAACTCACATATAAATTCAAGTCGTTGTTTTAGACATTCCTCAAATTCTAGTTCTTGCTTAATTATCTTCACTTCAAGCACCATCCTTTCGTTTGGATGATTTTAATATTGTTTTTAAGCAACAAAAAAATCAACCAGATTTTATTTTCTGATTGATTTTTGTATCTCTCTGTTCTGTAAAAAGTTCGAACAGATACGTCATTGGTGCGGATGAAGGGACTCGAACCCCCACGTCGTTGACACTGGTTCCTAAGACCAGCGCGTCTACCAGTTCCGCCACATCCGCAAATTTCAATATCTATATTAGCATATTTTTGTTATACTTGTCAAGAGATATTTTAATTAAGTTTCGTTTTTTGGCATATACTAGTCATAGATGGCAAGTTTGGGTCTTCTCCAAACTTACCATGAGAAAATGAAACCAAACTCTTGTTTTTAGAAAAAAAGTGTAGTATAATAGCCAAAGAAATGGGGGCAAAAAATATGAATGATAAAATAACAATAAAAGGGGCAAAAGAGCATAATTTAAAAAACATAAATTTAGAAATACCAAGAGATAAATTAGTAGTGATAACAGGACTTTCTGGATCCGGAAAATCAAGTTTAGCGTTCGATACATTGTATGCAGAAGGGCAAAGAAGATATGTAGAAAGTTTGTCATCCTATGCAAGGCAATTTCTAGGATTAATGGAAAAACCAGAAGTAGAAAGAATAGAGGGGCTTTCACCAGCAATTTCCATTGATCAAAAAACTACCTCTAAAAATCCAAGATCCACAGTAGGAACGGTAACAGAAATATATGATTATATACGTCTATTATATGCTAGAATAGGCATACCATACTGTCCAAACTGTCATAAAAAGATAGAAAAGCAAAGTATTGATCAAATCATAGATAATATCATGAACTTACCAGAAGGAACCAAAATACAAGTGTTAGCACCAGTAGTAAGAGGTAGAAAAGGAGAATTTACTAAGCAATTAGAAGAATATCAAAAAGAAGGATTTGTTAGAGTTAGAATAGATGGAGAAAACTATGAATTATCAGATGATATAAATTTAGACAGAAAGAAAAAACATGAAGTAGAGATAATTGTGGATAGACTAGTCATAAAACCAGATATTATAAGTAGATTAACCGAATCGGTAGAAATAGCACTAAAACATGCAGAAAAATTAGTTTTAATTGATATTGTAGGGCAAAAACCAATTTTGTATAGCTGTAACTATGCCTGTCCAGATTGTGGATTTAGTTTTCCAGAATTAACACCAAGAATGTTTTCATTTAACAATCCATTTGGAGCTTGTCCAGAATGTACAGGAATAGGATATTTAATGAAAATGGATGAGGACCTAATCATTCCAGATAAAAACAAAACACTCTACGATGGAGTAAAAGCATTTGGTTCTAGTACCATGAAAAAAGGTGACACCATGGCAAAAATGTATTTTGAAAGCATAGCAAAGCACTATGGGGTAGAAATCAAAAACAAAAAAATAAAAGATTTACCAAGAGAATTTTTAGAAAAAATCCTATATGGAACTAAAGAAGAAATTGATTTTGAATATAGTTCTTATGCTGGAGTGAGGAAATTTAAAGCACCATTTGAAGGAGTAATACCGACATTAGACAGACGTCATCATGAAACAAAATCACAAGGAATGCGAGACTTTTATGAAATGTATATGAGTAGTGCACCATGTTATGCCTGTGAAGGAGCAAGACTAAAACCAGAAATTTTAGCAATAAAAATAGGAGATAAAAATATTAACCAATTAACAAACATGTCAATTCATAATATAAAAAAATATTTAAATAATCTTACTTTGAGTAAAACCGAAACCATGATATCTGAATTAATCCTAAAGGAAATAGACCAAAGATTACAATTTTTAATGGATGTAGGATTAGAATATTTAACATTATCTAGAAGTGCGGGAACCTTATCAGGAGGGGAAGCACAAAGAATTCGTTTAGCCACTCAAATTGGATCTGGGTTAACAGGGGTATTATATATATTAGATGAACCAAGCATTGGGCTTCATCAAAGAGATAATGACAAACTATTGGCAACCCTTAAAAAATTGAGAGATTTAGGAAACACCCTTTTAGTAGTAGAACATGACGAAGACACCATGTATGCAGCCGATCAAATAATAGACATAGGACCAGGAGCAGGAACACATGGAGGACAGGTAATGGCACAACGGAACAGCAGAAGAAATAAAACAAGTAGAAGCATCCATTACAGGGCAATACCTAAGTGGTAGAAAGCAAATAGCAGTACCCAAAAAAAGAAGGAAACATATCAAATCCAAAGAAATTGAGATACAAGGAGCCACACAAAACAACTTAAAAAATGTTAGTGTAAAATTTCCACTAGGACTATTTAATTGTGTTACAGGAGTCTCTGGTTCAGGAAAATCTACATTAATAAATGAGGTATTATATAAAACAGTTGCTAAAGAACTAAATGGGGCCAATGAAAAGCCAGGAAAATGTAAAAAAGTAAAAGGATTGCAAAACATAGATAAAATCATTAATATTGATCAATCACCAATTGGAAGAACACCACGTTCTAATCCAGCAACTTACACAGGAGTATTTGATATCATACGAGAAATATTTGCAACCACACAAGAAGCTAAAATTAGAGGTTATCAAAAAGGAAGATTTAGTTTTAATGTAGCAGGAGGAAGATGTGAAAGTTGTAATGGAGATGGTGTTCATAAAATTGAAATGCACTTTTTACCAGACATTTATGTACCTTGTGAAGTATGTAAAGGAAAAAGATACAATAGAGAGACTTTAGAAGTAAAATACAAAGGAAAAAATATTGCAGATGTTTTAGACATGACAGTAGAAGAAGCATTAACCTTTTTTGAAAAGATTCCCAAAATCAAACAAAAGGTACAAACCTTATATGATGTAGGACTAGGATATATAAAACTTGGACAACCGTCTACTACTTTATCAGGAGGAGAAGCACAAAGGGTAAAACTTGCAACAGAACTTTCTAAAAGAGCAACAGGAAAAACCCTATATATTTTAGACGAGCCGACAACAGGACTTCATATTGCAGATGTTCACAAATTAGTAGAAATATTACAAAGATTGGTCGATACAGGAAATACCATTATTGTAATAGAACATAATTTAGACTTAATAAAAACAAGTGACTATATTGTAGACTTAGGACCAGAAGGAGGAGACAATGGAGGAGAGATAGTAGCAGTAGGAACACCAGAACAAATATGTAAAAATGAAAGAAGTCATACTGGTAAATTTTTGAAAAAATTTATCTCATCATAAAAATGGTTCAAATAGTCCATACTAAAGAAAAAGGAGGAAATTATGTTTAATTTTAGAACAGACTTAGCATCCGAAAGAAAAGAAATATATCAAAAAGCCAACCAATTAGAAAAAATAGAAGGAATAGAAACAAACCAAGAAGAAATTGATGAAAACATAAAAGTAGAAAGAGTAAAAATAACTAATGAAAATGGAGAAAAAGCTATTGGAAAGCCAATAGGAAACTATATTACCATTGACATTAAAAAATTAAAAATTGCACAAGAAGAGCAAATACAAAAAGCAGCAGAAATTCTAACAAAAGAATTAGGACAAGTTATACGGACAACATGTAAAAAAAGAAGATGAAATTCTAGTAGTAGGACTAGGAAATATCTATGTAACACCAGATGCACTTCGGACCTAAAGTTATAAACGAAATAGAAGTAACCAGACATATCATTAATTATCTACCACAATATGTAGAAGAAGGAACGAGAATGGTAAGTGCCATATCACCAGGAGTATTAGGAACCACAGGAATAGAAACGGTTGAAATATTAAAAGGAATTGTAGAAAATATTCATCCAAAATTAGTAATTGTAATTGATGCTTTAGCCTCTCGAAGCATAGAAAGAATTAGTAGTACTATTCAATTATCAGACACAGGAATTGTGCCAGGTGCAGGAGTAGGAAATACAAGAAGTGAAATTAGTCAAAAGACATTAGGTGTCCCTGTAGTTGCTATTGGAATTCCAACTGTAGTAGAAACAGCAGTTTTAGTAAATGACTGTTTAGATTTATTAATTGAAAAATTACAAAATGAGGCAAAATCGAATGATTGTTTAAATCGATTAAAAGAAGAAGACAATTATGAAGAAATAAAAGAAGCCTTACTACCAAAAGATTATAATTTAATTGTAACACCTAAAGAAATTGACGAACTAATTGAAAATATGAAAGAAATTGTAGTATGTGGAATTAATGGGGCAATGTAACAATACAAAAACTACGTTAAGTTTCGGTTTTTATGAGGCAAGGTATCCTATCTTATTTTTTCACACTTTGTGTCTTGCAACCACAAAATAAAAATAAGTCCATAAAAACCGAAACTTAAAAAAGTACTTGTACTTTTTACAAATTCCTTATATAATAAAAAAAACAAAAAAAGGAGAAAGAAAAAATGTCATTGATAGAAGAAATAAAACAAAGAGCTAAAAAAGAAATTAAAACCATTGTATTACCAGAAGCGCAAGACATAAGAATTTTAGAAGCAACCCAACAAGTATTAAAAGAGAAATATGCCAACATTGTATTAGTAGGAAATCAAGAAGAAATAGAAAAAAAAGCAAAAGAAAAAAATTTAAATATCAAAGGAGCTAAAATTGTAGATCCAAGTACTTCACCAAAACAAGAAGAATATGTTAATTTATTATATGAATTAAGAAAACATAAAGCAATGACAATAGAAAAAGCAAAAGAATTGGTAAAAGACCCTGTTTATTATGGTATGTTAATGGTAAAAGATGAAAAAGAGCAAGCAGATGGCTTGGTCTCTGGAGCTGCGCATTCAACATCAGATACTTTAAGACCAGCACTTCAAATACTAAAGACAAAACCAGACACCAAACTAGTATCTGCTTTTTTTGTTATGGTTGTGCCAAATTGTGAATATGGACAAAAAGGTACTTTTATTTTTGCAGACAGTGGATTAAATGAATCACCAGATGCACAAGACTTATCAGAAATAGCAATTTCTTCAAGTAAAAGTTTTAGGCAATTAATACAAAAAGAACCTAAAGTAGCAATGCTTTCTTATTCTACTTATGGAAGTGCTAAATCAGAATGGACGCAAAAAGTAATAGAGGCAACAAACCTAGTAAAACAAAAAGATAATAGTATAATAATAGATGGCGAATTACAATTAGATGCTGCCATTGTACCAGAAGTAGCACAATTTAAAGCACCAAAAAGTCCAATTAAGGGAGAAGCCAATGTATTGATATTTCCTAATTTAGATACAGGAAATATCGGATATAAATTAGTTCAACGATTAGCAAAAGCAGAGGCATATGGACCACTTTGTCAAGGAATTAGTAAGCCAGTTAATGATTTATCTAGGGGATGTAGTAGTAAAGATATAGCAGGAGTGATTGCTATTACTGCTGTACAAGCTCAAGAAATCAAATAAAAAACATAGATACGTTTAGAAGTTTTTTGTAAAGTTTTATCAAAAACTTAATCTAAAGGAGAAAAGAAGAAATGAAAATTTTAGTTTTAAATTCTGGAAGTTCATCTTTAAAATACCAAGTAATTGACATGAGCACACAAGAAGTACTTGCCAAAGGCTATTTTGAGAGAATAGGTCATCCCAATTCTTTTTTAACACATAAAGTAAAAGGAAAAGCTCATAAATTTGAACATCCAGCTAAAAATCATGAACAAGCAATTGCCTTTGTATTAGATAGACTAACCAATGCAAACTATGGTGTTATAAAACTAGAAGAGTTAGGGGGAATTGGGCATAGAGTAGTACATGGAGGCGAAAAATTTAGTAATTCTGTTGAAATTAATCAACAAGTAATCGAAGAAATAAAAAAATGTTCTGATTTAGCACCATTACATAATCCAGCATGTATTTTAGGAATAGAAGCTTGTAAAAAGCTTATGCCAACATTAAAAATGGTAGCAGTGTTTGATACTGCATTTCATCAAACAATAGCTAAAGAAAAATATATATACCCAATACCATATGAATATTATGAAAAATATAAAATTCGAAAATACGGATTTCATGGAACATCTCATCAATATGTGTCTCACCGAGTAGCTCAAATAATGGGAAAAGAAATCGAACAATTAAAAATTGTTAATTGTCACTTAGGGCAAGGATGCAGTGTTTGTGCTATAAAAAATGGAAAATCTGTTGAAACTAGTATGGGACTAACGCCATTAGCAGGCATTCCTATGGGAAGTAGAAGCGGAGACTTGGATCCATCTATTCTTACCTATTTAATGAAAAAAGAAAAGCTTTCCATAGAAGATATGAATTTTATATTAAATAAACAATCAGGGGTTTATGGAATATCTGGAATATCTGTTGATTTTAGGGATATTGAAACAGAAGCACAATCTGGAGGAAAAAAAGCCCAATTAGCTTTAGAAGTATTTCACTACTTAACAGCAACCTATATTGTACAATGTGTAGTAGCCATGGGAGGAATCGATGTTTTAACATTTACCGCAGGAGTGGGAGAAAAAGGACCTATTTCTAGAAAAGCTATTTGTGAACAATTGCGATTTTTAGGGGTAGAAATAGATGACGAAAAAAATAAAATAAGAGGAAAAGAAGCACAATTATCCACCAATGAGTCAAAAGTAAAGATTTATACCATTCCAACCAACGAAGAATTAATGATTGCAAAAGAAACCTTAAAAATTGTAAATCAAAATAATAATTAAAAAGAAAGGAAGAGAAAAATGAAAATATTAGTATTAAATTGTGGAAGTTCATCTTTAAAATATCAATTAATTAACATGGAAGAAAATGAGGTATTAGCCTCTGGAAAATATGAAAGAATAGGAGAAAAAGAAGCATTTCTTACTCATCAAGCAAAAGGACAAAAAAAGCAAATAGAAAATCCAGCTTACAACCATACACAAGCTATTGAATTTGCATTAAAACAACTAATAAATCCAGAATATCAAGTAATTGAAAATTTAGACGAAATCAATGCTATAGGGCATCGACTAGTACATGGAGGAGAAAAAATTGCAGAATCTGTTATCATCAATGAGCAAGTAATAGATGTGCTAAAACAATGCACCGACCTAGCACCATTACATAACCCAGCATGTATTTTAGGAATAGAAGCTTGTCAAAAGGTAATGCCAAACAAACCAATGGTAGGAGTATTTGACACAGCATTTCATCAATCCATTCCAGAACAAAGATACATCTATCCAATACCTTATGAATATTATGAAAAATATGGAGTAAGAAAATATGGATTTCATGGAACTTCTCATATGTTTGTATCTCAAAAGTTAGCACAAATAGAAATTAAACCAATACAAGAGATAAAATTGGTAACATGTCACTTAGGACAAGGAGCAAGTATATGTGCTATTGAAGGAGGAAAATCGGTAGATACAAGTATGGGATTAACACCACTAGGAGGAATTCCAATGGTAACGAGAAGTGGTGATTTAGATCCTTCGATTTTATTATATTTAATGAAAAAAGAAAATTTATCAGTAGAAGAAATGGAAAAAATACTAAATAAACAATCTGGAGTGCAAGCAATATCTGGATTAGCACCAGATTTTAGAGAAATAGAAAATGCTGCTAATCAAGAAAATAAAAGAGCTGAAATTGCATTAGAAAGTTTTAAATATGCAATAGCAAGTTATATTGCAAAGTATGCAGTAGCAATGAATGGAATAGACTATATTGTATTTACAGGAGGAATTGGAGAAAATCAAATTAATATTAGAAAAGGAATTTGTGAACAATTACAATTTATGGGAGTAGAAGTGGATGTAGAAGAAAATAAAATAAGAGGAGAAGAAAAGTTAATTTCTAAGTCAACATCTAAAGTAAAAGTATATGTTATTCCAACCAACGAAGAATTAATGATTGCAAAGGAAACAAAAAGATTAATAACCCAATAAAAATTTTTATAGGAGTATTTATTGGTTTGAACATTTTTCCTATACAACAAATGTTGTTCTTAAGAAGCTTTTGTTATCTAAAGTCTTTACAAGTTTATGTAAAATATGATAAAATAAAAAAGTAACAAAATGTAGCATAGAAGCTCTGCTGTATTTCAGTAGGAGGAAAGGAGAAAAATGCCAAAACTAGACAACGAACAGGAAGAGATTTTTGCCCAGAGGATGTATAATCGAGGTTTGCAACCTTGGTTAACAAAGACGGCATTGGAATTAATAGACATGCCAGATAAAGAAAGGGCAAGGGAACGGATAGAGGAAAGATTAAAAGAACTCTATTATCAACAGCAATAAATCCAAGCGACAAAAGTCATGCCACCAAGGATATATCCTTGGTGGCACTTCTAATTTCATAAAAAATTAAGAAAATCTTAAAAAAGGGATGTATTTTTTTTTAATCTATGATAAAATAACCATAAAAAAATACAATAATTAAGGAGTGAGGAAAACTTTGAGTAATACCAAATATAAAAGAGTACTATTAAAACTAAGTGGAGAAGCATTAGCAGGAAAACAAAAAACAGGAGTAGATGTAGAAACCGTTGGAAAAATATGCGATAAAATAAAAGAAATAGTAGAAATGGGAGTACAAGTTGGCATTGTAGTAGGAGGAGGAAACTTTTGGAGAGGAAGAAATGGACATCAAATGGAAAGAACAACAGCAGACTACATGGGAGTACTTGCAACTACCATGAATGGATTAGCATTGCAAGATGCCTTAGAAGCAAGAGGACTTCATTCAAGAGTACAAACAGCAATTGAAATAAGGGCCATAGCAGAACCATTTATACAAAGAAAAGCCGAAAAACACTTAAACAAAGGAAGAGTAGTAATATTTGCAGGAGGAACAGGACATCCATATTTCACAACAGACACAGCAGCCGTACTTAGAGCAACGGAAATCAAGGCAGATATTATTCTATTAGGAAAATCGATAGATGCTGTATACTCAGCAGATCCTAAAATAGATCCCACAGCCCAAAAATATGAAAAAATTTCTTATATGGAAGTATTAGAAAAAGACCTAAAAGTAATGGATTCAACAGCAACTGCAATGTGTAGAGACAACAACATGCCACTACTAGTATTTGGAATTTCAGATCCAGAAAATATAGTAAAGGCAGTAAAAGGCGAAAAGATAGGAACCATTGTATCATAAATAGGGATAGAACAACGATCTTGACAATATAAATTAAAAAAAACTGTCAAGTACTAAGATAAATATAAAAAAATAAAAAGGAGAGAAAAAGAATGGACTATACCAATATCAAAGAAAAAATGGAAAAATCAATTAATATCTACAGTGAAAAATTAGCAGAAGTAAGAGCAGGTCGAGCAAACCCTGCCATCTTAAATAAAATAAAAATAGACTACTATGGAACACCAACACCAATTAATCAAGTAGCAGGAGTTTCTGTGCCAGAAGCAAGATTAATTGTTATTCAACCATGGGATGTAAGCATACTAAAAGAAATAGAAAAAGCAATATTAGCATCTGACATAGGAATTAATCCAAACAACGATGGAAAAGTAATAAGACTAGCTTTCCCAGAATTAAATGAAGAAAGAAGAAAAGAAATCGTAAAAGACGTTCGTAAAATGGCAGAAGAAGCCAAAGTAGCAATCCGAGCAATTAGAAGAGAAGGAATAGACATAGCAAAGATAGCACAAAAAGAAGGTGAAATAACAGAAGACGAACTAAAACAAGCAGAAAATGAAATTCAAAAAATAACAGACAAAAACATTGAAGAAATAGAACAAATTTTAGAAAAAAAAGAAAAAGAAGTCATGTCTGTATAAAAGAAAAGGCGGAAGGGAAAACAAAAATGGATTTTAAAGAAGAATTAAAAAAATATCAAAAACAAATAAACCAAGAATTAGAAAAATATATAAAAAAACAAGAATGTCCAGAACAGATATTAAACCAAGCAATGGAATACTCTTTAAATGGAGGAGGAAAACGCATAAGACCAATACTTACCATAGCAACTTATCAAATATTTAAACAAGACATAAAAACATGTTTTCCTTATGCAATAGCCATAGAAATGGTACATAATTTTTCTTTAATACATGACGACTTACCAGGAATTGACAATGACGATTTTAGACATGGGAAACCAACCAACCATAAAAAATTCAACGAAGCAACTGCCATTCTTGCAGGAGATGGATTGCTAAACGAGGCTTATGGAGTCATTAGCAAAGACTTAAAAAACAGTAATCCTGAAGAATTGCAAAAAAAAATAAAAATATTAGAAGAATTTTCAGAAGCAATCAATAGGATGATAGCAGGAGAATATGTTGACACCAAAATGGAAAAGCAAAAAATAACAAAAGAACAATTAACATACATTCACCAAAATAAAACAGCTGCGATATTTAAAATTAGCATCAGAATGGGAGCAATTCTTGCAGAATGTGATGATAAACAATTAGAAAAATTAACTAACTATGCAGACAAAATAGGATTAGCTTTTCAAATTAGAGATGACATTTTAGCAGAAGAAGGAAACGAAGAAATTTTAGGAAAGCCTGTAGGAAAAGACAAAGAGCTAGGAAAATGTACCTATGTTTCCCAATATGGATTACAAGAAGCAAAAAAAATATTAAATGAAACCATAAAAGAAGCAATCCAGCAAACAGAAGAATTTGGAGAAAAAGCAGAGTTTTTAAGACAACTAGCCATCTATATCCAAAATAGAAATAAATAAGTCCTTTTAAAGTCAAAGTAAGGAGGAAAAAGACATGGAAATAAACAAAGAAAACATGCCAAAACATATTGGGATCATTATGGATGGAAATAGAAGATGGGCAAAAGAAAAAGGAAAACCCATCAGTTATGGACATAAAGAAGGAGCCAAAACCTTAGAAAAAATTGTAAGATATGCCAATAAAATAGGACTAGAATATATAACGGTATACGCATTTTCAACAGAAAATTGGAAAAGAACACAAGAAGAAGTAAAAGCACTTATGTTATTATTACAAAACTACTTAGATGACTATACCAAAAGAGCAGACACAGAAAACATCAAAGTCCAAATATTAGGAGACATCTCAGCACTATCTGAAAAAATGCAAAAAAGTATTCAAAAATGTATGGAAAGAACCAAGAATAATACAGGCGTAACTTTTAATATTGCCTTAAACTATGGAGGAAGAGATGAAATATTAAAAGCAACTCAAAAAATAGCCCAACAAATAAAAAACAATGAAATACAAATAGAAGACATTACACAAACGTACATCGCAAGCAACCTATATACTAAAAACCAACCTGATCCAGACTTAATTATTAGAACAAGTGGAGAAAAAAGACTAAGTGGTTTTTTAACATGGCAATCAGTATATGCAGAAATTTTATTCATGGATAAAAAATGGCCAGACTTTGAAGAAACAGATTTAGAAGTAGCAATCTTAGAATATCAAAAAAGAACAAGAAAATTTGGAGCAAATTAAAGAAGTATTATTTGGTATGTTTAGGACAGTCCCAACATACCAAGAAAGGAAAAATTATGGATATAAAACGAATTACATCAGGATTATTGGGATTTCCGCTGGTATTAATAATTATTTTATTAGGGAATAAAATAGTAGTAGATGTTGCACTAACCATTATAGCATTACTTAGTATGAATGAATACTTTAATGCTGTCAAAAAAGTTGCTAATCCAGTTATGTGGGTAGGATATGCGAGTTGTTTTAGTATTGCTTTAATTCATGTAGTACCGCAAGAATATTTAAATATGATAGTAACACTTTCAGTACCAACCATTTTAATCATTTTATTTGCACAGGTAATAGCAACAGATATGAAAACAACATTTAAAGATATTTCATACACTTTTTTAGGTATTTTTTATGTGGTATTTTTTATTATGTTTGTAGCATTTATTAATGGGATGCCAAATGGTAATATATTAATATGGTATGCTTTATTTGCAGCATGGGGAACTGACATATTTGCTTATTTTATAGGAAAGTATTTTGGAAAACATAAATTTAGTAAAGTAAGTCCTAAAAAAACAATAGAAGGATGTTTTGGTGGAATCGTAGGAGCCATTATATTGATGATAGCCTATACCTATGTTGCTAATACATACTGGGGAGTAAATTATTCTTATGTATTTATTGCAGGGATAGGAATTATATTGAGTTTAGTTGGTCAAATAGGAGATTTTGCGGCTTCTAGCATAAAAAGATTTGTAGACATAAAGGATTATAGCAATTTAATACCAGGACATGGAGGAATGTTAGATAGAATTGATAGTCTAATCTTTTTATCACCATTTGCATATGCTCTATTTACTTTGTTATAGAGTATCACTAAGAAAGGTGTGTTCTCAAAAAAGAGACAAAAGGAGGAAGAAATTGATAACATTTTTAATATCAGCAATAAAAATTATTGTTTTACTAGGTGTCTTAATTACAATACATGAATTAGGACATTTTGTAGTTGCTAAACTTTGTAAGGTAAAAGTAAATGAATTTGCTATTGGTTTTGGACCTACATTATGGAGAAAGCAAGGAAAAGAAACAAAATATACATTAAGATTAATTCCACTTGGTGGTTATAATAGCCTAGAAGGAGAAGAGGGAGAATCAGAACATGATAGAGCTTTTTCAAAAGCAAGCATTCCAAAGAGAATAGCAATTGTACTAGCAGGAGCCACTGTTAATATTATTTTTTCGATTATTTTATATTTTATTTTGACGTTATCTTCAGGAACCTACATTTCAAATGAAATAGGAGAAATACTAGAAGGGTATGCAGCCCAAAATTATGGTTTACAGGCAGGAGATAAAATAATAGAAGGAAATGGAAAAGCAATAAAAAGTAAAAAAGATTTAAATGAAGTAGTAGAAAATTCACAAGGGCAAGCAATAAAAATGAAAATTGAAAGAAATGGAGAAACCATAGAATATCATATTGAGCCAAGTAAAATAAAATCAAGAGTAACAGGAATTTATTTAGATCAAAAATGTAAAATAATAGCCTTAGAAAAAGATAGTGTATCACAACGTGTGGGAATACAAGCAAACGATCTTTTAGTTAAGGTAAATGGTGTAAATGTAAATGGAGATAGAAATATTGCAATACAAGAAATAGGAAAAGAAGACGCTAGTAATGTTATTTTTTTAACCATTCAAAGAGGAGAAGAAGAAATAACAATGGAATTAACACCAGATTATGAATATACCTATTATTTAGGTGTTAATTTAAATCCCGCAGAAGACACCTTTTTTAATCGATGCATCCATGCTAGTATGCAAACACAAGAATTTTTAATATCAATTGTTGATAATATAAAACAATTATTTACTGGAAATGTAGGGGTAGATCAAATGATGGGACCTGTAGGAATATCAGAAGTAGTAGCAAAAACAGATGGAATAAAAGAATTTTTCGAAATGATGGCATTAATATCCCTATCCTTAGGAGTAACAAATTTATTACCTATTCCAGCATTAGATGGAGGAAAAATTTTAATATTAGCAATAGAAGCCATTCGTAGAAAACCAATGAAACAACAAACAGAAATTAATATACAATTATTAGGTTTTTCAATATTAATTGCATTAGCATTATATGTAACATACAATGATATTTTGAGAATATTTTAAATATTTACAAATCCATTGCCTTAAGTTGATAGGCATTGCCCAAACATACCAAAACAGAAAAAATAAAGGAATTTTTAAAAATCCTTTATTTTTTTTGATAAATTGTATATAATAAAAAAAACAAGAAAGAGGAGGCAAAATGGACAAAGAACAAGCAAAAGAAAGAATTGAGAAGTTAAGAAAGCAAGTAGAATATCATGCTAAAAAATATTATGATGAAGACAAGCCAGAAATATCAGATTTTGAATATGATAAGTTAATGATAGAATTAAGAAATTTAGAAAAGAAATTTCCCGAATTTCAATCCAAAGATTCACTAACCCAAAAAGTAGGAGGAAATGTAAAAGATGGGTTTAAAAAAGTAACCCATGAAGTACCATTACAAAGTTTGCAAGATGTATTTAGTATACAAGAAGTAAAAGATTATGTAACCAAAATAGAACAAAAAGCCCAAGAAAACAAAATAGAAGAAGTTACTTATGTTGTAGAGACAAAAATTGATGGACTATCTGCTGCTTTAGAATACCAAAATGGAGAATTTGTAAGAGGAGCAACAAGAGGAAATGGGACAGTAGGAGAAGATGTAACACAAAATTTAAAAACCATAAAAACGATTCCTACCAAATTAAAAGATAAAATAGATATAACCGTCAGAGGAGAAGTTTTTATAGCTAAAAAAGATTTTGAAAACATGAATCAAGAAAGAGAAAAGAACGAAGAAGAATTATTTGCCAATGCCAGAAATGCAGCAGCAGGTTCACTAAGACAACTAGATAGCAAAATAACACAAAAAAGACCATTAGACATTTATATATTCAATGTACAAAAAATAGAAGGAAAAAAATTCAATTCACACTATGAAGAACTAGAATATTTAAACCAATTAGGATTTAATGTAAATCCCATACGAATCTATTGTAAAACGATAGAAGAAATCGAGAAAGCCATCCAAAAAATAGAAAAAGAAAGAGAAAAATTAACTTTTGGAATCGATGGAGCAGTTGTAAAAGTAGACAATTTAAAATTTAGGGAAATTTTAGGAACAACAGCTAAAACGCCTAGATGGGCAATAGCCTATAAATATCCACCAGAAAGAAAAGAAACCAAACTAAAAGAAATTATATGTCAAGTAGGAAGAACAGGGGTTATTACACCAATGGCAATCTTAGAGCCAGTAAAAGTAGCAGGTTCAACCATATCAAAAACAACATTACACAACGAAGACTTTATCAAGGAAAAAGACCTAAAAATTGGGGACACCGTATTCATACAAAAAGCAGGAGATGTGATACCAGAAATAGTCGAAGTAAAAAAAGAAACAAGAACAGGCAAAGAAAAAGACTTTTTCATGCCAACAAAATGTCCTGTATGTGGAGCGCAAGCAGTAAGAGAAAAAGGCGAAGTAGCCATACGATGTACAGGAATAGAATGTCCTGCAAAATTACTCAGAAATTTAGTACACTTTGTATCAAAAGAAGCCATGAATATAGATGGATTAGGAGAAAATATTATACAGCAGTTGTTAGACAAAGAGCTAATCAAAAATATAGCAGACATTTATACCTTACAATTTGAAGAGATAGCTTCTTTAAAAAAGAACGGTCAAAAATTTGCCCAAAACTTAATTGACAGTATCCATAAAAGCAAAGAAAACGATTTGTATAGACTAATTACAGCATTAGGAATACGACATGTAGGAACCAAAGCCTCAAAGTTATTGGCAAGAAAATACAAAAACATGGAAAATCTAATGAAAGCAGAATTAGAAGATTTAAGTATGATAAATGACATAGGACCAATTGTAGCAAATAGCATCAAAGAATTCTTTCAACAAGAGCAAACACAAGACTTAATCCAAAAATTAAAAAAAGCAGGAGTCAATCTTACTGCCAAAGAAGAAGAAAACATAGACAATCGATTTGAAGGAAAAACATTTGTACTAACAGGAACACTTATAAAATATACAAGAGGAGAAGTCAGTAATCTAATAGAAAAATATGGAGGAAAGACAGCAAGCACTGTATCTAAAAAGACAAACTATGTATTAGCAGGAGAAGGAGCAGGAAGTAAACTAACCAAAGCCCAGAACTTAGGAATTCAAATCTTATCGGAAACAGATTTTGAAAAAATGATACATTAAAACAATATTGATTTGGGTGTGGTTAATTTGGGACAGTCCAAAATAACCACATGGAAATATTAGAAGAGTTGAATTAGTATCACATAGGGTGAGATGTCAGAAGGAATAATGAAAGTGCTATAAAAAGTGTACAAGATAATATGATTTTTTGATAAAAGGAGGAATTATGGAAGATTATACTTTTGAAAAGATGTGGGAAGATTTGAAAAATGGATATCAAATTTATTATACTTATGTAGGAAATCGTTATTTATTATTTAAAACGGCAGAAAATTGTTATACACAAAAATTATTGTCAGATCATAAAAAAAATCCACAACCTAGGATGTTAATGCTTACTTTAAAAAGAGTAAAAGAAATGTTTCCTCATATGGAAGAGATTGAGTACAAGATAGGAACATCTGAAATGTAAAACTTGTAAGTGCTGATATGAGCGAGTCTTATTAAAATGATAAAAAAAATGTGAATAATTTTGAACTTGGTGATATAAGAAGTGTATCTAATTTTGAAATGTGGAGTGTAGCACTATATAACATATATGACATTGTAAAAGAATTAGGTAAAAAGGAATATTTAGTTAATATAGGAAGCATTGTTAAGTCATGTTTATGTGTAGCTTCAGGAGAATTTACATGTTCAATTTTTCCAGGAACAGAGCATAAAAATTGTGATATAGCAGCAGTTAAAGTTATTGTTGAAGAAGCAGGTGGAACAGTTACAGATTTATTTGGAAATGAGCAAAGATATGATGAAAGTATAAATGGAGCAGTTATTAGCAATGGAAAAGTACATAATGAAGTAACTGAAACAGTAAAGAAATATTTAAAAGATAGAAAATAGGATGGAATAAACCATGGAGAAAAAAATAAAAAATCTACTTCAATTCTATTTATTAGCAACAGAGCTTAAAGACAAAATTAGAAGTGGATGGAAAGTATGGAATATAGATAGACAAAGAGTAGAAAGTGTTGCAGAACATATTTATGGTACATGTATTTTAGCAATTTCAATAGATTCTCAATTTGAATTAGACATTGAGTTATATAAAGTAATAATAATGCTTGTATTACATGAAATAGAAGAAATTAAAATAGGAGATTTAACCCCATTTGATAAAGTTACAAAACAAGAAAAAAGAATTTTAGGAAAACAAGCAGTAGAAGAAATATTAAGTACTTTAGATAAAAGATTGCAATATATTGAATTAATAGAAGAATTTGAAGATATGAAAACAAATGAATCTATTTTTGCAAAAATGTGTGACAAACTAGAGGCAGATATACAATGTAAGTTATATTGCGAAGAAAAGTCTATTGATATAAATAAAAAAGAAAATGAGCATCTTTTAAATGATGCAAGAATAGAAAAATTATTAAATAATGGAGAAAAAACTGTTGCAGATTTATTCATTGAAAATGATAGACCAATATATACAGAGAAAATATTTGAGGAAATAGCAAATTATATAAAAAGCAATGATTTATTAAATTTAAAGAAAGAATAGTAATATTTATGAGAAGAAAAAATATATGAATAAAATAATAGTAGAAGTTGGCTCAACTTACATGCAATACATGGATATCAGCCGTTACTAAAAGGAGAAAAATATGAAATATTAGAAAATGATGAAAGTATTGAAATAGAATAAAAATACAAATATAAAAAGTACTATATAATAAAAAGTTATATAGTATTTTTTAATATAGTGGTAACCTTTTAGAAAAAGTGGTAAAATATAAGAGAAAAAATAGATAGAGGTAAAATATGAAAGAAAATAAAAGGAAAAGAAGAAAAAAATGGAAACAAACGATAATAATAAAAAGTCTTCTTATTTGTATTATCTTATTAACTATCCTATTAGCAAACAAAAGTAATAAAAATATAAAAGAAAAAACACAAGAAACGTTTGTAGAAGTGAATGAACCTATCATAACAAAAAAACAAGAAAAGCAAAAAGAAATAGATAGCGAGCTAACAGACTGGAATTTAATTTTGGTCAACCAAGAAAATCAAATTTCAGAAAATTATTATTTTGAATTAGAAAATATTGAAAATGGACATAAAGTTGATAAAAGAATACAAGAAAAAACAAAACAAATGTTAGAAGCAGCCAGAAGAGAAGGGGTAAAACCATTTATTTGCTCAAGTTATCGAAGTAATAATACTCAAAAAGCATTATTTAACAAAAAAGTGAATCAATATAAAAAAAAACAATATACAAAAGAAGATGCTAAAAAAGAAGCATCACGTTGGGTAGCTCCACCAGGGACAAGTGAACATGAAATAGGACTAGCCATTGATATTGTATCAAAAGATTATCAAATTTTAGATGAAAAGCAAGAAAAAACAGAAGTACAAAAATGGTTAATAGAAAATTGTAATAAATATGGTTTTGTATTAAGATATCCAACCAATAAAAAAGAAATTACGAAAGTGAATTATGAACCATGGCATTATCGATATGTTGGAGTGGAAAATGCTAAATTTATGAAAGAAAAAGACTTTTGTTTAGAGGAATATATAGAATATCTAAAACGCAAGTAAAGAAATTTATAAAATGTTACTAAATTGCTATGGTTTCAATTATTATCCATATTTATTGTGCTACACTAACACTGTCAAACAAGTTATAGAAAACTTAAATTTATACTACTGGAATTTTTTGTTGTAGTTTTTAGAAGACATAAATTTTTAGACACAAACGACTAAATCGCTGAAAATAATTGCAAGCATAAGTACGAAACAAATCATATACCACGCACCATGCAAAATAATTTTTGGACTGTCTTTTAGAATTCCATCAAAAACTAATAAGGCAGTCTCAAACATAAAAAATGCCCTCTTTTCTGAAAAGAGAACATTTTGATATTCTTAAAATAAAAAAACTTACAAAACCCTTTACAGTTCGTAAGTTGTAATAATTTGGAGCGTTTTAGGAGGTTATTTGCGAAAAATATGCCTATTTATCATAGTGTTCCTCCCATATTTTGCTCAAAAAAATAATTGACTTATCAACTGTTGAAATTAGTATAGCATAAAACAAAAAAACTGGCAACTAATTGTTTCTAACTAGTCGCCTTCCATAGCAATCTTTCAGTTATAAGAACCTGACCCACCTCACAAGCAAAGCTTGTGGGTGAGGTACCCCAGAAACTTGTTGTTTCACAATAAAACGAACTGATGGCTAACTATTTCTAGTCAGCCACCTAACATAGCAATTACTGGAGCTTTCACTCCAAACATAGCAATCTTTCAATTACTTTCTAATACTATGATACTATATTTTATTACATAAGTCAAGATTTTATACACCAAATTCTTCACTAATTTTGCTTGATATTTTATGTTTGCATGCTCCGGCTATTCTTCCTATTGTTCCAGAAAAATTTAATCTTAATATACTAACTTTTCTTATTCTTGTTATATTAGCCCATCTAATCATCTCTTTAAAACCAATTATATTATTTAATTGTACAATTTCAGTTATTTTGTCTTTTCTCTTATTACATTCTTCTTGTGATATTTTACCTTCTTCGAGCTCCTTTTCTATTTTTTCATACTCTATGGGTTTCTTAGATGATACTGGTAATACAAATATATCTTTGTCAAAATTTTTCAAAATAACTGCTGGATGCATTCCTCCAAATTCGTTTCCAATATTGAATCCGAAGTCAATCCATACAACATTACCTCTTTTTAATAAAAGCTTTCTCATTATTAACACTGTATCATCAAAAGAAATATTTGGATTATTGAAAATGCGATAATTCTTTTTTAGAATATAGTTATTATCAATTACTTTTTTTAGTGCTTTATTTGCTTTTTTATAGCTAAAATCATCTATTTTAAAATTGCGTAATGAATATTTCACAATATTTTTATAAATGTAGTTCTCATCTTTTTCATTTGCTATTTTTTCTGTTTTATCTTTAATCCAAGTAAAATATAACTTTCCTCTTTTTATATCTTTATCTATTTTTAGATTTTTTCTAAATTCTCTTAATTTTTTCAAACAATATATATATGTTTGTTTCACTGACACACTCTCCTTCAAAAGGCGTTTTATTTTTTACATTATATCAAACTTTTGTTCTTCTATCAAGTGATTTTAGTAATGTTTATGAAAAATATTCTAGACATTTTCTAATAATAAAAACATATATTACTTATTAATTTATCAAATTATACTTTTCTAATATTTCAACTATGTCTTTACAAATAATAAATTTTCCATTCTCTTTTTTCACAAGATAATGTTGTGAAATCTGTGGTAGTTTTGCATTTATGGTAGAAATTAATTGTGGTTCTATTGTAAACTGCATTCCTTCTATAAAATCCCAATTACTATCTTCATTAATAAATTTTCTTGATTTACTTATTTCTTCTTTTTCTTCTTTTGTTAAACAGTTATTACTTTGTATTATTTCTAATTTTGGGAAAGTATGACCTAAATCTAATGGTGTATTATCTGTCTTACTAACAATACAATTTTTTAATTTATGCTCTGAAAAAATCTTTTCAGAAGTTATAAATAATTCATGAGAATTTTTTGCTTTATCTAATACATCAAAAACTTCTAATATTGCATCATAACAATTTTTTATATGATTTATTATTTCTTTATCTTTACCAAAATAAAGTGTTACTGAAATATCACCAATTATGCCTGACACTTTATCGACTGGAGAACAATATGCATATAGTAAGTCTTCTTTCCAATTAATTATTGTATCACTTGCCCAATTCTTTTCATTTCGTAATGAATCAAATGATACTCTATTTCCAAATAGTATTGCCATCCCTTTTGGTGGTGGATTGTACCATCCATCTGCAATTATGTTGTTTTCTTTTGTTAAATTATTATACCACTCATTTTTAAAATCTTTTTCAGATATACTTTGCTTACCATATAACTTTTCTAATGTAATGCATAAACTATTAAAAGCTTTTTGTCTTACCATATTAAATGGTAGCAATTCATTTTTTAATTTTATTTCTTTCATTAATTTTCAGCATCCTTTCAAATTCGCCAGACAGTGTCTGACGAATTTAAGTATATCATAATTTTTCCATTTTTTCATTAAATTTACAAAGTAGTTACAAATTATTTTATAAAGGGCTTGGGACTTAGTCCCAAATTTCGAATTTTGACTAAGGAGGAAAAATTCAGTGCTTGTTAGGAAATATATGGAGGTACAAAATTGTAGATATCTTGGATTTTTCCTCTAAATTTTTTATTTTTGATTACTAATTACTGCACCAATTTTATAAGTTTCGTTCTTAGATTTTGAAAAAGTTTTGTTATCTTTTATAGCAACTAATCGAATCAATTTTTGTTTTTCTTTGTTCAATTTCAATTCGATTTCTTTTTTATTTTCGTTCACATTTTTTGAAAATAATTCGTAAAATTCTATTTCAAATTCTTTGTTAAGAGTTGTAATATAATCATCTAATTGTTGTTGATTTATATTAACACTTGTCCTTATTTCTTTTTCTTCTTCATTCACTTCGACAGGTACAAAAATATCTGCTATTCCTAATGCGAAAAATTTTGTTA
>CASUIT010000013.1 GCA_949455995.1 uncultured Clostridia bacterium
ACCAAGGGGCCCTCTTTTCTTTATTAGTCTATCATTTTTTTTTTATTTCGTCAACTAGAAAATTAATTAAAATTTGGATTCTTATTGTTATAAGATTACTGTTCGACTAACACTGTCAATCTAAGGTGTCTTATATAATTTCTAAAAAAAATTAAAAATCTCTTTTAATCTTTTAAAATTTTTTGTTAAATATAAATATCCTACTAAGGCCTCAAATGCTGTAGCATACATATATTCTTGTGAATTTGCATTTTTAGGCAAATGATGATTTTTAGTATTTCTGCCACGTCTTACAATATCTTTTTCTTCTTTGGTAAGTCGTTCTTCTATATTTTTTAGAAGTGTTGCTTGACTTTTTGCTTTTACATGTTTAATGGCTTCTAGGTGCATTTTATGTGGTTTTAAATTAGTGGTGTTTACTAAATTGGTTCTAATATATAATTCATATACACAATCACCTACATAAGCCCATGTTAATGGTGAAAGTAAATTAATTTCTTCTTCTGTTCTATCTAAGTTTATTAATTCTTCCATTTATTTTTCTTCCTTTAAAATTTTGCTTTTTTAAATAATAATCTCTTGTCAATCTAATTCTTTTTTGGACATTCTATTGTTATTTTTCCAATTCTACCATTTTTAAATTCATCTAATAATATTCTGGCTGTCTTTTCTTCATCTATTTTACCACCAGAAAGAATACATCCTCTTTTTTTTCCTATTTCAAGCATAATCTCATAAATATTTTCATTTTCCGCTTGTTCTTTTTCAAGTTTTTGTTCCATCCATTCTTCTGTTATTTTATATCTTTGGCATAATTTTGTTTTGTAATTTTCTATTAAAAATTTGGTTAGATAATATGCTATGTCTATTCTTTCTAAAATGTCATCTTTGATCGTTCCAGTAAATGCTAAATTTAGTGCCACTTCTTCACTTTCAAATTTTGGCCATAACACACCTGGGGTATCTAATAATTCTATTTTTTCGTTAATACGAATCCATTGCTTTTGTCTGGTTACTCCTGGTTTATTTCCTACTCCTGCTGTTGTTCTTTTAGATATTCGATTGATAAAAGATGATTTTCCAACATTTGGTATTCCGAAGGATCATGGCTCTTATTTTTCTTCCAATTCTTCCTTTTTCTGCTTGTTTTTGTAACACATCTTCCATTTGTTTTTCTATTTTTCTAATACATAATTCAATTCCCTTCCCAGAATTGGAATCTGCTAGTACTGCTGTCATTCCTTGTTTTTCAAAATATTGCACCCACAGTTGATTTTTTCTTTCATCTGCTAAATCACATTTGTTTAATACAATGATTTTCTTTTTTCCTTTTGTTATTTTAGCTATGTCTGGATTTTGACTAGAAATTGGTATTCTGGCATCTAATAATTCAATTATTAAATCTACTCTTTTTAAGTCTTCTTCTATTTGCTTTTTCGTTTTTGCCATATGACCAGGATACCAGTTGATTTTAACTTTTTGCAAACTTTTTTCATCCTTATTTTTTTGCATCATTTTCACTTCCTATCTATCCAATCATTAATGAGACAAAAAGACCTGTCCCCCTTTGTCTCACATAGTTCTATAATTGTTTTTATCTGATCTTTCGTCCATTTCTCGATCGAATTGCTCATTTTTATAAAACCAATCTGTTTTTTTGTTTTTTGGGTTGGCTTTTCTATTTTTGTCTACTAATATGTCTAATAATACAGCTACTGGAATGACTATTCCAAATAAAGAGATTATCGTGTTTAAGTACATTCCCATATTAGATATGTCTACTTGTGAATCGGCTGATATTAATGTTGTTATTGCAGTTAATAGGCTTGTTCCAAAGTACATTCCATAAGCTAACAGATAAATTAATGCTCCTATTAATTTTCTTTTTACTACTAGTACCATACATAATAATACGACAAATAATAATATAATTTCCATCGTTTGATTTATGGGTTCTATTCCTCCAAAGTTTCCTCCTAGTTCATAGGTAAATGCTATGATAATTCTTAATATCCAAAACATTGCCATAAACATAACTAACATCCATGTTGAAAAATTTTTCATTTGATTTTCCTCCTTCTTTTGTTTTGTTAAAATTTGTAGTAACATATGAGATTATAATTTAAAAGGAAAGACGGGGTTCCCCTTCCGTCTTTCTATTATTCGTCAACAAAGTCAAAATCATCTTTGAATTTCTCTTTAAATATTTCAAATACTTTATTTAAGACGTCTTCGTCTTCTACACTGACATAAGATTCTTCTTCTGCTTCTTCGTCTGTGTCTTCTACTTTTAGTATTACTACTTCTCCTTCTTCTTCTTCTCCTTCTTCTGTAATTGGTAATAATACAACATATTCTTCTTCTTCTAATTCAATTAAATCTAAGAATTCAAATTTTACTTCATTTCCTTCTTCATCGTTTAATATTACTATATTGTCTAATTCTTCTTCTTCAAAATTTTCGTCCATTCTTTTTCTCCTTTCAATTTTTATCATTATATTTTGATATTTAATATAATAACCTATTTTTAATTATTTTTCAAAGTGTTTTTTAATTTGTTTAAGTAAGTTTCTAAAATATATACTGCTGATATAGTATCTACTATATTTTTCTTTTTATTCTTATTGATTTTTAAAAAGTTCATCGTTTTATGGGCTTCTACGGTTGTTAGTCTTTCATCTATGGTTTCTATCTTTTGGTGATTGTATTTACATTTTAATTTTTGCACAAATTTTTGCGTTATTTCTGCTCTTTGTGAAATGGTACCATCCATGTTAAGTGGCATACCAACTACTATGGTGTCTATTTCATATTGTTCTAATATTTCATCTATTTTTTTTAATATTACTTTGTCAGAGTTGTTTCTTTGTATGGTTTCTAGACCTTGGGCTGTAATGTTTAAACTGTCTGTTATGGCAATTCCTACTCTGGCTTCTCCATAATCAATTCCCATTATTCTCATTTATTCTTCTAATCCTATATAATTTTTTACCATTTTTTCTAATAATTCGTCTCTTTCTATTGTTCTTATTTTGTTTCTCGCATCTTTATGACTTGTAATATAAGTAGGATCTCCTGATAAGATATATCCTACCATTTGATTGATTGGATTATATCCCTTTTCTACTAATGCTTCATATACTTCTTTTAAAATCTCTTTGCATTTTACATTTTCTTCTCTTTCTACTTTAAAATGCATGGTTTTGTCAAATTCCATTTTTTCTTCCTCCTTTTTTATAAGTTAGTGATATCGCTTTCTTTGCTATCTGCTTTGTCTAAATATTCTTCTAGTTTTTTTAATACTTCTTCTAGTCCTGTCCCTTTGTAATAAGAAGATATTGCAAAATTTAATTTTGGCGTAGCAATTTCTCTAGGATTTGCTCCTTTGACATTTTGTTTTGGTAATTTGACTTCTAAATCTAATGTTTTTCGTTCTTCTTCGGTTAGTTCAATTTGCATGTTTTCTATTTTTTCTTTTATTTCATTTAAAAAGTCCCCTACGCCTGTTGCTTCTGCTCCAGAAAATGCAATTACAAATTTGGGTCCCATATATCTTACAAATACATAATCTTTATCAATACTGTCTGCTACATATTGGCTAACTTGTGTTATTACTTTATTTCCTAATTCTCTACTATATTTTTTATTAATTTCTTGAATATTAATTATTTTAAACATACATATGGTTGAGATCGTATATTGGTCAATTACTTTTTTTCCTTCTCCATATAGGTATTCTTCTGAATATAATCCTGTAAATAAATCTGTTCTTACAATAGATTCTAATGTTTTTTGGTGTACTACTGTTTTTAACACAGAGACAATATTTTCTTTTATTACTTCTAATACTGTTGTATCTACATTGTCAAAGTCATGTGGTGTTCCACTTTCTATGATCCAATAACCAATGTATACATTATCAATATAAAGAGGAAAAAAGATAGCAGATTTTGCTCTTCCAAATTCCATTTCTTGATAGGGAAGTCTTTCATTTGGGTTATTTACTGTGACATATTTTGGGGTTGCTGTTTGTATACTGTCTTTGAACATGTCTACTTCTTGTAAAGTTTTTAAAGCTTTCCAGTGTTTTGAATCTACGTTAGAGGCTTTTACTTGATATTCAGCACCGTCAAATACAACAATGGTTGAATATTTTATTTCATATCTTTCTATTAAAATGTCATTTATCTTCTTTATTTTTTGCTCAACTGTTGAGGTCTCTCCTATTGCATTCATGAAATCTTGGACAACATATAAATTGTTAATCTTTTGGTTCATATTTTTAAATTTTTGTATTTTTTTGTGTATGGATACATTATATACAACTAATCCTAATACAATTAAGACTAATATTACTACAACTACTATGATCACAATTGTTTTCCTCCTCTTTTTCTTTAGAAATTCCTTTCAACTAATATTTGTTTTTCATTTTATTTAGTGTATTGTCCATATTAGAGGAAAAATTTCCCTTTTTATTGTTTTGTACAGATGGTGGTTGGTAGTTTTGATTGTTTCTAGGTGTAGATGTTATCATAGGATAAATCATATTTCCTAATTCTCTCAATGTTTGTATAAATATTTTTGAATATCCTTTTAAAGAAATTTCACATTCGATGATACCTTCTAAATATTTAATATAAGTTTCGTCTTCAAATGGAATTGATACATATTTTATCCTGTCTCTGTCAAATAATTCTGTCATAAAAGACATGGCAGGATCATTGTAAAATGCCATTCCTCCAATTATTGTTTCATTTTTGATTCCTCTAATTTTTACTACTTTATTTAATACAATTTTCAACTTTCTTTCGTCTAAAATATTTCTCATTTTTAATTCTTTTAAAAATGCGGTAAGTGGTTGTATCGTTAAAATGTCCATGCTTTGTACTAAATAGGTTTCTTGTGATTGTTTAAAGTAACCAAATGGTGTATCAAAATCGGTATCTATTAATATTAAAGAATGGTTTTTTAATAAGGTTTCTAATATTTTATCTACGTGTTGGATGGTATCATTTTCGTCTGGTAATGAAGTGTATACAGTAAGATTTTTGTTGACATTGATACCTCTTGCAATTCCTCTGGCTAATCCTTCTATACTATGAGTGGCAATTTCTCTTAATGGTTCCTCATTTTTGGTATAAATGTAATACGAGTTTCTGTTTTTGGTGGTGTCTAAAATAACAGTATTAATGCCAATGGATGACATAAGTTCTGCTATATTATTGACAATAAAGGATGTTCCATTTTTACTGGTTCCTACAAAGGTAACTATTTTTTTATCTGGTGTTAGTAAGTTAGATAAATCCATGGTTCCTTCATTTGGATTCATGTTGGTGCTATATGAATTGGTATAGGTGGTATTATGATATAAATTTGTATCATTGTTATTTTCTGTGATGGTGTTTCTTGGTGGTTGTCTTGGTATAACTGGTTCTGGATTTGGTTGTATTTGCATTGTGTTTTCTGATTTTGGTTGTGGTTGTTGTTGTTCTTCTTCTTCTGGTTCTGATGCTTGTATTCCTGGTAATATTATTTCTTCTTCCTCAAATCCTGGTATTGAAAAGTCTTCTTCTGGTGTGTTGGATTCTATTTCTTTGAATCCTTCTAATGGACTTTCTTCTACTTCTTGTTCTTCTATTCCAGGTAATATGATATTTTCTTCTACTATTTCTTCTTGTATTTCTGGATTTACAATTGGATTTTTTCTTGGTCTTCCTCTTCCTCTTTTTACTGGTTGTGGTTGTTCTAAGTTTTGTGCTGATGTAACAACTGGATTTTTTCTTGGTCTTCCTCTTCCTCTTTTTACTGGTTGTACGGTTTCTTTTGTTTCTTCTTGCATTATTTGTGGTTCTGGTATATTGTTTGGTTCTTCTATGATATCGTCAAATCCTTCTATGATTGGTTCTTCTTTTGTTTCATATGGTATCTCTGGTGGTTGTTCTTTGGCTTTAACTACTGGTTGTATTTTTGGTTGTTCTGGTGTTGGTATGGTTTCATGATTTGTATTTATTGGTTTGTGTTTTGCTAATTTTTTGTTTCCACTCATATTGACTGCTGATGGTATGACAACTGGTTTTGATAATATCTTTTCCCTATTTTGTGATTTTAATAATATTTGACTTGGACCTTCTTCTTTGTCGTTTTTATTTTTTCGTAAATTGTCTGAAACACTGTTGTTGAAAGACATAATTTGTTGGTATTTTGGCGATTTTTCTTCTAAGACAGCTCGTACGTTTAATGGTAAAAATTTGGTTATGATTCTTAGTTGCGTGTCGTTGTATTGTGCTGCTATGTTATTAAAGCTATCGATGTATCTATCTTCGTTTTTTCCTAATCTTTTATAGTGTGCTACGATGTTTTGTATTTCCATTTCACTAACGTCGTTTTCATTTTCTGCTTGATAGTTTACTTCTTCTGTGTCTATTTTATAATAAGCTTTTGCTTCTTTTTTTACTCTTGGTCTGTTAATTAGACGACAGACTTCGTCTACACTTCTTTCATTCCCAATGATTGCATTGTAAATTCCAATTCCAAAGAATTTTACTAACATTTGTTCTGATTTTGTTCTTCTGTCAGAACAAATTAGAATAATTGGTGTATCATTTCCTCTGATGTTGGATGCTTCGTCACTGATGCTATCTAATTTTTCAAAAATGAATTTGTCAATTTGATCGTATTGTGTGTGTGTAAATGCTTCTAAATCTTCGCTTATAACTATTCTGTCATAAGTTTTGTCTTTTTGTAATTCCTTTAATATTGCGTTAAAGTAATATACATTTTTATAAGAAATAATTTGTTTGTATTCTTTTTGATATTTTTTTACAATTGAATCTGATATTTCTTCATTACTTACAGCAAATAAGACTTTCATTTGTTACCTCCTTCCAAATTTTACGAATATTGCAAAAACAAGTGGTAAAATTTGGCATATAATTAATAGTGTGACACAGGTTACAATAAAGGCCATACCTCTTTCTAATGTGTCTAATTTTCTTATACCTATTACATATTGATGGATTGCTCCAATGGCAATCCCTAAAAAACATATTGGTATACTATAAATTCTTACTAAATTTAAAATGTATGCCACTGTTCCATAACTGTCTGAACCATATTTTTGTTTGTAATCTTCTAGAGTTTTTGTTGCTTTTTCTTTTATTTCAACAATTTTACTTTCTGTTTGATCATCGATTGCTTTTTCTTGTGCATAGGTTTTATGGGTTATCAAAAATATTCCTATTATTAACATGATTATTGTAACGATTATGATCTTTTTTTTCATGATAAAGCCCCTTTCTTTCCGTCTTTTTTGGGTAATTTTTCTTTTTTTTTATTCTTACTTTTCTATCATACAATAAATTGTGAAAAATAGCAAGAATTTTTTATAATTTATTGTATAAATATTTCATTGTTTTAAAAACTCCATTTGCCCAATTTTTATCAGTTGCATATCTTTTATTAATTCCATTTAGTGTTGGTCCATTATAATAAGTTCCCATTGCTTTTTCTCCTCCATAGATGTTGGTTCCTTTAGGATTGATATAATATTTTACAAATACTCTGGCTAGTAAATCAATGCTTTCTGAATAACTAGAAAAATGATAGGCTCCATTATATGGATTAGAATCATAGGCTCCATAACCAAATAAGTTATTTTTTTGTCTTGCAATTTTTGATGTTCCCCATGCACTTTCATGGATTCCTACTGCTGCTACAAAAACACCATTTATCTTATATTGTTGCTCTATGTAATAAAAATAGGTTGCATTTTCTTCGAATATTTTATAGGTATCTTTATCATCTGTTAATATTTTTTTAAATTGCTCCAATGTCAAACCACTTGGTTGGTTTAACGCCATATCAATATTAATATTTGTATGAGTTGGTTTTTGGGTTTGTTTTTCGTTTTCTTTTTTTATTTCTTGCTTTGTTTCTTGTTCTATGGATTTGGTATTTTCTGATTTTACATAACCTATTGTACTCAAACAAGAAATTTTATACCAAGTATTTTCTATTTCTAATAATTTTAAATTATCTCCTTTTGATAATGTTGTAATTTTTTGTGATTGTTCATTTGGTTCTACCATGACAGGCAATCTGTCTGATGTTACTTGTAGCATATCTCCTATTTTGGGGTCAAAAGTATTGGTATTATTTCCTATACCAATTTCAACAATCTTGTCCATAGCAGCTTTTGTTACTTTGCTAGAAATTTGCTGTTCTGAAATTATTGTTCCTTCTTCATATGTTTTTTTAGTTATGATTTCTTGTTTTCCTTGTCTTCCTTCTTGTATGACTTGTATTTTTCCTTTGGGAAGTTTTTCATTATTTTTGTATTTTGTAATATATTCTAATATGGTTTCTTCTACTACATATTCTTCTTTTTGCCCTGTGTTTATGTTTTGATTTATTATTTCTTCTATATTAATTTTTTGGGCTTTGCTTATTTTGGTTTCTTGTATGCTAGTTGAAGTTTCTTTGGCATATACCTTATTTCTTCCAAAATAATAGTTATAAAATATGATAATATATAATATACTAAGTATAAAGGTTAAAAAAGTAATACTATTTTTTAAGGTAAGTTTTATGGTTCTTTTTTTTCTTTTTGTTGCAGTTTCTTTTGTTTTCATCCTTCGCCTCCTTTTTTGGATGCAATTGGTTTATCTTCTACTTGTTCATCTACTCATATTTTACCTGTTTACTTTATTTTTGTCAATCTATAAATTGTGGCAATTTTAAATCTTTGGTTATTGTTCCATCCTATCTGAAAGGATCTGTAAACTTACAGTCTATTATGTAATTACAAACTGTGTCATGTTAGGATTTACAAAGAAAAAATTGATGAACTTTACGAAAAGAAGAATTAATTTGATTTTATTGAAATTTTATGATATAAATACAAAGGAGGATTAAAATGAATCAGAAAAAAAAGATTTTAACCATTATCATTTTTGTACTATTTATTATTCTATTTATTCTTATCTATTTCTTGTTTCAAAAACATGTCTTAAAAAGTAACTTTGAAAAAGATATCCTACCATTTGCGAACAAAAATGATAAAACTATTTTTGAAATAAACAAAATGATATTATTTAGTAATGGTGATGCCAAAAATAAGACAAGTTCTAGCAGTAATTTTACAATAGAAAATTTATACCAATATACCGATATCGCCATTTTTATTAATACTTCTTCTACACAAGAAAAAACACTAGAAAATACTTTTCAAAAAGTAAGTATCCGAAACATTCAATATACAACACCTCCTACATTAGGAGAACCCAAACTTTACTTTAAAGGCTTACATCAATTTGCAAAAAGTGATGTTGTAGAAGAAAACGAAATAAAAGATCACTTAGATTTTACCATTACCTCTGAAGATGAAACTAATTTAGACACCCCTACTCTTTATAATAATTTAGCAAATCCTATTACTCTAAGCTATGTCAATCAAAATATTAAATCCGATTACACCATAACTGACACTTCTACTCCTATTACTTATGATGGTTCCCTTTTTAAAAGATGTAATATACTTCTAAATACCATTACCTGTCAACTTTCCTTTGATATCTACATTACAAATAATTTAGAAGAAGAATTTAAAAGTACTATATTTATTGATATTCCTTTAGAAACGGCAGAGAAATCTATTTACGATGGAACTATCAAGGTAACCCAAGATACGAATTTTCCATTTTATCGATACAAATAAAACTTATATTAAACCAATATCCTATATTATTTTAAATAATAAATATAGGATATTTTTTGTTATATTTAGAAATACTATGTACATACTTTTATATGATTTTTTTGCATAAAATTAGACAAGAACCGCTTATCTTAACATGTCCCAAAATGTCAATACAATTATTTTTAAAATTATGCAATAATAACTTTAATTCTATAATTAAGGTGATTTTATGATTAAAGAAAAAAGAAAATCTAAGAACTACACTCAAGAAAAAATGTCAGAACTCCTTGGAATTAGTCTAAGGCAATATGTAAGAATAGACAATGAAGAAGACCTACCAAGAAGAGATGTTCTTAAAAACTTAATTATAGTATTAGATTTGACTAATGAAGAAATAGGAGAATATATTAGAAAAATAACAATGAATCCGCCTAATAAAAAATAAAGGCTTTTTTTTGACCCTTATTTCTTTCATAAAATTAGTTGACTTGTTTTGTTCCTATATGTATATTTTCCACTTTTGCTTTCATTTCTCTTGAAATAATATTTTGAATTTGTGCCACCTCTTCTTGTTTCATCTCTTTTGCTCCTATAATAATACTAACACTTTCTCCATTAACAAAAACAATATTATTTTCAAATCCCTTTGTTTTGATTAAATTTTCACATATCATAATACTATTTTTTGTGTCATTTATTTTTTGTATTTCCTGTGTGGCAGATTGTCTTTGTGTTTCTAAAGTATTAGTACTATTTAAGACTTTTTCATAAGTTTCAATCATTTGAGAGTACATGGTATCTCTTTCTAATTTTGATTTTACAAAATAATCATTATTAGTCCCACTACTACTTGTTTCTAACACAGTATTATTTTCGTTATTATTGGAAACATCATTAATACTATTGGATATCTCATTTACAGTATTTGTTTCATTTTTAGCAGTTGTATTCGTTGTATTGGCTGTATTAGTTTCATTATTAGAAACAAACTCATTACTATTTACTAAAGTTGCATCACCAATATCTGCCAATTGCATATCATCATTTGATTCCATTTGCATTGCTGTTTCAACCGATTCTTGTTTTTCGGTATTTGTTGTATAATTTAAATATCCTGCTGTCATTAACATTAATACAATTACATAAATAATAATTTGATTTTTTTTAAACATTTTCATTTTACTCCTCCTTGTCCCCAATCGTTTTGCTTTTTATGGGTTTTTTTATGTTAATTCATTTCAAACACTTGTATTTTATGAGTAGCAAGACCTGTTACTGCCTCTACTGCTTGTATGATATTTGTTTTTATTTCTGCATTATTAGCCCCTTTGGCTGTGATAATTGCTCCTTCTACTTTAGGTTGAATTACTTTTTGCGTGATTGGAGTCTTTTCTCCATCTTGTTCTTGATAAATAATATCTTTTTGCGAATCGGTTTCTTGTATTTTTCTATTTCCTCCTGATGTATCATTTTCTTCTGTATTGCTAATTTTGGTGGTTTCATTATACATAGCAACTACTTCACTTGTTTGAGAATAATTAATAAATACTTTTACAGCACCTACTCCTTGAATTTTTTCAAGTATTCCTTCTAATTGTTGAGCCAGAGTGTCTGTTGTCACCGTATTATCTGTATTAATTATATTATTTTTTTGGGCTAATTGTTTTGTGTTTGTATTATTTTCTGGTTTACTTACTTGACTTTTACCTTTCCAAATAAGATTAATGATTACTATTGTTATAATAAGTAATACAACAAAGAAGACTAAATTCTCAATTTTTCTTTTGTCATTTCCCTCTTCTTGTTCTTCTTCATTTTTTTTGGCTAACTGTTTTAATTTATTTCTAAACATTTCTCATTCACCCCATATTCCTCTATCAAAAATTTTTTTATATTTTGAATATCCGATTTATCCACTTTTTTACTTTTTGTTTCTTGTGTATTATCTTGTTGATGTAATTTTGTATCAATAGGTTTTATCTTTTGAATTTGTGTTACTATTTGATTTTCAAAATTTTCTTTATGTTCTTCTTGCTTTTTTTGAAGATTCATTTTTATTTTTGTTATTTTTGTTTCTTCTTCCTTATCTGATATCTGTGCTTTTACCTTGCAACTTATTACTTCATAGCCTTTTTCTTTTATTTTTTTTGTCATATCTTTTTCTAGTTCTTGAATATATAATTCTTCTATTCTTTCATCCATTGATGTTTGATTAATACTTGTACTAGCTTGTGCTGTAGCATATTCTTCTAAATTAAGATGATCACTATTAAAAATTTCTCGATTGGATATAAAAGGAGAAATTATTGTAAATAAAACATAAATTCCCATTAACATTCTGATATATTTTTTAGTTTTATTGTTTGGTAATAACATCTCTAAAATAGATACCATCACAATCGCTAGTCCTAATCCCTTTACCCAAGAACTCATAAATTCTATCATCTTTTTCGTATCTCCTTATCTGTACATCATTCCACTATTTGATATTTTTAAAACCAATGTTGTCCCAATAATAATCATAAAAGAAATGCTACTCAATATTGCTAACAATATTTTAAAAACATCTCCAATTTGTTCTAATAAATTTGTTATTTTTTCATCGGCTATTGGCTGTGTAACACCTGCTAATAATTTATAGGCAAATGTTAAGGTTCCTAATTTTATAATTGGTACTATACAAATTCCTAAAATAATAATAACACCAACTAGTCCTACTGCATTTTTTAAAATAACACCACATCCCAAAACGGTATCTACTGCATCTCCTAGTATTTTTCCTACTACTGGAATTGCTGAACTCACCACTGCTTTTGTAGTTTTGGCTGTAATTCCGATCCACACTACTTACCATTGTTCCTTCTAAGGAAACCACACCTACAAACACTGTCAAAATAATTCCTAAAAACCACACTATACCTGAATTCAAAAATTTTGATAATTTGTCAATTCTTACTTGATTAGAAAGTTTCGAAATAATTACGATTGCCGTAAAAATCATAAGTAATGGAAGAATTACATCTTGTATCAAATTTCCTATAAAATTTATCATAAATAAAATAATAGGTTCTATCACACCACTTGTTGCAATACTTCCTGTTGACATCATCAAAGTAATCAAAAGTGGAATTAACATATTCATAAATGCCACTAAATTAGTTGTTGTAGCTTGTACCAACTTTACAATATCCGAAAAATTCGCCATAATAATAGTAATAATTAATATATATTGTACATAATAAATTAATTTAGAAATCCCATCATCTTGTAAACTTTCACTAATTGCCTTTAAAATACTATGTATCACAATAATAACCAAAATACTCCCTATCGCTTTAACACTTGCTACAACCTCTGAACCTAATAAACTAAAAATTCTCTTTCCAATACTTGCATTATCCACCTCACCTTTTACCGCATCATTTAAAACCTCACTCATATCTATATCTTCAAAAAAATCACCCAGATATTGTTTTGAATCTTTTAAAAAATCTTGAATTCCTAATTCTTCTTGCTGTTGCTCCATCATCTGCTCATCACTTGCATAAACAATAAAAACAGGAAAAACTATACTAAATATAAACAAAAAAAATGCAATCCAAAAAAATTCAACTAATTTCTTCATATCTGTACTCCTTTGGTTAGTTTGGAACCCGCACAAGTTATCCACTTTGATTCTAAAATATTAAGTTGGTAATATTTTTAATATTATTTCTAACAAGCTAGAAATGATTGGTATTGACATCGATATAATGATAATCTTACTTCCAATTTCAATTTTACTGGCAATAGCACCTTCTCCAGAATCTTTACAAATACTAACAGCAAATTCTGACAAAAATGCAATTCCTGTTATTTTTATTAATAATGTTAAAAACGTTGTATTAATGGATGCTTTACTTGCTAATGATTGTAATATTGCCATAATCCCTTTTAATTCATCTACTACTAATAATAAAATTAATACGCCTGTTAGTAAACTAATATAAATGGCAAATTCTGGTCTATATTGTTTTAATAAAACAATCATAATAAGTGCAACAAGAGCAATACCAATTACTTTAATAATTTCCACTAAGTATCACCTCAAAAAAACTTTTTAATTATAAATTAAATATGGTTCTTACGGTATTAAATAGTCCACTTATTTCTTTGATTACCATACTCAATACAATTACTAGTCCTGCTAAAGTTGTCATCATGGCTTGGTCTTCTCTTCCTGCTCTTACCAATACTTGATGTAGTACAGCAACTAATATTCCAATCGCTGCTATTTTAAATAATAAGTTAATGTCCATGCTTGTTCTTCCTTCCTATTCTTTTGTATTTTATACTTAGATGTTGCTTTTATTTCTTAGTTTTGTTTGACTTTTTATACTAGTATTCATGTGCATTTAGCATAAAATAATAACTATTGCAAGTCCTATTGTGGTTCCTAGTTTACTATATAACTTTTCGTTTTTTTCTTTTTGTTCTTGTGCTTCTTTTATTTGGGTTTCTAAAAATTTTTGCGTGATTTCTATTTGACTGGTTTGTCCTTCTATATCAGTTTGTCCTAACAATTTGGATAATGTTTTTAGTACTTGCTTGTCTTCTTTAGTTAGGTAGTTATTCAGGCTTTCTTCAGTTGCTTCTTCCCATGCTATTTGGGCTGTTTTAGTTTTCATTTTTTCTTTGGCTAATTGAAATACTTGTCCTACACTTCTATTTGTATTGTTAGCAATTTCTTCAAAAATTTCTGGAATAGGTTCATAGGTAAATTTTATTTTGGATCGAAACATGTTTAACGCATTTTTCATTTCTTCTAATTGATGGACTCTTAAAACATATTTTTTGGATAAATATTTTCCTATTAGACTACAAATTACTAAAATCACAAATAACATAAAATATTTTAAAATTTGCATATCGCTTTTTCTTCCTTTTTATTTTTTTCGTTTTTATATTGTATTCTCTTCTTCTTTTTTTAGAACTATTTTTTATAAAAAAATTATTTTTTCTATTTGTTTTGTTTCAATTAAATGATTAATTGGTAAATTGTTTTTGATGTCTTCTATGGATTTTCCATGCATGGTAAATATTCCTTTTACGCCTGCTGTAATGGCTTCTCCTATTGCTTGTACATCTTCTTTAGAACCTATTTCATCACAAGCAATAACTTGTGGAGCCATAGAGCGAATAAGCATTTTCATTCCTCTTGATTTATCAATATTTTCTATCACATCGGTTCTAATTCCTATATCATTTTGTGGTACCCCTCTATACATTGCTGCAATTTCTCCTCTTTCATCTACTACGCCACAAGTCATTCCTTTGAATTGTATTTTATTCATTCCATTACTAATATTTCGAATAATATCTCGTAATATAGTAGTTTTTCCTTTTCCTGGTGGCGATATTATTAATGTATTGTATATGCTATTGTTTTCTTGATCAATGATTTCTTTTAATAGTTGATTACTACAATTAATTATTTCTCTTGCAATTCGAAAGTTTAAGCTAGTTATGTATTTTAAATTTAATATTTTTCCATCTTCGCTAACGGCTGTTCCTGTTATTCCTATTCTATGTCCCCCTTTTACTGTGATAAATCCTTCACATATTTGATTTTTATAAGCATAAATAGAATTTTCACAAAGTTTTTCTAATATTTGTAATATTTCACTTGTACTTACTTTATAGTCTATTATGATATCGGCTTGTCTTGTTTTTAATAATATTACTCTTTGTACTCTAATTCTTATTTCTTGTAAATCTTTTTGCACATTTATATCTTGAATTAATGTATTTTTTAATAATTGATAAATAGAATTGGGAAAATATCTTAATATTTCTTCTATATCTTTCACTTTAACCTCCTCTAAAATATTTGTTTTGTTCTATTGTAGGAAAAATCAAAGATTTTCCTATACAACAAAAAAGAGCATATATTATTTATAATATATGCTCTTTTTTTTATTTTTAGAACTTTATTTTTGATTAATAACTGCTCGATAAATAACTCCTGTATTTTCATCTCTTTCAAATTCTACTCTATAATCTTTTTGCGTTTCTATACTACTTTTTATTAGTGTTATATTTTGTTGTGTTACTTCATATTCTTGTCCATCAAAATGAATTTCTTTTATTTTTCTATCTTTATTTTCTTGGTTTTCATTATTTACTTGTATAGTAGATAACAGTCCTTTTACGGTAACACCTTTTAAATTTGTACTCTCATAATTTTCAAATTTGCTGTTAAATGTATTTACTTCTACTTCACTTAAATTAGTTGTATTCATTGCTCCAAAATTTGAAGAATACATATTAATTTGTGGAATTGCATATATGATAGGATTTTCATTAGTTCCTAATCCCAATTCTTGCATTTGACTTTCATTGATACTTTGTATTCTTTCCATCACAGCATTTATAAGATTATTTCTTTCTTCTTCTCCTATTTCATCCATTATTAAACTATTTTCAGCATTAAAACTTTCTATATTAGTATTATCGATGAACTCTACATTATTATTATAATGATATTGATAGGTCGTATCTTGCATTTCTAATGTTAGTTCATAATTTTCAGAAATACTTTGCATCGATTGCAATCCTTCAAATTTAGCATTAAAAGCTATTTTTCCTGTTTGATTGTTCTCATTTACTTGTGCTTGTAAATTATATTGCAAGTCATTTCCAGTTATATTTTTTTCTAGTTTTATTTCTATATTCTCTATTTTTATTACGATACTAATTACTTTCCTCTTTTTTTGGTATATTGTAATTTCTAAGTTTTTATCGTTTATGTCTGTATTGTTGTTTATATCTTTTATAAGATTGTCTATATCGCTTGCTACTATTTTTGAAGAATTTCTTTGTGTTTTTAAATATTCATTTATTTTATCCAAAGTGCTTGGATCATTTTTTAGATTGTCTAGTAATTTTACGAATATATTTTTTAAATTTTCGCCATTTAATGTTAATTTATATCCTTTGCTATTTGCCTCTTCTATTTTACTAAAATTACTATCTTGTAATTCTTGTTTGACTATATTAAAATAGGTTTCTTTTATCTGTTGCCATTCTTCTTTGCTTATTGGTACATTTGTAAAATCCTGTACTTTTTTTAATTCTTCTACATTTTCCATTAATGAGTTAGTTGCAATGTATTTACTTCCTATGTCTTGATTTTGAATTCCTACTATATTTTCTATCTGCTTATAAGAAAATGGCAATTTTACCTTGTCTGAATAATTTAAACTAATATTTTCTATTCTTTGAGATTTACTTTTTTCTACTTGACCTTCAAATGTTAAATTCATGTTGTTTACATTTTTAAATTGCTCCTCTTGACCATTTAATGCCGTAATATTGAAAGAAATATTTCCTTCGTTTGAATATGGTGCACTTTTTTGCTTTTTGAAATATTCTTTTAGGGAAGTTTCTATAAAACCTTCTTTTTCTTCTCCTAATTGTGCCATATATTTAAAAAATAAATTTTTATTGCTTTTTAATATATCTGTTGCGAAAAAAGCATATGTTATTCCTATTAATAAAGTTAAAATTACTAATAATATTATTAATATTAAGATTATTTTACTTTTTTTCTTTTGTCCCATTTTGTACTCTCCTATATTCTTATTCTTCCCAATTATGATAAATATTAGACACATCGTCTAAATCTTCTAATCTTTCTATTAGTCTTTCCATTTTTTCTGTTCCTTTTTCATCTAACTCTACTGTAGTAGTTGGAACCATTTGTACTTGTGCTTCTAAAAATTCTAATCCTGCTTCTTCTAATTTTTCACGAACTACTGCAAAATCACTTGGTTCGGTTACAATTTCATAAATTTCTTCTAAATTTTGAAAGTCTTCGGCTCCTGATTCAATGGCGATCATCATTAACTCTTCTTCTTCCATTGTTACTGTTGCTTTTTCAATTACGATTATCCCTTTTTTATGGAACATATAGGATACACATCCGACTGGTTCCTAAGTTTCCTCCTGATTTGTCAAAAGCATGTCTTACATCTGCTGCTGTTCTGTTTTTGTTGTCTGTTGCCGCTTCTACAATAACTGCTACTCCATTTGGTCCATATCCTTCATATATAATTTCTTCATAACTTTCATTGCTTGTTGATGCTTTTTTGATGGCATTATTGATGGTGTCATTTGGCATGTTAGCTGCTTTGCATTTTGCAATTACGTTTTTTAGTTTTGAGTTTCCTGCTGGGTCTGGCCCTCCTTCTTTTACAGCTATTAATAGTTCTCTTCCTAATTTAGTGAAGATTTTTCCTCTTGCTGCATCTGCTTTTCCTTTTTTTGCTTGTATGTTATGCCATTTTGAATGACCGACTCATATCTTTTTCCTCCTTTTAATTTCCCATATATTTCAAGGCTTTAAATCCTTTATCTTATAATTTTCGTTTTTTATTGTATCACATTATTTTTTATTTGTGTAGCCTTTTTACAAATAAATTGCTTTTAATATCATTAAATTACCTTATGGATCTAACAGTTTGCATTATTTCATCTATTTCATCATATGCCTTATTTGCTTGATATCTATCTTTAAGTTCTAAATTTTTTTCTAAAAGTGAACTAATCAATTTATACGAATTTTGTTTATCATTTTCAGAAAAGTTATCTCTTTCAGCTCCAATGTAACTAATATTAAAATTTTGAAATTTGTCAAACCTTACACCTTTTCCATTATTAGTTGATATTATTTTATACTCATATATATCTAATGGCATCATGTATTCTTTTCCTAATTTGGAAATTTAATTTTATCTTTAGGTTCAAAAATATACTTTACTTTATAACATTCTCCTTCTTTGTTCTCATTGAGCCAATCACTTAGTAAAGCTTTTTGATAATAATCTTTTGCTTCTACAAAAGTTACTTCTATTTCTATAATGGGAATTATCTCATTTATGTACTTATCGTCTTTATTCTCTATCGCTTTTTCAATTTTCTCTTTTTGGCTATTTATAATAGTTTTAAATTCTTGTATTTTTTCACTATTAAAATCTGTACTTCCTAATGTTTTACTTACATACTCAAATGTATGGTTGTTTAATACTAACTTTATAGCTTTTATTAAATTAGATTTTCCTATTTAATATACATATTATCCCCTTATCTCTTTATCTATCTCTTTTTTTGATCTATTTTTAGTACTATTTCAGTTTGTATACCACATTCTTTGAAAAACCTGTCTTTTCAATTATATCTTTTTCCAACATTTCATTTAATACATTAATTGTAGCACTTTTCCCTAAGTTTAATACATTTTCAAAATTTTCTCTTGTACCTTGAATATTTTGTTTTAAGTAATCTATAATTAATACATATTCATTCTTTAAATTTAGTTTTGGTAATATCACAAGAAAACTATTAGGAGCAACTTTTATTTGTGGACTTGTTATTGATGTTTTATATTCTTCATACATTCTTGGTATTCCTGTTCCATACGCTTCAACAAAGTTCAATCTATGGAATATATTTACGAGATTTGGATTTCTAGATGATGAGCTTCCAAGTTTTATATCCTCAATAGTTAATCCACTAACTAATCCACCCAAACTTAAAAATTCTATTTTTTCATTGAATATATGAATTAAATTGCTTCCATTTATTTCATAATCTCTATGCGTAATAATGTTACATAATAGCTCTCTTAAACTGTTTTTTGGATATTCATATTTGTCTATTCTTTCCATTCCATCTATTTTGCTACTCATACGATTATTCAACATTAAATATTCATATGCATTTTCTAATTGGCTTAATATGCTTTCTTCAGAAAATTCTTTACTATCTAAAAATTCCGATTTGGTATTATCCTTATATCTAGCTACTTTTATAGAGTATGGACATTGATCTGATATTAGTAAGGCTAAATTTGTATATTTATTATCTGCATTAACTAGTCCCAAATTTTTCTTTTCTATATTTCCAAAAGCAATATTTTTCTTTTTAAATGTTTTGTTAGCATAAGTAAAAGTTAAATCTTGATTAATACTAATATTCTTTTCAAATGAAATTCCTGATGACTCTATTATCATTTCTCTTATTGATTCTTTTGTAGCATGTTGTACAGTTGCACCTAATCTAACAAAAACTCCATCTATCGTCATTCCTCTTGATTTTATATAATATGGTTTATTAGTTCCTCTTAAAACCTCTATTACTATTATTTCTCTATTTTCTTCTTTTTCAATTCTACTTGAAACTAAAAAATTTACTGATGGTTCTATACTGTCATTTATTTTGCTACTTAATCTATCTAAATCTTCTTTTGCATTTTTAAGTCCTACAACTTTACCATTGTCATCATATCCTAAAATAATCGTTCCACCAGTTGTATTACAAAAAGCAATTATTTCTTTAACAATTGTATCTGTTAACTCTCTCTTAAATTCTAAATTATTATTCTCTGTTATCAAAAAAACACCTCTTCCTTTTTTATTGTTATTATATCAATTTTCAAATTATTCATCAATACTTTTGACCACATTCGTTTTGTTTCGTCCACATTTTATCACAATATCAATTTATAGCAAAGCAAAAAATGTTGATATTTCAATGTTTTTTTGATTTTGTTTTCGTTTTATTTCGTCCACAATTTATTCTAAATATAAATGACTTCGTTTAGTGTACAATCTTTTCTGCTTCTTATTTCGTTAATTACTTACTATCGCTTTAGGATATTTCTTTGAATATAAAGAATTGGATTTACATATTTTTTATTTGAATATCATCTTATATATTTCTCTGTTTTCTATAGTCTTATTAAAAGCTTTAACTTAAATGTCGGACAAAATCCAATATCTTACATATTAATCAACATTACAAATGCACTACAATTTCATCATTTTCTATAAATTACTATTTTGTGTTTCGATTATATCACAAAAGACAAGTAATTTTCAACTTAATTACTTGCCCTACTTATTGTATTTTTTTAGTCTATTAACTTTTTAAATGAATTTGCATTTAATATAGTATTAGATATAAATTCTCCTTTATAGAAATTAGCCCAATTATTGAATATACAAGGTGCATTTTTGGCTTTTTCTAATGAATCTATTTTTATAAAGTTAATTGTTATATTATTCTCTTTTGCATATTCAGTTAATTCTTTTACTTCATATTCAACATAAGGACATTCATTACTATAATAAATAGTAAAATCTTGGCTATCTATCTTCATACTTCTAGCATTATCATTAAATTTAGGTGTTTCACTATCTTCAAATTGTAATGCTAATAACTCATAATCGGAAATAACATCTACTACCTTAAACCCATAATGCTCAAAAAATTTCTTCTCTCCTAAAAAAGGTTTCTTCCTTTTAGAAACTACAGTACATATACCACTTTTGCCTTTTTCTTTTGAATCGTTTATTGCATATTCTAATAATTCTTTTCCGATCCCTTTTCCCTTAAAACTTCCTGCTACCCATAAGCAATAGATATATTCATAATTTTTACCACTA
>CASUIT010000014.1 GCA_949455995.1 uncultured Clostridia bacterium
AGCTATATCTTTGAATTCTCCGTTTGGAGTTTTTCTGCTTGGCATAGCTATAAATAATCCATTTTGACTTTCGATAACTTTAATATCGTGTACTGCGAATTCGTTATCGAATGTTACAGAAGCAACAGCTTTCATTCTGTTCTCTGAATTTACTTTTCTTAAACGTACATCTGTAATTTGCATCTTTATCGTGCACCTACCTTCCTTAAGTTTTAATTTTATTTTGTACATATATCTTGTATCTTATGTACATTTATATTATTCTTCATAAAAAAAGTTTTTCCTTCTTTTTTTTACAAAAAAATTAAATTTTATATTATTTTAAATTTAGTTCCTGTTTTAACATTTCCCAAACTTCTTCTGTCTCCATTCCTTTTTGCCAAGAACCTACTCCTGCTAAGTTGTTTTTTGTAATTAATGAAACTTTTTCTTTTAGTGAATCTAAGTCTTCTATCCATATTTGTTTTTTGTCTTCTTGGTCTGTGTATTCCGCATAATGTTGTTTTAGGTCATCGTCCCACGTTTTGTTAGCATCTTCTGGTATTACTTTTTCAATATTTTTCATGTCAACTGTTTTACTAGTTGTTTTTCCATTGCTATTGGTTGTCCAAACTCTTGTGTAGAATGGAATGGCTAAAATAATTTTATCGGATTCAATTTCTTCTGTTTTTAAAAATTTATTTAAACTTAAATTTACCCAGTCATATCCTGCGGTTGTTCCTGGTTTACTACTAGAAACTCCGATATTGATCATATGCCATAAATACAATATAGTCTGCTACATCTCCGAATGACATGTCTGTCAAAACACATAGACCAAGTTTCTCCTCCATCTGGTGCTGTTACGTCAACAGAAGTAACTAGTCCAATTTCTTTTAGTCTAGGTGTTAATTCAATAATAAATCTAGAATACATGTCTTTGTCTTGTTGTTTCATGTTCTCAAAATCCATATTAATACCATCTATTTTATATTTTACACAGGCATCTACTATATTTTCTATTAATTTTTGTCTCTTCTCATAATTGTTCATTATTTCAGACGTAATGGATAGACTTTTGGTTGCTGCCTCTGCGTTTGAAAACATTGGCCATACTTTGTATCCATTTGAATGTGCCCATTGAATATAGGCTTCACCTCTCGTTCCTATGTTTTCTTTAAAATCTCCATTTTCATTTAAATAGAAAAAGGCAGGTGATACTACATTAATACCTTCTATTTTTGTTCCTTCTCTTTGTGGTGCAGAACCAACTGTTGAAAAATAATCCCATGTTAAATTAATTTTTCCTTCTACTTGCTTTTCCTCTGTCATTTCCTCTCGTACAACATATTCATTTTCTAATTTTTCTGTTTTGACATATCCTAGTTTTCCATTTTCTGTTCTAACTTTTGTATAACCTTTATCTGAATTAATTACAATGACACTGTCTCCTTTTTTTACTCTATCTAAAGTTTTAGCAATGATTTCTGTAGAAGATTTTACAGGTATATTGCTTGATACAATAGCTCTTTTTTGCCCTCTGTTTAAAGAGTCCATTGTAACTACTTTTTTATCTTCAATGTTTTGAATTTCTATATCATATACATCTTTCATTTCTGAAATTGGTAAATATTCCACTTCTCCTTTTTTTATGACATGAGCATAGATATTTTTTTTGGAACCATTGATGACAATTGTGTTTTCTTCAAATCCAATGGCTGCTATTTTTTTGTCATAGGTGGTTATTATTTGTTTGGTTTGTTTTTCGTCATAAATATATTTGTCAAAAAAATTGGCAATGTCTGCTTTGGATAGGTAAATAATGTTATCTTCTATTATAAGATCATTTTTTAAATTGGATGTTACATTTTTATTGTTTATTACTAAATTTGTTTTTTTGTTATTGTCTAAGATAATATAATCATTTGCTATTAATGCAATAATTGCAAATATTATAATAGCAACTATTGTAAAAAAGGTTCTTACAATAATTTTTTTCTTCTTTTTGGTTTCTTCTTTTGTCATTTTTCTTTTTGGCTTTGGTGTTTTTTTAGCCACTTTTTTTTCTTGCTCCATTTTTATTTTCATTCCTTCCTCATTTCATTTTATTTTACTATAACACAAAAATCTTTTTTATGGAACTTATTTTTACAATTTTTTATACTTCCTTAGTATCTCTTTTTGTTGTTGTGTTATTCGATAGGATTCAATTGCTTTTTGTAATGCTTTGTTATAAGTAAATTTATCTAATTTCGCTATTTTTAAATATTCTACTGTTTGGTCAAAAAATTTTATCAAAGCAATTGATATTGCCCAAGCAATAGCCATTTGTACATAGTAAGCTTGGGATTGAATGAAATCAAATATTTCAAATTCTTTTTGTAAATATTCTTCTTCTATATAATAATCCAAAATCATAACCACACCAAATCTAATTTCAAATTCTTGGTTAGATTTTAAATATTTCTGTAACATTTTCCACATTTCTTCTTTATATTTTTTAGTTATTTTTAATCCTGCACAAAAAACATCACAAATTGCCCAATTGTTAATTTTAGGTATATATTGTTTTATTTGTTCTTGTACTATTTTTATGTCTTCTTTTTCTATTCCTATTAACATCCCTTGTAACATTATTTCTTCATAATATTGATTATCTATTTGTTTTAATAACTTGTTTACTTTTTCTTGTTTGGCTAGTTCTTTTGCATATTTTCTTAAAATAGGTACTCTTACTCCTATTATGTTATTCGTTCCTGGACATAGCCCACTATGAAATTCTTTGTATTTTGTGTCTGCTAGTTCGAATAATTTTCTTTTTATTTCTTGTGTCATATTTTTTCCTTTCTTTTTTTCGAAATACTAATTATTTGTTATTTTATTACATTTATCTAAATAATCTGTCATCATTTTTTATAAACTGTTTAGATTATACTATTATTGTTATTATTTTACAATATATTTTTAGTTTTTAAGTTTCAATTCTTTAAATGATATCTTAATCTCCAACAGTTTTTCAGAAAGATAATGCAACAAAATATGAGAATTATATAAAAAGAAGATCCCTATTAGGAAAATCTTCTTTTTTTACTAATTACAACCACATTCATTATCTAATGGTTTTATATCATTCATATAAAATTTTCTTTCTGCTAATTTATCTTGAACTCCTCTTAAGGCTTCTCCAAATCTTTGGAAGTGTACTACTTCTCTTTGTCTTAAATATCTTAATGGGTCTAATACATCTGGATTGTCACGACAAAGGTCAATTAGTTTTTCATAAGTTGCTCTTGCTTTTTGTTCTGCTGCTAAATCTTCTTGTAAGTTGGCTATTGGATCTCCTTTGCAGGCAATATATGATGCTGTAAGGATAAGGAAACCTTTTTACTTGCTTTTTATATTTGAAAATACTAGCTTTAAATTTATGTTTCTATTAGCATCAAATTCGATTTTATCTATTAATTTATACAATAGCTGTTTTGTTATATTATTTGAATTTAAAAACTCCTCAGATAACTTTTTTATTTGATTATAGCTTATTGTATGTTTTGATTTTTCTATATAAATTTGCCCCTCTATCTCACAAATTTGTTTTTTATAATTTTGAATCTCATTTTCTTTTTGTTCTTTAATAGTAACAAACATCTCATCATCTATTTTTGATTCTAGTTTATCATTGTATGCAATTTTTATATGTTCATATAGCTTTTCAGTCTTTTTCCTCAATAAATCTTTTCTATTTTCTAATCTTATACATTCAGAATTTATATTTTTTTCTAAATTTGACATTACACTTTTTATATCGTTATCATTTATATAAATGCTTTTACACTCATTTTCTATAATAGGCATAATTATATGATACAGTTTTTTGCTACTTATTGATTTCGTATTATTACACTTTTTATTACTTCCTTTGTTTGCTTCTGAACATATATAAGAATTGATTTCACATATCCCATTTTTTGCAGGCTTTTCCTTGTGTTTTAATGTTGATATACTTCCACATTCTTTGCAAAATACTAATCCTTTAAAAATATCATCATACTTTCTATTTCGATTGTTTTTGAATTTATCTTTCAAAGTTTGGCATTTATTAAATGTTTCTATATCAATAATTGGACTATGTGTATTTTCTACAATTATTTGCTTTTCTATAGGATTTAAAATTCTTTCTTTTCTTCTAAAATTAGGTTTTACAGTTTTTGCACCTACCATTGTTCCTATATATACTGGATTACCAATTATTCTAGTAATAGTAACTTCTGTCCAACCTTTGTTATTCGATTTTACACCTTTTACTTTTAGATATTCTCTTGGTGGCATAATTTTTCTATCATTTAAACTTTTTACAATTTCGGTTCTAGTATAACCTTTTGAGTATTTATCAAAAATTTCTTCTATTACCCAAGAAACCTCTTTATCTATAACCAATTTATTCTTATTATCTTGGCTTTTTTTATATCCATAAGGAGCTGTATTTCCTTGAAATAAACCTTGTTTTGCTTTTGCAATTTTTACTGCTTTTATTTTTCTTGATGTTTCTTTGGGATATAATTCACTTATTACTGCTTTAAAGGATACTAAATCATCATCTTCATTGTAATAGGTATCTATATTGTCTTGTGTTGCTGTTATAAATCTAACTTTTTTTGATGGGAAATATTCTTGATAATATCTTAAAACCATATTTGTATTACGTCCTAGTCTTGATAAGTCCTTTACAACTACCATATTTACAATATCTTGTTCGATATCCTGTATCATTCTTATAAAATGTGGTCTATTAAAATTTGTTCCTGTATAACCATCATCAGGATAATGATCAACTATTTCAAAGGTATTTTGTGGTTCTCTTAATTGTAAATCAGATATGTACTGTGTTAATATTTTTTGTTGGTTTTTTATACTTTCGCTTTCTTTTTTTCCATCATTATCATCTTTTGAAAGTCGTTCATATAATGCAACATAGAAATGTTTGCTATTTATGTTGTCTACTTTGTTCAATCTTGCCTCCTTCTCTTAAAGTTAGACAACCATTTAAGTTATTCACCTTATATTACTATAACTAAAGTAATGTAAAATGTAAATGGTTATTTAACCTTTTTCAAGGATTTTATTTGCACAGTATTCCTCAAATATTTGTAGTATGATATTTTTTAAATCTTGATTTCCATATTCAATTTTAATGTTGTAATTCACTTTTTCCATATACATACACCTCTACTTAATTAGTATTTTTTTGAGATAGGTTTATGCATAAAACCTAAGCAAATATTATATTTACACGCGTGAAAAAGCAGAAGCCAGTTTTTCTGACTTCTGCTAAAGATAATATTTGATAGTAATAATATATCATATTAAAATTGCAATGTATACTGCAGTATTTTGCAAGGTTTTTGCATTTTTTTATGTTAATTATTAAAAACCATAATCTACAAATTGTATATTATTCCTATAATTTTCAATTGCTTCTTTTACATATGGTATAACATTATTAGGAAATTTATTTAATTCATAGAAAGATAATTCATCACATTTATTAGGTTCCATTATCGAAACATTTCCTGAAAATTTATTTGCATATAAAAAATAGTCAATACTTTCATCATCTGATTTTCTATGCATAACTTCAACTATTTTTAAATCTTCTTCATTTATATTTATTCCAGCTTCTTCTAATGCTTCCCTTTTCATAGCTGAAATTATAGTTTCATCTCCATCTACATGTCCTGCAACTATACTATAATTTCCATCTTCATAACCAGTATTATATCTTCTTAATAATAGATATTTATTATCTTTTTCAAGTATTAAGTGAACAGCCACTCTCATTTTCAATCTTGACATTTATTGTACCTCCTATTTAATAATTCCACCTGAACAATGAAGTTCATATATTAAAATGTTATCTTTATATATTTGCTCTATTCCATTAAAGTTTTCTATCTTACCAGTTGTCTTAAAAGTATACATATAACCATTATTTTCAAATTTGCTTAACCCTCTAACTGGAATTGTATTTTTTTCTTCTCCAACTTTCATTAATGCTGGTCTTAATGCTTTATCCATTGCTTCTTCTCCAAGATAATCATCAAAAGTTACACCATAATAATTCATACCCCATATAGGAATATCATCACAATATACAATTTCTTCTCCCATAAATCTAACTCCTCCGAAGTATGTATCGTGATAAGTCATATTATCTTTTTTATACTCATAATCTTTTGATCCATTTCTTGTTTCTTTTACTTTACTATTACTTGTATCATCTGCATAAGTTGATTTTTTTGCTTGTATTAAAAAATTTATGAATTGCTTATTTATATTCGTACTTTCTATGTTGTTATTAGAAATAAATTCTTTTATTTTTTTTCTAACAAATTCCCATCTATTCTTTATAAACATATTATCTTTATAAAGTTCTTCTATTTCATCATAACTAGCAAATTTTACCTCTGATACTTCATCATCTTGCATAATTACATTTTTTAAATCCACTTCTTGTTCTACTATATATTCATCTAACCATACATTACCAGTTTTATAATGATTAATCTTTATTGCTTTTTCAGTATTCAGCTTTATTCCAAGTTCTTCTAAAGTCTCTCGTTTTAATGTTTCTAATGACGTTTCTCCTTTTATAACCGAACCACCTGTCATTGCCCATACATTAGGTTCTAGCTTTTTTTGTGGCGATCTTTTTTGAATAAGTATTTTTCCTTTAGAATTAATTATCCATACATCTGCTCCTTGATGATATATCCCTTCTTGCCACACAATTTTATCGCCTTTCTCCATTGTCTTTCCTGTTACATTTCCCTCTTCATCTAAAATGTTCCAAATCTCCTTTTTAAGTTTAATTTCTTTTATTTTATTATATACTTTATCTGCTAATAATTGATGGCTTTCTTTTGTTAAATGTACTCCATCTATTCCTGTCTGTAATCCTGTATTATCTACAAAATAACAACCATTGTTTTGAGCTATTTGTTTGTATACATCATTCATCTTTAAAGATTTTTCATAGGCTCCTTCATATTTTTCTCCACATTCTTTACTTACTATTGGTGGTGTAATTATTAATAATTTAGGATATTTATTATCAATTTGTGATTTTCTATTTAAAATAACCTTTACAAAATACTTTTCAAAAAGTTCTCCTATTTCTTCCATAGACTTGTTATAAACTTTTTTTAATTCATTTGTACCTAACATAATAATTACCAAGTCAATAGGATCGTGTGTATCTAAGCAAGGAATTAAATATTGAGAGCCATTTTTACCTTCTTTTCCTTGTCTTTCGTCATTTGATATAAGTGTTCTACTATTTAATCCTTCTTCAATAATTTCAAAATTATATCCTAATTTTTTTGCTAATATTTTAGTCCATCTTTCATTTTCTCCATATCTTTGATGGTCTGAACCTGAAATATATCCCCAAGTATTTGAATCTCCATAACATAATATTTTAATCATCATATTTTCTCCCTTCAATATCATATGCTCCCCACTGTACTCGTTCATATAAATCTTTTATTTCTATCATATTTTACCTTTCTCTTCTAATTCTACTAATTTTTGTTAGTACTATTATACTAAAATTTTTTCTTTTTGTCTTTTATATTTTACAAAAATTATAAGGCAGGATAATGAAAGCAGAGGATTTCCTGTCAACATATAGAAAGACAAGCTTTCTAATCCTTTGTTAATACAAAAATATTGCAGATAATATGCAGAGTACATACATTTCAGTGTATTTAATTTTGTCAAGTTCTCTATTTACATGTATTACAAGGATTTTTTCGTTTAAAAAATCAAATTATTTTTAGCTCTTTATAATATATTATCAATTCTTACTAATATATTTTTATCTATTAACATTCGAGCAAATTTATCATTTTCATCATCTAAATCAATTAAATCTATTTCTTTTTCAATTTCAAACATTAATATACTGACTACTTTATAAAATTTTTCTTGTTATACTCCTTTAATTGCAATATCTATATTCGATTTTAATTATTTTTATTCGTTTGAGATTTATTTATATTTTCCGCTTCTAACAGTAATATATCAAAATCAGACAAGAATTTTTTATCTTGAATTACTTTATACTTTTCATATTCTTTTTCTGCTTTCTCATCTGCTTCTTTTTTAGATATTTTACCTTTACCTTCTAAAATATCATAATGTCTTATAGATAACACTGTATCAACTTCTTTTTTCCAATCTTTCATATACATTGGAATATTTCTTTCAGCATTATCTTCAGCTATATCAAGAAAAATATTTACAACATTATTTAGATTTTTCAACTCTGTTTCTGAAAGATAATTTTTAGCAATTGTAACATCTGATTTTAATATTTTTCCTTCGGGTGCTTCTTTCCATGTAGTTAATCCCATATTTTCTTTTTTACTGTCAACTCTATTATATATTATTTCTGCAGCTGTATTGCTAGTTATTGCAAAATGAAACTTATTTTGAATAGTTGCATAAAATTCTCTTGCTAAATCACTTGTTTTGTCATAATCCAAACTACATTCTGCAAAAATGTCTGTAATTTTTTGATAAAACATTCTCTCACTTGTTCTTATTAGTTTTATCTTTTCTAATAATCTTTTAAAATATTCTTGATCTGATTTTCTTCCTTTTAAAAATCTTTCTTCATTTAAACTAAATCCTTGTATCATATATTCTTTGATTATTTTATTTGCCCAAGTTCTAAATTTTATAGCTGTTTTTGAATTTACTCTAAATCCAATAGAAATTATCATATCTAAGTTATAATACGAAATATTCCTTGTAACCTTTCTATTTCCCTCTTTTTGAACTTGTGCAATTTTTGCACAAGTTGAGTTTTCTTCTAATTCTTCATCTTTATAAATATTATTTATATGTTTTGTTATGCCTGTCCTATCTATTTTAAATAATTTAGTTAAAGAATCTATATTAAGCCATACATTTTCATCTTCAAGTATAACTTCAATTTTTATATTTCCTTCTTCATCATTATAAAATATAATATTATCTTCATTTCCAATTAATTTATTATCCATATTATCCTTCACCTTGTTTCTTGTTTGTTATATATTATCAAACATTAGTTCTTTTGTCAATTGAAATTACAACATTTTTCTAAAAACATAAAAGGAATACAAAAACTGTACTCCTTTATTTAAAATTCATTAGCATATAAACTTTCTAAAACCTCTTTTGAATATTGTCTAGCTTCATAATTATGAAATCCATTATATTTTTTATAATTATTATTTTTATATTTTAATACTTCTTCATTTGTTTCTATACATTGTTGAACTTTTTGATAATACTTACTTGTACTTTTTTACAATAGGTATCATCATTTTTGCGTATAGGTTTAATCTTTCTATATAAAATCTCTTTATGATTATTTTTATAGAAATAGTCATTAGAAGTGTATCCTTTTTTATTCAAACTATTTACAATTCTTGATATTTGATTTTTAGTTACATCAAAAATATCATGAAAATTTTCGTTGTTCAAAGTGCACTTTTTATGAACATTTCCATAATACAAAACAATTGAATAAATAAATTTCTCTTTGTCATTCAAATTATTGTCTGATAATACACTTATTGGCATAAATAACCCTTTAAATACTACTTTTTTATCAATATCTTTTATATCTACTAATGGATATAATTTTCTTTCTTCTCTATTATTTCTAGGAACAATATGGATATACTTTTTATATTGCAATGTATTTATTATACTTGAAATTCTTTTAGTTGACCTATGTAATAAATGCTTTAAATATTTATTTCTTATACTGCAATACCCCTTATTATTACTAAAAAATAATATTAATGAATAAATTATTTTTTCTTTATCTCTTAAATTTTTATCTGTTAAGATTTCATATGGTATCCATAAACCACTTATTTTAAATTTGTTTTCCATCTGTTTTCTCCTTAGTTTTAATTTAAAATAGGTTTTATGAACCAAATCTCAAAATATTTAATTAGGTGAATGGTTGTCTACTCTAAGTTTTCATCATTCTCCTTATCATTACAGCATCATATGATGCTGTAAATGGTACTCCTGCTGCTGATGCTGGATATACATCTACCCCATGGTCTGTATAATAAGCACCTAATCCTGCTTTTTCTATTTCTTCAATAGATGCTCCTTCCGTTAGTTGGTGTACAATAGTTCCTACTATTTCTAAATGTGCTAATTCTTCGGTTCCATGATGTTGTCACTTAAAAAAAATTTAGTGCTATTGGCTGTGAAATTTCTAACTTGTTCAAAAATGGAAAAAGTTCACTTAGTGAACTAAAAAGGTAGTACACTAAGTGAACATATTTAAATAATTATTAGTATTTATATTTATTTTTTTGAATTATCCATGTTGTTTTTTCCAACGATGTTATTTTCATTTAAATACCTTTGATACATTTCATCCATACTAGAGATATATTGCATATCTTGTTTTACTTTGAACTTTTCATATTCGTTTTCAGCTTTTTCTATTGCTTCTTTATGTGATATTGAACCAGCATTTTCTAATATCTTTTTTCTTCTAAATTTTAATAAATCATCTGTTGCATCAATCCAATTTTGCATTGTCATTATATGTCTTTCTCTTGCTTCATCTTCAGCAAATACTATAAAGAAATTTGTTAAATCATTTAATTTCTTTAATTCTTCTTCATTTAAATAATTTTTAGCTATTGTTACATCATATTTATATATTAAACCATTTGGACTATTTTTCCAATTTGTAAGTCCCATATGTTCCTTATTTGAATCTACTCTATTATAAATAAGTTCTGCAGCAGTATGTCCAGAAATAGCATAATGTAATTTGTTTTGAACTATTTTGAAAAATGTATATGCTTCTTCTGATTTTGGATTATAGTCAACTGCTGTTGCTATAAATAAATCTGTTATTTTTTGATAAGCCATTCTTTCACTTGTACGAATTGTCTTTATTCTTTCTAATAACTCATCAAAATATTGAGCATTTACTTTTCCCCCCTTTAAAAATCTATCATCATCTAATGTAAATCCTTTTATCATATATTCTTTTATTAATTTATTTGCCCATGTTCTAAATTTTATAGCAGGTTTTGAATTTGCTCTAAATCCAATGGAAATTATCATATCTAAATTATAATAACTTGTAAAATACTGTTGTTTTCCATTGTTACCCATATGTGCAATTTTTGCACATGTGCTATTTTCTTCTAATTCTTCATCTTTATAAATATTATTTATATGTCTTGTAATTCCAGTTCTGTCTATTTTAAATAATTTAGATAAAGATTCTATATCGAGCCAAACATTTTCATCTTGTAACATAACTTCAACTTTAATATTATCTTCATCATCAGTATAAAATACAATATTATTTTCATTTCCTATTAATTTATTATTCATATAATATCAACCTTTCTTTTTATTTACTATATATTATCAAACATTCGTTCTTTTGTCAATTGCATTATAATAATTTTATAAAAAATAATAGCACACAATTTCAAATAATCTATAAAATTTTAATACACCAAGTGAACTAATATTAAATTTTTTAGTTCATTTGGTGTATTTTTCTAAAAGATTTTATAAAAATTTAGTACACTCGGTGAACTTTTAACTAAAAAGAGTGAACTTTTTTAATTTCTTAATTCACTATTTTCAATTTCAACGAAGAATAGCGGGTTTGAGCCAGTTCACCCAGTGAATTTTTACGTCAAATTTGCTTAAAATTTTTGTTCTTTTATTAACTCTTGAAGGCTTGCCCTTCAATGTGTATAGGCGATGTGTTAATACTCGCTTTCCTGCCTTTAGTGTTCACTAAAGTTCACTGTTTCTATCTGTCCAAAATGTCCCTACTTAATTTCTTAATTGAGCCTATTTGTTTTTTAAACATTTCATCCCAAATATCTAAACATTGATTTGAAAGAACTTTCATATCGTTTTGTTTTTTACCTACAGTTTCATCATATAGCCCTACAATTAATTTTGACAATTCATCTCCATAATAGTATACATTTTCTTTTTCTTGTTTACTATTTTCTAAAATAGACTTGATTGATTCTATAATAATTTCTTTAAAATCTAATATAGATACTGCATTTTCATCAATATACTGTATAAAAGAATGTATAGAACGTCTTCCAGTAGCACTCTTCATAATATCCTTTAAGAATTCTTTATCTCTTTCTAAATTTATTAAATTGTCATAAAACAATCTACAAATAGAATTTTCTATATCATAGTCAACTTCTTTAAATCTAGTAATTAGCATTTTTACTTTTTCATTATATTTAACATTGTCAAAGTAGTTTATTGCCATACGCAAAATTGCCTTAATTTGCTTTTCATCTATTGAATTAATATCATCCATTATATATGAAAATTCATTTTTTAAGATGTACATTTCCACTATACAATAACTACCTATTTCTTTTAATTCTTTATCCTCAGAATAATAGCATTCTTCTATTATTTTTAGTATTCTATCTCTTTCTTTATCATACGAAAAAAATAATATATCTCTTGCATTCCAAAAAGCTACTAGCCTAATATCTGTTTCAAACAGATTTAAAATTTTTTCTCTTGCCCAATCCTTTTGAATATTATATGTTGGTAATAAACAATGTAAACTTGCAAATCTTACAACAGGATTAATATCTTCACTTAATAATTGGATTGTTTCTTTAAATTGTTTAAATAGTTCTTTGTTTTCCCACAAAAGATGTCCTATTGCTTGTGCTGCCTGTCCTCTTGTACAATTAAGAGAATTACTTTGTAACATATCTATACTTTTAATTTCTTTATCCTTCTTATTGGTTACATTAGGCTTTCCCATAACAGGATCTTTATGATTTATTGCTATACTTTTCAGTAAATTTAATGTACTTTGAGACCAATTTGTATTCTTTATTTTATAAATTATCCAACAGATACAATTAGCTCTTTGAGATTGATTATCACATGGAAATGCATTAAATACCTTTTCTAATAACTCTGTTGGAACTTTATCTATATTTTCACTAGTTTGTAATCCACTATATAGCGCATCTACAAATTCATCTAATACTATATCTGAATTAGATAATATTAAATTAATCATTCTTATTGGCTCATTAGAAACTGCTTGATTGAAACTAATTGCAAACTCTCTCATACTACTTTCTATAAATCCACCAGGTACTTCTTTCCAAGTATGTTCCTTTAATTCTTTCAATTTTTTATTTGAAAATAATCTTATCCATTGTTTATTGCTTAGATTTTTATTACTTATTGGAGACCATACTGAACCACTATGCCCATCATCATACTGGTAATAATTACTCCCCTCTTTAAATTTACGATTAAGAACACTCATTAATTGTCGTGTTTTATAATTTAATCTTTGATATGGTAAATATGGTAAAAGTTCAACTTGTACATTTCCCCAGTAATCCCAATACATTCTTTTACATGTGTAATTTAATCTATATTCGCGAATTCTTTTATATATTTCTACTGCTCTATCTTCTTGATAAAAATATATTTTTTCTTCTAAATTTTCAAAAATTTCTTTACTACAATTATTTGAATGCTTTTTCAAGATATTTTTTGTTAATAGTAGTTCATCACCATTTCCACTACTTTCATCAAAAATATTCTTCTTAAAATCAGTACATAAATACTCAATAATATAATCACTATATTTTATTGATAACCTTTCTAATCCATCCAATATAAATTCATTAAATATTGGATAACCTTTTCCCATATTACTTTCATATATCTCCAAAAACCTATCTGGATTTCGTTTTATTAAATTAATATTTGCTTTTTTTATTAATTCAACACATGCTCTTTCTATTCCAATCGAATACCTATGTCTAGCTGTCCAATCTCCAAAATGTGTTTCAGTTTCTTTTGGTATACATGGTAATAATATTTCAATGATTTTTTCATCGTTATTAACAATAATATCTGATTCTTCCGTAATCAATTCTTCTTCATATTTATAAATCCTCTTATTTTTGTTCTTCACTTTATTATCAAGCCAAAATTTTATCAATCTTATTGCTCTTAATTCATTGTCTTGTAACATTTTCTTAAAATCAATATATTCGTCACTTAATTCTGGATATTTATTATATAGTTTCATTCTTAATTCAAACATTTCATCTATGTCATCGTTTATATCATAATTGAAACATCTGTATATTTTTTTATCATCTTCTTCAGAATTAAATAGATACTTTTCTATAAAATTTACATCTTCCACACGATATAGTTCTTTAATACTATTTAATAAATTAATGCATATCTCTTTCTTTTTATTATCTTTCATCCAATTATCAAGAATTCCATTTTTCATTAATATACTAACATATTGTGAATGTGAATATATTACATTATTTATAATATGTACACCATACTTTTTGCTATCATAATATTCTAGAATAAATTGTTCTATTTCATAATCAATATCTGTAATTTGTCCCAATACTTCAAAAAACACATACTTTATGTAAAACCTTATATTACTAGATTCTAATAATTCTTTTCCTACACAAATAAAATCTTGTGTATCACTATTAGCCAAGTCCTCTAATAGCATTTGAACTTGATATCTCCTTGCTGGCGTTTGTTTTGATTTATCTCCAATTATTTCTTCAATATTGCTTCCATTTTGATACTTATATAACATATTTTCCTCTAGAAAATAGTCTAATAAACTTTGATGTGTAAATGATACAAAGTTGTTCTCTATAATTAAGAAACCATTTGAATATAAATAATCTAAAGCACCTGCAGTAACATTTAAAAATTTTCTTAATATACTTATTCTACCTGCCTTATCTAATACAGTTACTATATTATCTTTACATTCTTGTAACTCTTTTTCACTAATTTCTAATTCATTTGCTTTTTGTAATAACTGATTCCACCATTTTTGTATTAACATGTTAGTAGTATTACAATCATCATATCTTTGATTTTTATCTAACTTGCTCCATATATACAAGTTACTTGGAATTCTAAGTAATTCTTTTAATTTATTTGAAAATTTATCATATTCTGTTCCTATTAATGGTTTTAACATATCTCTCGAAAATTTTTCTATATTTATTTTTTCCCAAATTTTCTCTTGCCTCTCATCTTTAAATAACAGTTTAATACTATTATCATTTTCTAAATCATATGTCCTACACACAAATATAATCGAAATTTTATTTTTTCTTTCAAGATTAATTTTTTTAATTTGGTCTATTAACTCTGTACATACTAATAATGCATCTCTAGAATGTGACTGTGTCCATCTTAATGCATCTAACTGATCTAAAATTATCACTGCATTTTTATCTTTAGAAATACTATCTATACAAAATCCTATTGATGTTGGTAATCCCAATTTTTGACTCCATTCTTCTACATTATCTCTTGGCACTCTTTTATCCAATTTTATTGCAATATGAGGTATTTTATTTTGTTCACAATACTGAATAATTAATTGTGTAATGCCACTTTTCCCATATCCTGCTTTTCCATGAATAATTATAGATTTACCTTCTTCAATTAATTCCTTGCATTTTGAGAATTCTTCTCTTTCTATTAAGTTACCATTAATTGGAGAAAAAAACTGATTATATTCATTGTTTAATTCTGTTATTCTTGGAAGAATTCTATCATCTTTCGACAAATTCCTAAACATTATATTTTTGGATTTTATAAAATTATCTAGATATATAACATCTATTTTTTGTGCTAAGATATTCTCATCTATCACCAGCTCTACAAAATAATTATAAATTATTTCAGTATCACCTATAAATAAATATTTTATTTTATTCAAAATAATACTTTTTAGTTCCTCATCTGGTATTTGATGATAATTTGTTCTATTTAGATAATCAATACTCTGAATCAAATCTCTTTCATCTTCTGGATTTAATTTCATTCTTTTGCAATAATTACTATAACATTTTATCATCTTATCATCAGATTTTTTTACCTGATTTTCATAAAAGTCTCTTGGGTTATCACTTGTATTTTTAGCTCTTTTTATTAGGTCTTCAAAAGCTACAAATGAAATCGGAGATACTAAACTAACAAAGAAATTAGTATCTCTATCTAATTGGTATTTCCAGTTTTTAAAAATATCATATTGATCCATAACAGAAAAATTCCAATTATCATTGTTTGCATATCTTCCTTTACATTGTTGGCTCTCTCTTGTTCCATCTTTCTTCTCAATCCAGAGATCTGTACCTTTTTCATCATCACCTAAAGCTTCTAATGCAACACTTCTTATATCTTCTTCTATTACTTTTAATATTTGTAATATAAAGTATCTTATTTCAAATCTATTTCCTGCTTTATCAGTTCTTCCTCCTGCTTCAAATGACATATTCTCCTCCTATTTATTTTTCCTTTATTATATTAGCAATTTTTCTTTCATTATTTCCAATGATTTTTCTATTTTTCTTGTCACTGTTTGATTGCAACATCCAAATATTTTAGAAATTTCTGTATTGTTAAATCCGTAAATGAATTTATATATAACAAACTTCTTATCTAATTCCTCTAAATTATTTAATACATTATATAAATTCATATTTTCAATTGTATTCAATTCTTCTTCTATTAAATGATTCTCTAAAATCTCATTAGAAAAATATTGCACAATATTTTTTCTTCTAAAAATATCTATACATCTATATTTTAATATTATATATACCCATGCATCCAAATTATAGATTTTATTATCTTTATTTACTCTTTTGCAAATTGATTCCATTGTATTTTGTACAATATCTTCTGCTACTTCTATATCATTAACTCTTTTATATGCAATTTTCTTTAGCCTTTTTGACTTATCAATGTATATTTTTTCAACTAAATCCCAGTCTAAATTGATATAATTATTCTCCATCATACTTCATTCTTTACCATAAAAATTAATTATAGAAATTTCCTTTCTATCTTTAATAATTTTATAATTTCTTCTAATACTCTCATCGTATCCTCATAACCAATATCTTCTGCATAACTAAACTTACTTTGATAATTCTTCCAATGTTCCTTAAGAGCCTCACTTTCTTCTATAACTTCCATTATCTCATCTATATTATTCAATTTATCCATTGAACCTCTATATTCAAATTTCTTTACAATAGCTTGTCCTAATAATTCTTTATCAAAGTTTTGTTGTTGTGTATTCCAAAGTATACAAATATCATAAAAATCCCTTGCTCTTGTTGTATCAATATTTCTTGAAATTATAGTTTCAAATTTATCTGCTATTACTGTTTCCATATTATATGCAAGTATTTCTATAGAACGATCTTCAAACATTAAACCAAACTTATAGTTTACTTCTTTGGGAACAATTACATCTCCTGTTGTTATATCCAATTTCATAGGTACAACTAATTTATCAAATTTGGCATCTAAAGAAACTCTATATCCTCCATATTCATCTTCTTGTCTTATTTCTTTTATATTTGTAAATTCAAAAGTAACTCCATCATCTAAATCTATATTGAATATTTCATTTAATATATTTTCTAGGTCGTCTTTTTCTAAATCAAAACCTTTTATTGTTGCATCCATATCCAATGTATTTCTCATATCTATTCCAACTATAGCAGTTATTAACATACCACCTTTTAATACAAATTTATATTTATAATTTGATACTGAAATTCTCTCTAATAACCTTTCTAGCATATAGTTTTGTAAAATAATATTTTCATTTACCTCAACTTTTGCTGACATGTTTTTTATCCATGCTTTTAATTGTGCTCTATTTTTTGCTATCATAATAGCACCTCCAAATATTTTCTTACTTCATTTTCTATATTAAATAATTTTGCATACTTATGTAGCTTTATTGAATTTCTATCTTTTCTTTCTGCATATCTCTTCATGGCATCTGTAAATAATGCAATCTCAATTTTCTTTTTATTTCTTATAATATCACATATGGTTCTTTCCAAATCATATACCTTAACCTTGTTACCATATAGTGTTTTCATTTCTATAATACCAACATTATATAATTCTTCTTTTAAATAAAAAAATTGATAGTTACTATTCTTAATTGATATGTTATTATAATTGCTTGGTACTGTTAATTGAAACTTTATAGGCGTTCTGTCACATAAATCATGAAAATATAAAGCTGTCTCATGTGAGAATATTCCTTTCTTACATATTGCTTGTGTTGTAAAATATGTATCTTCTATTGTATCTACACTTATATAAATACCTCTCGCTACTCTTTCAATTATTCCTCTTTCAATCATTCTAGTTAAAATTCTACTATTAATCCCTAAATCTTCTACTTCACTTGTTGTTATAATTCCGTTTCTTTTTTTCAATAACTCTTCAATTTTTTCAATATTATCCATTTTTATCTTCTCCTTTGTCGGAAATCTTCGTAAATATTATATCATTTACGAAGATTTCCGACAAGTATTTTGATGAAATTTTATAAAATTATTGATTTTTAATAAAATTTCTATTATACTTTTATTAGATGATTGAGAAGGCTCATTTCGGTGAGCAGTTATGATTTAGAATGTAGCTTATATAGAAATATATGAGCTACAGTTTTTTATTTTAAATTTATTTAAAAATGTTGATTTTTGCTAAAATACCTATTATACTTTTATTACATTAATTGTTGCACGCTTCGGTGTGGAGTTCGATTCATCTTTTATAAAGATGCTTAAAAGCCTTCTTGTGACAGAAGGCTTTACTTTTATAAATAATTTACTATATCTTCAAATGTATCATATCCACTTTCACTATTAATATGTCCTGCATTTGGTATTAAGATTTGTTCTGTAGCAATTTTGCCTGCAAAATCTTTTTCTACTTCATATTTTACATATGGATCATTGTCTGAATAAAAACATATTATTTCATTTGCATATTGTTTTACATTTTCTAAATTATCAAAATACATTGATTTATTTACTGCATCATATTCTTCATTTATTCCTAAGTAGTTATTAAATCCACATACAAATATTAATTTTTTTACTTTTACTTTATTTTCAGTTAAAAACTTTGATATAAATACTGGTGCAATGCTGTGTCCTATTATAGTTGTATTTTCATTGATTAACCCTAAATCTAAATAATTCTTTAATAATTTACTCCAATTATCATAATTTTGGTATCCTACTCCAATAGGAAAATCTGGTACATATACTTGTTTTCCTTCATCTTCTATAAAATCATGTAACCATCCTATCCAATTTGAATATGGGCTACTAAATGAGCCATGTATTATAAAATAATTTTCCATTAGCTTTGGTTTCTCCTCTCATCTTTTAAAATAATGTATTTATTTATTCTTCAATTAATTTATGTTGTTCTGGATACCATGCTGGTGTACAAGGCATAGCAATTGTACATTTTCCATCCCAATAATATACTTCCCCTTTATCAATTAAAATCACATCACCCTTATTAAATTCAATTGTTTTGTCTTTTTTGTTTAATGTTCCTTTTCCTTCTATAACATAAATTAACTCTTTGCATTCTTCATTTACACAATATCCCTTATCTGGATATCTTCCACTTATAATTGCTGTAGAAAAATTAATATCTATATCATTTAAGGGATATTCTAATCCTTTACATCTATCACTATTTGAAAACTCTTGTGCTTGTTCCAATTTTACTAACTTCATAATTTATATTCCTCCTATATTCTTCACATATTTTTTAATTTCGACTCTTCTTTATATTTAATTATAATAAGTCCTCTTCTTCTATTAATGGAATTATATCAATTGCTGGTTCTTCATAAGGATGAACTTCTCTTAATCTTTTTAGTACTCTTTTAACTATACTAATATCACATCTTGCTTCCAATTTTTCTTCTTCCACAGATTCTAATTTATTTTTTTCTCCAATATATGGATTAGCAATATCTGACGGCTTGAAAGTTCCTATGCACTTTGTATTTATAGTACAATATGTATAGTTACCTATAATTCCTGCACCCTCATCACAAATAGCATTTCTTACTTCTTCACTATTCTCAATTGGTACAGTTACAATAATCTTTACTTTTTTAACATCAATATTCATCTTTATAGTACCTCTAACTTTCTTTCAAATATTCTATTATATTATTTGCTAACTCAACATCCATTCTTTTTATTGCTTCTTTTGTTACTCCTGCTATATGTGGGGTTACTATTACATTATTTCTTTTTGTATTTAATATATCTTTATAATCTTCTATATCAATATCTAATCCTACATTAAAAGTAGCATTTTCATCTGCATATCTTAGTAATTCGTTTATATCTACTATTTCTGCTCTTGATGTATTTATAAAAGTAGCTGTTTTCTTCATTAATTTAATTTTATCTTTTGATATTAAGTTTTTATTTTCTTCATTTAGAGGAATATTTACCGTTATAATATCTGAAATAGTAAGTAAATTATCTAAGTCTATAAATTCTACCCCTTCTTTTAATAAATCTTGATGTTTTTCTGGATTTAATGTATTACAGTAAATTTTCATATTGAAGACTTTTGCTATTTTTATTATTTCTCGTGATATTTTTCCTGCTCCTATTATTCCTATTAAGCTATTGCTTATATCATTACTTCTTGCTGATAAGTCTTTTTTTGTTCCACCTTTAATAGCAATTTCATTAGCTTCTATGATTTTCTTTTTTAATCCTAATATTAAAGCAAATATATGCTCTGCTACTGATATTACATTTGATGTTTGACAATTAATAACTTTAATTAAATCTGATTCAAAGAAACATTTATCTATATGATCTACTCCTATTGATAACGTTGCTATTATCTTCTTATTATTTATTTCTCTTAGCATATCTTCTGTTAATTTTTCTTTAACTCCTATTATCAAAATATCATAGTTATTTAATAATCTTATTAATTCTTCTTTATTAGGTCTTTCTTCTGAATTTGATATATCTAATTGTATGCCCTGCTTTGTTAATATTTCGTATGCCTTTTTATCTAAATCTTTAAATACACTATATGCTTTCAATGTTACTTTCCCCCATCTTAAAAGAATATATTATCCTCTAAATCATCTGG
>CASUIT010000015.1 GCA_949455995.1 uncultured Clostridia bacterium
GTCCTGATACGGCATATACTTTTTCAAATCCCATTTTTTGAGCAATTTTTGCATCAATTTGATTTACTTTTTCTTCATCTTTAAATAATTTCATAAAACTTTCTTGTGTTCCTGTTGTTCCCTTACAACCTAACAATTTCATATGACTTTGTACAAATTCTAATTCTTCTAAGTCTTCTAATAAATCTTGTATCCACAAGGTTGCTCTTTTTCCTACGGTTGTTAATTGTGCTGGTTGAAAGTGTGTATATCCTAGACAGGTTACTTCTTTATATTTCATCGCAAATTTTTTCAAATTTTTAATAACATATACTAATTTTTGCTTAATTAGTTCTAAAGCTTGTGACATTAAAATGACATCTGTGTTGTCTGTTACATAACAAGAGGTGGCTCCTAAATGGATAATTGGCTTTGCCTTGGGACATTTTTCTCCAAATTCGTAGACATGTGCCATGACATCATGTCTACATTCTTTTTCTCTTTTTCTTACTATTTCATAGTCAATGTTATTTATGTTTTCTTTCATTTCTTTTATTTGTTCTTCGGTTATGTCTATTCCTAATTCTTTTTCTGTTTGGGCAAGTGCTACCCATAGTTTTCTCCATGTTGCATATTTACTATCATTTGACCATAGTTGGTTCATTTCTTCACTTGCATATCTTTTAGATAATGGTGTAACATATTTATTATTTTCCATAATTCTCCTCTTTTCCTATTTCTTTTTGGCGATGATATTAATCTAATAAATGGTGTTTGTAACTATTTATAATAACTCACTCCTGACTCAAAAATCTTTTGATCTTTCTTGCCTGGTATGTTTTTTTCTATTTCACGATAACTTCTTTCAGAGTGTCCCATTTTCCCTAAAATTCTACCATCTGGACTTGTAATTCCTTCAATGGCATCTATTGACCCATTTGGATTATATTTTATATCATAGGTTGCATTTCCTTGCAAATCTACATATTGTGTAGCAATTTGCCCATTTTTAATTAATTGTTGTTCTAATTCTTCTGATATCATAAATCTTCCTTCCCCATGAGAAATTGGTATGGTAAATTCTTCTCCTAATTCTATTTTACTAAACCAAGGGGACATTTTAGATACTACTTTGGTTTGTACCATTTTAGACACATGTCTTCCAATGGTATTAAAAGTTAAGGTTGGTGCTGTTTCATCTAAATTTTTAATCTCTCCATATGGCAATAACCCTAGTTTTATTAATGCTTGAAAACCATTACAAATTCCTAATATTAAGCCATCTTGTTCATATAAATGTCTATGAATCGTCTCTTTTAATTTTGGATTTCTAAATACGGCTCCTATGAATTTTCCAGAACCGTCTGGTTCATCTCCACTACTAAATCCTCCTGGTAACATAATAATTTGCGAATTTTGGATTTCTTTTTCTAATTGCTCTATGGATTCTTGGATATTTTCTGGTTTTAGATTTTTAAATACTACTATATTTGGAATTCCTCCAGCATCTTCAAATGCTTTTTCTATATCATATTCACAGTTGGTTCCTGGAAATACTGGTATTAATACACGTGGTTTTGCAATGGGATGCTTACGTACCAAATGACAAGTTTTTTGACTTATGATATTTTTGGCTACTTTATTGGTGGTTTGCACTTTGGTAGGAAATACTTTTTCTAATGGTTTTTCCCACTTTTCTATTAATTGATCTAATAGAAAACTAACTTCTTGATTGACAATAATTTTTTCTTCTGGTATGGTTTTTCCTAAAACTTTTGCTTTTTTTACTTCTACGCCTTCTTTTAATTCGATGATAAAAGATCCATAGTAAGGATAAAATAAATCTGGTAGTTCTTCTTGAAATTGAAATCCTATTTTATTTCCTATTGCACTTTTTGTAATGACATCTGCTATTCCTCCATGTGTAATGGTACTAACAGATAATACTTTTTCTTGTTGGATTAATGTGTGAATGATTTCATAGTTTTCTTTTAAATCTTCAAAGTCTAGTAGATGTTCTTTTTCCATTTTGGTTGGTAAGAATACTACTTTAGAATTTGTATTTTTCCATTCATTTGATACTGTTTTGGTTGTATTGGTTTGGCCTACACAAAAAGATACTAATGTTGGTGGTACATCTAATTCGTTATAAGAACCAGACATACTGTCTTTTCCTCCAATGGCTGCTATTTTTAATTGTTTTTGTACATAGTAAGCTCCTAATAAGGCTACAAAAGGTTTTCCCCATCTGGTTTCTTCATTTCTTAATTTTTCAAAGTACTCTTGTAATGTCAAATAAGCTTTTTTATAGTCTCCTCCTAATGCTACATATTTAGAAATCGATTCGATTATTGCATATACTGCTCCATGAAATGGACTCCAACTTGCTAAATATGGATTATAACCATATGTCATAATGGTTCCACTTTCAGTATATCCTTTTTTTGTTGGAATTCTTGCCACCATTCCCATAGCAGGTGTTAATTGATGTTTTCCTCCAAATGGCATGATGACGGTGTTACTACCAATACTACTGTCAAAACGTTCTACTAATCCTTTTTGAGAACAACAGTTTAAAGAAGTAATGGTTTGTTCCCATTTTGTTTTGATGTCTTGTACTTTTTCTTGCTTGAAATAACAGTTTTCTTCTTCTGGTTTTACTACTTGCACTTTTGCACTTTTTACATCTCCATTGGTGTCTAAGAATTCTCTTGCAATATTTACAATTAAATCCCCTCTCCAATACATTTTTATTCTTGGCTCTTGTACTACTTTTGCAACAATTGTTGCTTCTAAGTTTTCTTTTTGTGCATATGCTATTAGTTTTTTGGCATCTTCTTTGTCTACTACAACTGCCATTCTTTCTTGTGATTCAGATATGGCAAGTTCTGTTCCGTTTAGTCCTTCATATTTTTTAGGAACGTTGTCTAGGTTGATTTCTAATCCATCTGCTAATTCTCCAATGGCTACTGATACACCACCAGCACCAAAATCATTACATCTTTTTATTAATTTGGTTACTTCTGGGTTTCTAAATAATCTTTGTATTTTTCTTTCTTCTGGCGCATTTCCTTTTTGTACTTCTGCTCCACAAGTTGTCAATGACGTACTGGTGTGTGCTTTAGAAGATCCTGTTGCTCCGCCACAACCATCTCTTCCTGTTTTTCCTCCTAATAAAATAACAATATCACCTGGTAATGGTCTTTTACGAACCACATTTTCTTTTGGTGCAGCACCTACTAAAGCACCTATTTCCATACGCTTTGCAACATATCCTTCATGATAAATTTCTGCTACTTGACCAGTTGCAAGTCCTATTTGATTTCCATAAGAACTATAGCCTCTTGCTGCTTCGTTGGTTAGTTTTCTTTGTGGCAATTTATTGGGTAATGTCTCTTCTACTGTTTTTCTCGGATCTCCACACCCTGTTATGCGCATGGCTTGATAAACGTAAACTCTTCCAGATAGTGGATCACGAATTGCTCCTCCCAAACAGGTTGCTGCTCCTCCAAATGGTTCAATTTCCGTTGGGTGATTATGTGTTTCATTTTTAAACATAATTAAGTATTCTTCTGGTTTTCCATCTACTAAAATGTCTGCTTTGATGCTACAGGCATTAATTTCTTCGGATTCGTCTAAATTTTTTAAATATCCAGCCTTTTTTAGTTCTTTTGTTGCAATGGTTGCAATATCCATTAAACAAATATCTTTTGCTTTTTTGTTTTCATAAATAACATCTCTTGCTTTTAAATAGTCTTTATATAGCTTTTCTAAGAAATCCCATTTGATTTCTAACACTTCTAGTTTTGTTAAAAATGTGGTATGCCTACAATGATCCGACCAATAGGTATCGATCATTTTCATTTCTGTTAGGTTGGGATCTCTTTTTTCTACTTCTTTAAAATAGTTTTGACAAAATTGTAAATCCGCAAAATCCATGGCAAATCCATATTTTTGATAAAATTTTTCGGCATCTTGTTTGGTCATTTTGATAAAACCTTCTACTACTTCCACTTTTTGTGGCTCTTGCATAGTTTGTTGCAAACTTTGTGGTTTTTCTAAGGAACATTGTCTTGAATCTACTTGATTTATTTTATATTTTTTAATTTTTTCTACTTCTTGTTCTTGTAAATCTCCTTGTAAGATATAAATTTTTGCTGTTTTAGCGGTTGGTCTATTTCCATCTAATAAAATCTGCAAACACTCTTCTACTGCATTTGCTCTTTGGTCAAATTGACCTGGTAGATATTCTACACCAAAAATTATGTCTTGTTTTTGAAATGGATACTCTTCTATGTAACATTCGTCTACTTGTGGTTCTGAAAATATAGTGTTTTTTGCTTGCTCTAAAGCTTCTTTTGTAATTCCTTCTACATCATATCTATTTAAAATAATAACATTTTTTAAATTTAAAATTGCTAGATTCTCTTGAATATCTGCTAATAGTTCTTTTGCTTCTATGTCAAATCCTTGTTTCTTTTTTACATAAATTCTTTTTACTTCCATGAAATCCTCCATTTTTTTGAGACAAGAGGGACAGGTCTTTTTTGTCTCATTTTTGATTTTGCCATTTTTCTAACTTTATTTTACTTATTTATTTTATTAACTTTCTTTTGAGACAAAAAAGACCTGTCCCTCTTGTCTCATTTCCTCTGTAATTTCACCTATGATGTAGGCTTTTTCTCCTTGTTGTTCTAATATTTCTACTGCTTTTTGGGCTTCTTCTTTTTTTACGATAACTGCCATTCCAATTCCCATATTAAAGGTGTTGTACATATCTCTTTCGGGAATGTTTCCTATTTTTTGGATTAGTTTGAAAATTGGTAAGATGGGATAGGAGTCTTTTTTGATTTTTATGGCAGTTCCTTTTTTTAACATTCTTGGCATGTTTTCGTAAAATCCTCCTCCTGTAATGTGTGAAATTCCTTTTACTTGTATGGTTTCTAATAGTTTTAAGATCGGTTTTACGTATATTTTTGTTGGTGTAAGTAAGGTTTCTCCTAAACTTTTTCCTAATTCTTCTTGATATTGGTCTAGGTTTTCTTCGTTTATATCAAATATTTTTCTGACTAGTGAGAATCCATTGGAGTGTACGCCAGATGAGGCAATTCCTATTACTTGGTCTCCTATTTCTATGGTTTGGTTGTTAATCATTTTTTCTTTTTCTACGACTCCTACTGAAAATCCTGCTAAGTCATACTCTCCTTGTCGATAAAAGCCTGGCATTTCTGCTGTTTCTCCTCCAATTAAACTACATCCTGCCATTTTACACCCTTTTGCTACTCCTTTTACAATGGTTGCTACTACTTCTGGTACATTTTTGGCTAATGCCATATAGTCTAAAAAGAATAGGGGTTTTGCTCCACAACATATAATGTCGTTTACACACATGGCTACACAGTCTTGCCCTATGGTGTCATGCTTATTCATCAAAAAAGCCAACTTTAATTTGGTACCTACTCCGTCTGTACCTGAAACTAAAATTGGTTCTTTTATTTCCTTCGTATTTAAGGCATATAACCCCCCAAATCCTCCTAGGTCTGATATAACACCTTCTTGATAAGTACTTTTTACAGCTTCTTTCATAAGTTCTACTGATTGATATCCTGCTGTTACGTCTACTCCTGCTTGTTTGTAACTTTCGCTAAAACTTTTTTCCATTTTTTACATTCCTTTCTGGATTTTTTGTCTTTTTTATTCTCTTTTCTTTTGACTCTTTTATTATATAATATTTTTTCTATTTATTCAACATTTTTCTCGTTTTTCATTAAAAATTCTGTAACTATTTGAGATAATACTAATTGTTATACCATTTTGTGTGGTTTGATATTTACAACTCTTTTGGCTTAAGTTGATAGCATTTCATGGCTAAATTTTACAAAAACAGATAATTTTTAGTTAATCTTCTAACTCTTAATGCGAATTAAAAATCGTCTATTTTTTTATCGTATTTTCCTTTTTACTGTTCAATAACAGTAATACGAATTGTTTTATTGTTTGGATAATTTTGTAAAATGCTATTGACAAGTTTAACTTTTTAGAATATATTATTATTACGTTTGGAAAACTAAGGTATTTGATAGTTTTTTGTCGAAAAAACCCTGTTTCCCTATTTTTTTCTGCTATAATTCATAAAAAAAGGAAGGTTACTATGTTAAAGTTCATAATTTGTGATGATAACCTAAATTTATTAGATAGGTTAGAAAAAATGTTAGAAACGCTATTTTCAGAACATCATTACCAAGCTACTGTGGTATTTAAATCAGATAATGCAGATGATATTTTAAATTATATTGAAGATAACACAGCAGATGTTTTTATGTTAGATATTAATTTGAAATCTAGTAGAAGTGGTCTTGAACTTGCTGAAGAAATTAGAAAAAGAAAAAATAATGCCTATCTTATTTTTACAACAGGTCATTTAGAATATGCAATGGTTGCCTATAAATATAAAACCTTTGATTATTTACCAAAGCCTATTGTTTATGAAAGATTAGAAGATACTATTATTCGATTATTTGATGATGTAAATGAATTAACGAAAAGATATATTAAAATCGACAATAAAAATACAATGGTTGATCAAGCACAAATACATTACATAAAAAAAGATGGTATGAAATTGATTTTTCATACTTCTTATCGTGATTATGATACCTATAGTTCTTTTAATAAATTTCAAGGAAATTTACCAAATACCTATGTAAGGTGTCATAAGTCCTATATTGCCAATATTAATCAAATACAAAATGTTGAACCTACTTCTGGAACAATCACATTTATGGATGGTCATAAATGTGATATTGGTCCAAAATATAAGAATCAATTTATGGAGGTTTTAAAAAATCATGGAAATTTTAAATAACATTTGGATGGTGTTAACAACACCAAATGAATTAGTTACCGAACTTCTTGTTTCTCCTTTTACTTTTTTAGAAACATATTTAATTATGATGCTATTTTTAACAATTTTAAATATCTCTTCTACTAAAAATTCTAGACTATCTTATGTAATTTCTGCTTCCTTACTAATTATTATAGGTAACTATATAATACCTAATCCTTACAATATATTTTCAAATTATATATTACTTTTTATATTTACATTGTTTATCTTTAAAACAATTATATTTAAATCACTTATATCGGTTGTATCTTCTGTGTTAATATATGGATTGATAGGAAGTCTTATCTTAAATTTCTATATCACTATTTGTAATATTACAACAGATCAACTTGCCAACACACCTATCTATAATTTGTTTTATTTATTATTAATGTATGTAACAACCTATCTTGTCATTTTGATTTTAAAAACAAAAAACTTAAAAATCATATTATTTGAAGATATTGACAAAAAAACAAAAATCATTATCTTTGTAAGCTTTTTATTTGGTGCTATTACATTAATTACCCAAAGTTTCTTATTGTTTTATTATATTGATACTTTACCAGTTATTATAACATTTTTAAGTTTCATTTCCTTATTTGCTTATCTAATCATTAGTATTTATAGTTTAACTAGAGTAATGAAATTAACACAAACAACCAGAAAACTAGAAAGTGCAAAAGAATATAATAACACTTTACGTATTTTACATGATAATGTTCGTGGTTTTAAACATGATTTTGACAATATTGTTACAACCATTGGTGGTTACGTAAGAACCAACGATATAGAAGGTTTAAACAGTTATTATCTACAACTAGAAGACGACTGTCAAAGAGTAAACAATTTATATTTGTTAAATCCAGAACTTATCAATAATCCTCGGTATTTACAACCTACTTACTAATAAATATCATAAAGCAGAATCCCAAAATATAAAAGTAAATATGACATTTTTATTAGATTTAAACTCTCTTAAAATGAAAATTTATGAATTTGCAAAAATTTTAGGTATTTTGTTAGATAATGCCATTGAAGCAAGTAGTGAATATGATGAAAAAATTATTAATATTACCTTTAGAAATGATAGCAAAAATAATAGACAATTAATTATTATTGAAAATACTTACAAAAACAAAGACATTGATCTTGATAAAATATTTGAAAAAGGCGTAACAGAAAAACGTGATCATTCTGGATTAGGTCTATGGGAAATTCGCCAAATTATTAAGAAAAATAATAATGCTAATTTATATACTTCTAAAACAGAAAGATTTTTTTCTCAACAATTAGAACTGTATTAAAACAAAAAAGCAGCTTGGATAAGCTGTTTTTTGCTGGATTGTATAAGTATAACTTTTAAGTTATCTATTGGTAAAAATAATTTTTCGTCCTATTTTTACCAATGATGAATTAATCTTTTTTAATTAAGCTTGCAGGCATTTTTGGTTGATGAAAAATCCATGCAACTCTACAAGCTGTATTGGTTGATGTTGCATATTTTTCTGCTACTTTTGCTAAGAATTTTAACATACTAAAATCCTCCTTCTTCCGTATTTTCTATATAATACAAAACATCACCGGTCCATGTTTTTGTATTAAACATTTTGAGCAGAAGTATTTTCATATACTTCATATCCATATTTATTATTAGTTAATCGATAAGCTAATTTAGTTATAGTTAAGGTTTGTAAGAAATACCCAAAAATAATTATATTTGAAATAATTGTATTTTTTAATATTCCTGCTACTAGCAATCCTATTGAAAAAGTAATATAAGAAATTATTCTTTGTTTTTTTCTATCTTTTTTTGTTAAAATAGGCACATTTTCTGTGTCAGCTGGTGCATACAATTTAATCATAATTATTCCAAAAATCCATACACTTATTATGATAGAATATCGAATGATTTCTTCTAATTGTATATACTTTGCCAATATTGCTACCCCACAATAAAAAGTTGTAGTTCCTATGATGCACCCTAAATGCGTTTTTAAATGAAATCCACCAGAGGCATTTTTATAAGGTATTAATAAGAAAAAAGTAATTAAGGTTTCTTTCCAAATTCCTAACACACAAGCAATTATTAATACTAGAAAAGTTTTGGGAAGTTCTCCTATTACATTTTGTAATCCATAATTGATAACTTCTGCTCTTTGGTCATCTACTTCTGGCATTTGTTTTCTAATTCTATCGGTCAGAAAGTTGCAGATTTTATCGATCATTTCCTCACCTCATTTTCATTGTTTAAATCTTATCATCTTTTTCCTCCATTTTTTGTCTTTTTATATGAAAGGCTTGTTTTCATATACGAAAAAATAATCACATCTTTAAAAATGTGACTATTTTCCTAAAAATACTTTTTTCTTGTTTTTCCTATTAGATTTTAGCACTTTCGTAAAATTCCATCATGGCTGTAAGTATTCCTACATTTTTATTACTAATTTGTTAAATTTAGAATGTATGTAATTTTTCAATTTTGTCATAAACTCTTCTGGCTGAATTTCTTTTTTGGCTACCATATCTAATCCTTTTTCCCAACTAGCTGTTAATTTGGGATTCAACATATCTGGCATAGAACTATTCACAATGTCATAAATTTTTTCTCCTTTTAAGGTTGGTGTAATAATTTGTGTTTTGCTATTTATTTCAATATATTTGATTTTTTCTAATTTTTTTATAATTTCAGCTCTTGTAGCACTTGTTCCAATACCTGCTCCTTTTATTTGTTCTCGTAATTCTTCTTCTTCTATTAATTTTCCAGCATTTTCCATAGCTAATATCATAGAACCTGAGTTATATCTGCTAGGTGGCGAAGTTTCAGCTTCTTTTATTTCAAAATTTCTAACAAAAACTTGTTGTCCTTTTTTTAATGTTTTTAAAATCTCTAAATTATTGGTTTCTTGCTGGTCGTTTTCCACTGTATTTCCACTTTTTGTGGATTTTTGTTTTAAAATTTCTAAAAAACCTTGTTTTAAACATACTTTTCCACTACAAAAAAAAGTTTCGTTTTCAATTTCTACTGTTACTTGTATTTTGCTATATTCAGCTGGTGGATAAAATATTGCTAAAAATCTTTTTACAATTACTTGGTAGATTTGTTTTTGTAAATCTGGTAATTGATTATAATTTTCATATCCTTGACCTGTTGGTATAATGGCATAGTGATCTGTAATTTTATTGTCATTGACATATTTTGTTTTTGTTAAATCTGTTTTATATTTTTCCTCTACCATTTTTTTTATATACCCTTGTATTTCTTCGTCTTTACAGTTTCTTGCTATACCGTTTAAGTTTTTACTAATTTCTTTGGCAACAGCTGTTGAAAGTACTCTTGCATCAGTTCTTGGGTAGGTTACTAATTTTTTTTCATATAAATTTTGTATCATTTCTAGTGTTTCATCTGGTTTTATTTTAAACTTTTTTGTACACTCATTTTGAATTTCGGCTAAATTAAATAAAAGTGGTGCATTTTCTTTTTGTTTTGATTTTTTTAGTTGTGTTATTGTGCCTTGCTTTCCTACTAAAGTTTCTATAAAATCTTTGGCATCTTGTTTTGTTTTAAATCCACTTTCATTATATAATTTAGGAGATTGGTAATTTTTAGATTCTTGGCTTACTTTCCATTCTGCTTTAAACGAATTGTTTTCTTCTCCAAATTCTCCTAAAATTTTATAATATTTTGTTTTTACAAAGTTTTTAATTTCTCTTTCCCTTTGCACAACCATTCCTAATACACATGTCATTACTCTTCCTACTGATATAGATGCTTTGTCTTCTTTCATACTTTGTGCTAATTTTCTTCCATAGATAACTGATAATAACCTAGAAAAATTAATTCCTATTAAATAATCTTCTTTTGCTCTTAAATAGGCACTATCTGATAGGCTATCATATTGACTTAAATCTTTTGCTTCTTGAATGCCTCTTAAAATTTCTTCTTCGGTTTGAGAATCAATCCAAACTCTTTTCATTTTCGCATTTGGATTTGGTTTTGCCATCATAAATACTAGCCTTTGTATGTATTCTCCTTCACGCCCTGAATCTCCTGCATTATAAATTTCTTCTACGTCTTGCCTTTGCATTAATTGCTTTACAATATTAAATTGGTTTTGTACAGCTGGTATGATTTCGTATTTCCAATCTTTAGGGATAAAGGGAAGTGTATCTAGTCTCCAAAATTTCAATTTCTCATCATATTTTTCTGGATAACTCATGGTTACTAAATGCCCTACACACCATGTAATAATCCAATTTTGTGATTCTAGATATCCATTTTTTCGATTGGTTGTTATTTTTAATGCTTTTGCAAATTCCATTGCTACAGATGGCTTTTCTGTAATTAATAATTTTTTTCCCATGTTTTTGTCCTTTCTTGTTGTTTTATCTGACTTGTAACTATGATAGCATAATTTTTATTAAAAATCTAGTTTCTAAATTTTTAGAAACTATTGCTAAAGTCGTCTTTGTTCGCCTGCAAAAATGCCTTTTATCTCTAGTATTAAAGATAAAAGGCATTTTTTCTATTTTCCATAATAACAATCTAATAAAATTTGTTTTAACTCGGTTACTAATGGTAACCTTGGATTTGCTGTGGTACATTGGTCTTCAAAACTTCTATCTGCTAACATATCTACTTTAGCTAAAAATTCTTGTTCTTCTATCCCTGCTTCTTGTAGTGATTTTGGAATATTTAGATGTTCATTCATTTCTTGGATTTTTGTAATTAAGCTTTTTATTCCTTCTTCTTTTGTATTGGCTGGTAATCCTACTTTTTTAGCTAATTCATAATATTTTTCATCTGCTATAAAATACTCATATTTTGGGAAAGATACAAATTTAGTTGGTTTGGAACTATTATATTTTATCACATATGGTAATAAAATAGCATTAATTCTACCATGTGGCAAATGAAATTCTGCTCCAATTTTATGAGCCAATGAGTGGTTAATTCCTAAAAATGCGTTAGTAAATGCCATTCCAGCAAGTGTGCTTGCATTGTGCATTTTTTCTCTTGCAAGTTTATTGGTTCCATCTTCATAGGCTATTTTTAAATATTTCATTACGATTTCTACTGCTTTTTCTGCTAACCCATCGGTATAGTCAGATGCCATATTAGATACATAAGCTTCTATACTATGTGTTAATACATCCATTCCTGTGTCTGCTGTTACTGACTTTGGTAAACTCATGACAAGATCGGGATCTATAATTGCTACATCTGGTGTTAATTCATAGTCTGCTAATGGATATTTTTTGTTTTTCTCTTTGTCTGTAATAACAGCAAAAGAAGTTACTTCTGATCCAGTTCCAGATGTTGTTGGAATGGCTACCATTTTACATTTGGTTCCCAGTTTTGGGAATTTGTAGGTACGTTTTCTAATGTCCATAAATTTCAATTTTAGCCCTTCTACATCAGCATCTGGATGTTCATAAAATAACCACATTCCTTTTGCAGCATCAATAGGGCTTCCTCCTCCTACTGCAATAATCACATCTGGTTTGAAACTTTGCATTGCTACTACTCCTTTTTTTACTGTTTCAAAAGATGGATCCGATTCTACTGCACTAAATATTTCGGAGTGTACATATTGATGTCTTTTTCTTAAGTGGTATAAAATTTTATCGACATATCCTAATTTTACCATGCCTTCATCTGTTACAATAAAAGCCCTTTCGATTCCTGGCATTTTTTCTAGGTATTGGATGGAACCTGCTTCAAAATATATTTTTTCTGGAATTTTAAACCATTGCATATTAACTCTCCTTTTCGCAACTCTTTTTATATTAATAAGGTTTACAGATGACACATTAGCTGTTGTAGAGTTTCCACCAAAGGATCCACATCCTAGTGTTAATGATGGCATATTGGTATTATAGATGTCTCCTATGGCTCCATGGGTGGATGGTGAATTAACAATGATTCTTCCTGCTTTCATATTTTTCGAAAATTTTAAATTGATTTCTTTATCTTCACTGTGAATTACAGCTGAATGCCCAAGTCCTCCAAATTCTAATAGTCTTTCTGATTTTTCAATTCCTTCGTCTGCATTTTCTACAATGTAGTATGTTAAAACAGGGCTTAATTTTTCTTTGGAAAATGGATATTCTCTCCCAATTCCTTCTTCATAAACGACTAATACTTTCGTGTCGATTGGGACTTCAAATCCTGCCTCTTTTGCTATGGTATATGGTGATTGTCCTGGTACATGTGATTTTAATTTATAACCATATTCTTCATTATATTCAAACATGCTATTTTGTAATTTTTCTTTTTCTTGTTCATTTACAAAATAACAGCCTGCTTGTTTCATTAATTCTTCAAATTCTTGATAAATTTCTCTATCTACTAATACAGCTTGTTCGGATGCACAAATCATTCCATTATCAAAGGCTTTTGATAATACTAAGTCATTAACAGATGTTTTTAGTTTGGCACTTTTGTTGATATAACATGGTACGTTTCCAGGACCTACTCCTAAGGCTGGTTTTCCACAAGAATAGGCAGATTTTACCATTCCTGTTCCCCCAGTTGCTAAGATTAGATTTACATCTGGATGGTTCATCAATAATCTAGTTGCTAGTACACTTGGTTCTTCAATCCATAGGATGCAATTTTTTGGTGCTCCAGCAGCAATGGCTGCGTCTTTTAGTATTTGGGCTGCTTTGCTACTACTTTTTTGGGCAGATGGATGGAAACCAAATATGATGACATTTCTTGTTTTAGCAGCTATCATTGATTTGAACATAGTGGTTGATGTTGGATTGGTAACTGGGGTTACACCTGCTATGATTCCAACTGGTTCTGCTATTTCTACATAGTCTTCTTCTTCGTTTTCATTGATAATTCCAACTGTTTTTTCATATTTGATGCTATGGTATATATATTCTGTTGCAAACATGTTTTTTGTTATTTTGTCTTCGTAAATTCCTCTTTTGGTTTCTTCTACTGCTAGTTTGGCAAGTTCCATATGGTGTTCTAATCCTGCCATTGACATTGCTTTTGTGATTTGGTCTACTGTTTTTTGGTCTAATTTTAAGTATTCTTCTGATGCTATTTTTGCTTTTTCTACTAATTCGTTTATCATGTTTTGAACTTTTTGTTGTTCTTCTGGGTTTATATTTTCAGACATAAATTTTCCTCCTCCTCTTTCGTGTTTAGTTTAACCATATTTATTATATATTATTAGAAAAATTTGTCAAGAATATTTTTTCTTATTCAATTACCTCTCTGATTCATCTTCTATTTCTTTGTGAGAATTTTGATAAGTATTGGAATTGTTATAGTCAAATTTTATATTTTCATCATTCTCAGCTAGGTTATATGCTAAGCAACCAGCCATAGCTTGTACTATTTGTTCTTCTGTGTTAGGATTAATAAATGTAATATTCAAACTCTTTTTCAAAATTCTCACCAACTTTCTTTTAATACTATGTTTTATTTAAAACTTTTAGTACATTATATGATGAGATTTTGACATATTCCATTTTGTTTTATTTCCCACTTTTCTATTTTTTATATAATTTTTGTATCTAGTTTTATATTGAGTTATGGAGCACCCAAAATACAAAAAGTACTAACAAATAAAGAATAAAAGATTATACTATGAAAAAATAGCATAATCTTTATAAAAAAAGTGTAAAAAAAATATTTTTTCCTATTCCATTACCTCTAATACATCACTACTATTATTCATTCCTTCTAAATGATAATATGTATTAGGAATTGTGCCAACTATTACATTTTCCATTAACAAAACTTGATTTTGAATTTCTCGTGAAATATTGTCAAATGGTGTTAAAATATTAACACTGCACTTTACTTGCAAATATACCCTATGTAAAGTTTGGTTAACTCCTTGTGAGGTAAATTCACTTCTTAAGTCTGTTTCTACATCACCAACTGATGATATGGTAATTTTAACTCCAGGTCCTCTTCCTGCTAATAATTTAAAACCAGTAAAACTTCCGCATGGCAATTTCTATGTTTTCTCTTCCTTGATGGTCGATCTCTTCTTGAATTTTATTGGCTACATCAGAAATGATTTCATTAATTGGTATTACATTTGATTTTATCATGGTAATATTTCCGTTATTGTCTTTTTCAATAGAAAATAGTTCATCATAGGTATGTTCTTTCATTACATTGGTGGCTTGTTCATTAGAAACAATGGTTGCTATTGATTTTGCCCTATTTTCACATAAGGTGTTAAAAATAGGTAACACTGCATCTAAAATATGTTTTGCTGTAAGAATGGCTATGACTAAAATCATACCTATGGTAAGCATTTTTTTTCTAGACTTCATGATAACTTTAGGTATTCTCACTCTTGGTCTCGAATAAATTTTATGCATAGGTTATCCCTGTTTTTACATATCTAGGAATAAACAATTTTTGTCCTATACTTAGTTTGCTTTCATCTTCTATGGCATTGGTTTTTACAATATCATCAATGGTACTTCCATATCTTTTGGCTATTTCCCATAAGGTATCTCCTTTTTTTACTAAGTAAAGAATTAAACTGTAGTCTTCTTCTTGCTTTGGTCCATTTGTTTGTATTTCATTCATTACATTGATATTCGTATTTTGAGACCTATTATGATTCATGATTAAATCTATATTACTTGTAATGATTCCTCCTTCTTGAATGATAAAGTCTTGATTGGAAACTTCTATGTCTAATCTGCTATTTACATTTTCTGCATTTTCTACATTTTCTATGCTGTATTCAAATGGTATTTTGGCATTTCGTACTTCCATTTGTAAATCTTGATTTGATAACATAAAATTAATGTCTAAGGTTGCTGTATATACAATTCGATTGGATAAATTATCTTGCTTTTCAATAATAGGATTAACATCTACATCTATAATATTTTTGTCTTGTATTCCTTCTATTTCTATTTTTTCTCTTATTTGTTTTATCTCTTTTTGGGTTTGTTTATTGGTTATTGTAGTTATTTTCTTTTTATTAAATTCTAAATTTTCACAAGGACTATATAAATCTTGTATTAGATTTATTTGTTTTTCTTCATAAGCTACTGCAGTTACTCCCATTTCCATTTCTATATATACAGAATGTTCTTCTGGTGCATTTGGTTTTATAATGATATTTCTTATTTCATACTCTAAATCGCATATATTTTCTTCGGTAACGTTTGGTATATCGATAAATCCTACAATAGGTATTTTTGCATCCATTGTGTTTATTCTGTTATCTTCTGTTAAGTACATTAATTTTATATGTGCTTCTGCTTTTGCTAAAATTTTATTATAACTTACTTTTACATCTTTATCACAAATTGCTATATCTGTTTTTAAGATTTCTGCTAGATTATCAATGTTATCAATTGATATATTATCTTTGGTATAAATTTTATTTTCTCCCATTCCTACGAAAGAATTGATGCGTAAATCTTGTTTTAACATTTGTATTTCTTGTGCATTTTGTATGTCATTTACAATTTCTATTTCTTCTTTAGTATATATTTGGATGTCTACTTGTAATGTTGCTTTTATTCCTATCTTTCTTCCATTTAGAACCTTACATTCTATGCCTTTTAATTTGGTTTGTATTAGAGTTTCCATCCCTTCTTGTGCACTAGGTACTGCAATTATTTCTGAAAAATCTAAGCTTGTGTTAATTCCTCTTACTTTGTCTTGTGTGTCATCTGCTAAATACATAATATAGGTATTTATATTTCCATCTATTCTTACTTTTTCATCTAATACTTCTTTTTTATAAACACATACCATTCCACTTGTACATACTGTATTTAAAATATCTGGTTTGGAATCTGGAACAATCATGTCTCCTTCTACCATTAAAATCTCTTTTTTTGTTGCTACTAATTTATTAACACATAAATTTTCATTTACTGTTTCTAAAACCATTTACTTTTACCTCCTTTTTTCTTTACCTCATTTTATTCAGGAAGTAAACAAGTTATGCTTTGTTTTTTTGTCTGCTTTGTTCGCTTGCAAAAATTAGGAAAAATCAATTTTTCCTATACAACAAAAAAAAGTAGAATTCATCTACTTTTTTATAATAATGCTTTTTTTCTTCTATTTTCCACTGCTGGTGGTATTAATGGAGAATATGAATTTCCATCGAAAACTTCAACTTCTACTGTTCTGGTTAATACATCTGTATAACTATAAGTAACATTTCTATCATTTTCTTCATATTTTACAACAAAAATATTTGGATATGCTTTTTCTATGGTAGCTTCTTTTTCAAAGGCTCTACTTCTTCCTAAAGAACCTTTTACAATTATCTTTTGACCTACTTTTTCTATAATGTCTGTTTTTAGATTTGCTATATCATTTCGACAAATCATATCATCACCTTCTCCCGTTAAGATGGCTTGATTATAGCATTTTTTGCATAAATTGTCAAAAATTGCTGTTGCTTGTCAATTGGCTGTATTTAGCTTATTGTAGCAGGTTTCTTCATTTTTTTGATGTATTTTACATTTTTATTACATTTATGTTACATTTGTGTTAAGTTAGGTTATTTTTATCCATATATTTATTAAAAATTTAATTCTTTTACCATTTTCCCATTTGCTCCAATTCCACTTACTCCTTCTTTTCCGTCTCTTAATTCTTTTGCAATATCATCTATTGTAATATATTTATATTTTTCAGTAAAAGCAATTTTTTCTGCGATAATTAATGGATCTAAAAAATCAATTAATATTCTAGCAGGAGAAGATGCAAAATTGGCACCTGCTGAGATAATAGCTTCAAAATAACTTTGACAAGCACCGAGCAAATATTACTAAGCGATTATTATTTTCTTTGTCATATCTTCTTGCTTCTTTTACGGTTTGAATAAAATATTTAGAATTTCTGTAATTATAAATATTGTAATAGTCGGTTCCTCCTTTTATCATTCCGATCATGACCTGTTATTACTAGTATATCTGGCTGATAGGCTTTTAATAATTGAAATACAACTCTTGGTTGTCTATATTCTGGTATATTTTTTACAATGGCATTTAAACCTAATTTTTTATAATAGTAATACGATTTTTGACTGTATTTTTTATCTCCATCTAAGTGTAATATTTTTCCTGTTATTATTTTTTCCTTATTTTTAATGTTTGGCGTTACTATTCCTATTCGATATCCTTGATTACTTCTGTTTTCTTTTGTTTGTATTATTTTTCCCTTCATTTTTTGGTGTAATGTTTCTATCCTTTTGTTTACTATTTTTTTATCTACTATTTCTAAATCTTCTATTTGGCTATCTGCTTCAATTCGGTCTATTACACCTTTTAGGATAGCTATTTTTTCTTTATTGGCTTTTATAATATTTTTTACAACAAATAAAATGTCTTTTCCGTGAGATTTCCTTGCAACAACATCACCTTTTTTTATTTTCCTCATTTTGGTTGCATTCCTTTCTAAGGTATTATCTAGTTTGTGAAATTATATTTTGCACTATTCTATTCTATGTCATTTTTTGTCTATTTGTGATTGTTGTGTACCATGTTTGATTGTATTGGAAAAAAGCACTACCCATTTGGGTAATGCCTTTTTCTGGCAAAAACTATGATAAATCATTTACAAGTATATATTCTACCATAGTTGCGATAAATTCAGAATTCTTTGGCTTTCCGCTTACCGATGAGACTGTATAGCCAAAAATTTTTTGACAAATCTCCATATTCCCTCGTTGCCACGCTAGTTCAATAGCATGCCGTATCGCTCTCTCTACACGTGACGAGGTAGTCTCGAATTCACGTGCAATATCAGGATATAAACGTTTGGTTATTTGTTCTAATATGGAATGATCATTTAGTCCTAATTTAACTGCCTCCTTCAAATACTGGTATCCCTTAATATTCTTTGGAATACCCAATTCACAGAAATAGTCTAGAATTATCACTTCCAGTTCTTTTGGTGAAACTTCTATTACCTCATCTTCTTCCATCATCCGCATTATGTCGGAAGAGCTTTCTATTAACATCTGTATGACTTCTTTTTCCTCGTCACTACATTTTGTTAACAAAAATTTTAACAAGGTAATTTGTTTTTCTAAGTTCCTTTTAATTTCCATCTTCCACTGTTTTTTTGCCATTTTACCTACCTTTCTTTTGTCAGATTTTTCTGGATATGTTTATTATACATCATTATTTACATAATGTCAATGTTTTCTTAGCAAATAATGATTTATTAAGACATTATCACAAATGAATCAGATATTCTCAAACAGAGAGTAGTTTTTTCTTGCTTTTTTGAAACGGATATGCTAAAATGTAACAGAATGAAAACAATGAAACAGAAAAACATAAAGAAAGTAGTGATGTTATGAAAATTGCAGCATATGCAAGAGTTTCAACTGAAAAAGAATCACAAGTTGAATCATTTGAAAAACAAATAGAGTTCTTCAATGAGTTTACTAAAAAGAATGGATATGAATTGTACAAGCTATATGCAGATGAAGGAATATCAGGAAAGCAAATAAAACACAGAAAACAGTTCCAACAAATGATGCAAGATGCAAAAACAAAAAAGTTCGATAAAGTAGTGGTAAAAGATGTAAGCCGTTTTGCAAGAAATACAGTAGATTTATTGCAAAGTATAAGAGAATTAAAATCTTATGGAATTGAAGTTGATTTCTTAAACAATGGCGAAATAATGGAAGGTGGTTCTGAATTTATTCTAACCATTTTAGGAGCAATGGCACAACAAGAAAGTGCTAATATGTCTAAAAGGGTTAAATTTGGAAAAGATATTACTGCAAAAAAAGGACGAGTTCCAAACCTTGTATTTGGATATGATAAAATACCAGATGAAAGATTTACCCTAAAAATAAATGAAGAAGAAGCAAAAATTGTAAAAGAAATATTTGAAAGTTATGTATATAAAGGAAATGGAACAACAAAAATTGCTTGGGAATTAAATGATAGAGGAATTAGAACGAAGAAAACAAAATCAAAATGGGTACAAACCTCAATTGTAAGAATGCTAAAAAATCCGATTTATACAGGAAGAGTAACGAATAAAAAATCAGAAGTCACAGACTTTATAACAGGAACTAGAAAAGATTTACCAGAAGAAGAATGGATAACAGTTGAAAAACCTGAAATGAGAATTATATCAGATGAATTATTTAATAGAGCACAAGATATTTTAGTTCAAAGGTCAAATGAATTTAAGTTAAACAATAAAAGAGAAAAAACAGAATATGTATTTAGTACACTTATTTATTGTAAACATTGTGGCTATTCATTTAGAAGAATAAGAAGAAAATATACTGAAAATGGTAAAGAATATATAAGATGGGTATGTAGTGGAAGAAACTCAATGGGTGTAAATCATTGTCCAAATACAACAGTAATTGATGAAGAAGAACTTTTAAATGTCATAAAAGAATATCTAAAAAGCATTATTTCAAACAAAAAGAACTTTATGAAAGCTGTAGAAAAAGAATTTGAACAAATTACTAAATTAAGAGAAAGTAACGAAAAAAGTGAAAAAAGTTTACTGCAAGAAATTGAAAAAGTAACAGTAAAAAAGCAAAAATATATGGAAATGTTTCAAAACGAAGTAATCAATATACAAGAACTAAAAAAATATACGAATCCATTGAATGAAGATATCGCAAGGCTGGAAAGAGAGTTGAAGCTAATCATTTCTGAAATCAAAGAAAAGGATGTTTTAGAAAAAGAATTATCGAGAACTATTAGCACCGTAGACGACATCTTGAATAATGAAACGATTACAAATGCCATGCTAAAAACAATTATAGATGTAATTGAAGTAGATAGTGATTCAAATGTAGAAGTAAGACTAAAGCTATTAAATGAAATAGGAAGTACACCTACTGTTATTACTAATTTTAATGACATCAATCCAACCGTTACGAAAAGTAACTACCGTACATAAAGATGTGTCTGAAAGACTTCAAAAAATAAATCCAAGTTTAGCAAAGGCAGTTCGTGTCATTTTAGATGAAAATAAAGCCGAAAGACATATGAGAGGTGGTATGGCAACCAAATTAAAATATAGTCATTTAAAAAAAGAGGATTTTTAAAAATAAAAAAATCGAGAGTATAGAAAAAGTTGTATAAATAAATCCTTCCGTGATAAAATAAAAAATATCAAGGAGGGATTTTTTCTATG
>CASUIT010000016.1 GCA_949455995.1 uncultured Clostridia bacterium
GTACAAGCATAGTAGCAATAGCTCCTTTTGCTTTATCTAGCCTTGCTTCAATAACAGCTCCTTTTGCTTGCTTGTTTGGATTTGCTTTTAATTCTAATACATCTGCCTCTAATAATACCATTTCTAATAATTGATCAATGTTTTCATTTTTCTTAGCAGAAATTGGTACATAAATAGTGTCTCCTCCCCACTCTTCTGGTACTAGTTCATAATTCATTAATTCTTGTTTTACTTTGTCAATATTGGCATCTGGTAAATCCATTTTGTTGATTGCTACAATGATAGGAATTCCCGCAGATTTTGCATGATTAATTGCTTCAACGGTTTGTGGCTTTACTCCATCATTTGCTGCAACAACTAAAATTGCTATGTCTGTAATTTGTGCTCCTCTTGCTCTCATGGCAGTAAAGGCTTCATGTCCTGGTGTGTCTAAAAAAGTTATTTCTCTTTCTTTTATTTTTACCTTATAGGCACCAATTGCTTGTGTAATTCCTCCGAGCTTCCCCTTCTATTACATTCGTTTTTCTAACAGCATCTAATAGAGAAGTTTTTCCATGATCAACATGACCCATTACAACAATGACTGGTGGTCTTACTTGTAATTCTTCTTCTTTATCTTCTGAATCGTCAAATAATATATCTTCTTCTGTTATGGTTTCTTTTTTGGTTGCATTGATACCAAATTCTTGTGCAATTAAATAAGCGGTGTCAAAGTCTACCTCATTATTTATGGTTGCCATAATTCCATATCCTAATAGTTTTTTTATAACCTCTGCTGTTGTCTTTTTCATTTCTGCTGCAAAATCTTTTACCGTTATCATTTCTGGTATTTCTATTTTGGTTAATTGGAAGATTTTTTGTTTGGTTCTTTCTTCTTGATTTTTACTGTTTCTTTTCTTTCCTCTTCTTCCTCGTTCTGTTGTTAAATCATAGTAATCTAACATTCCTCCATCTTGTTCATTAAACATGTTGGATAAACGGTTGGATTGTTTTAAGGATTTTAATTTTCCTTCGTCAAAATCATTTCTTTCGTTATTTCTTCTTGATTTGGATTTTTTATTGTTTTTGTTTTCATCAAATTTATTGTTCTTTTGTTTGTCCATACCTCTATTATATTCTCTTACTTGCTCTTTTTCTCCAGTTTCTACTGACATGATGTTTTTTATATTTTTCTCAATTCCTCTTTCATCTAATGGTCTTTTTCCAAATCTTGCACCATTATTTCTATTATTGTTATTATTATTATTGTTGTTGTAGTGGTTTGCTCCTCTATGATCTTTTGTTTGATTTTTGTTAAAATTGTTATTTCTATAATGTGTATTATTATTTTGATTGTTTTGATTTCTATTTCTATTGTTAAAATTATTAGTTTTGCTTTCATTTTCTTTATTTTTTACATGTTCTCTATTTAAATTAAATGGTTTTGCCACATTTTTTTCCTTTGGTTCTACTTTTACTTCTTCTTTTGGCTGTATTTGGATGGTCTCTTCTTTTACTGGTTCTTCTTTTATTGGTTCTTCTTTTTTAAGACCAAATAATTCACTTACTGTCATTGGTTTATTTGGTTTGTTACGATAAACAATATTATAATCTTTGCTTTGTTTTCTTTCTACAAATCCAACTTGGTTCTTCTTTTCTTGTTTTTTTACTTCTTGCTTTTTTGTTTCTTGTTCTTCTTGTGCTATAATTACTTCTCTTCTAATAATAACTGGTGCTTTTTCTTCTTTTTTCTTTTCTTCCTTCTTTTTTTCTTCTTTTTTGGTTAATACATTTTCTATTTTTTTTGCTTGCTCTTCGTCTATTCCACTCAAATGACTTTTGGCTTCAATTTGTAATTTATTTGCTACTTCTAATACTTCCTTACTCGTTATGCCTAATTTTTTTGCTATTTCATGTATTTTTATTTTACCCAATAAGTTCACCCCCATTAATTTTGCATATTTCATCTGCTAAATTGCTATCTTCGATTCCTATAATTGCTTTGTTGGATTTTCCAATTGCTTTACTTAGAACCTCTATTTTTTCTTGTATGATAATTGGTATATCCTGCTGTTGACATATTTTTTTAAATTTCTCTTTTGTCCTATCAGAAGAATCATTTGCAACAATTACCATTTTTACTTTCCCTTTTCGTATTTGTTGTTCTACACTGTCTGAACCAAAACAAATTTTTCTTGCTCTTGCTCCTAATCCAATTAAACCTAATATTTTTTTATTGCTCAAGAATGACACCTCTTAAATTTTCATTTATTTCTTGTGATATTTTCATATCAAATACTTTTTCTAATCTCTTTGATTTTATTACCTTTTCTAAACATTGTATATCTGGACATAGGTAAGCACCTCTGCCTTCTTTTTTTCCTGTTTTATCAATACTTATTTGATTTTGTTTATTTTTTACAATTCGTATTAAATCTCTTTTGTCTTTTTTGGCATTACATCCCATACAGGTTCTTTGTGGCTGATTTTTCATAACATTTCCCCTTTTATTGTATGTTTCGATTATTGTTTTATTCTGTTTTATTTTCTAATTCTTCATTTGTTATTTCGTTTTTGTTTTCTTTTTGCTCATTTTGTGTATTCATTAACATTTCTCTAAATTGGGTTTCTGATTTTATGTCTATTTTCCAATTTGTTAGTTTTGCTGCTAGTCTCGCATTTTGTCCTGATTTTCCAATAGCTAATGATAATTGATCGTCTGGTACGATAACTTGTGCAAATTTCTCTTCTTGCTTAATATCAACTGCTAATATTTTTGCTGGTAGTAATGCAGATGCAATATAAATGGATGGATCTTCATCCCATTCAATCACATCAATTTTTTCTCCATTTAATTCATTGATTACATTTTGTATTCTAACTCCTTTTTGCCCTACACAAGAACCTACTGGATCAATGTTAGGATCTGGTGAATATACAGCAACTTTACTTCTATAGCCAGGATCTCTTGAAACACTTTTAATTTCAATTACTCCTTCATATATTTCTGGTATTTCAAATTCTAGTAATTTTCTTACAAAGTCTGGATGACTTCTTGATACAATTACTTGTGGTGCTCCTTTGGCTCCTTTTTCTACCTCTAATACATATCCTTTTATTTTGTCATTTACATGACAATGCTCAGTTGGAATTTGTTCTTTGGCTGGCATAACTCCTTCTAATCTTCCAAGATCCATTACTACAATGTTTCGATCTGCTTTTTGTACTAATCCAGAAACAATTTCACCTTTTCTTTCATTGAATTCTGTGTATATAATTTCTCTTTCTGCTTCTCTTAATTTTTGAATGATGACTTGTTTGGCTGTTTGTGCTGCAATTCTCCCAAAATCTCTTGGTATTATTTCAATTTCAACGATGTCTTTTTCTTTAAAGTTAGGATTTATTTTTTGTGCTTCTGCCAAACTAATTTGTGTTTCTTTGTCTTGTGCTTTTTCTACTACTTCTTTTAGTGCATAGATATGGGTTGCTCCTGTTTTTGAATCCATTTGTACTTTTACGTTTTCTAAAGAATCAAAATTTCTTTTATATGCGGTTACTAATGCTGTTTCAATTGATTCTAATAAATATTCTTTTTTGATTCCTTTTTCTTTTTCTAATTCTTCTAATGCTAATATTAATTCTTTATTATCAATTGCTTGTTCTTTCATTTTTTTATTCCTCCTTTTACCAATGATATACGGTTTTTATTTGGGCTATGTCTTTTCTTTGTATTTCTATTTCTTCTGTTTGATTTTCTATGATTATTTTTTCTGAATTAAATTTTTTTAATATTCCCTGTTGTTCCTTTTTTTGGTTTTGTCCTTTTTGGAATAATTTTATTTTTATTTCTTGCCCTATGTGTTGTTCTAAGTGCTTATCTTTTTTTAACGTTTTTTCAATTCCTGTGGAAGATACTTCTAAAAAGTATTGCTCTTTTATATAGTCTGCTTTATCTAATATATCATTAATGGCATTATTTACTTTTTCACAGTCTTGTAGGTCAATTCCTTTTGGTTTGTCAATGAAAATTCGCAAAAAATAGTTTTTTCCTTCTTTTTGATATTCAATATCATATAATTCATATCCCATTTCTTCTATTGTTGGTTTTAATAACATTTCTACTTTTTCTTCCAAATTAGCCAAGGTTTCCTCCTTTGATTTCTATGTATTTCTATCCAAAATTTAAGAGTGGGATTGGTTCCCACTCTTGCTGTATTTTTTATTCTTGTATTATTATACCCAAAATTTGCCATTAATGCAAGTCTTTTTTTAATTTTTTCTATATTTTTTCTAATATTTCTACTGTTTCTTGCGTTTCTTCTACTTCTCCAATTTTGATGTTTCTTACATGATTGATTTTTTCCCAAGTTGTTTCTCTTTTAAATAGGCATTTGAAGTTGATTAGTAACCAAGATCCCATAAATAAGGGATAACATACTAACCCTTTTATCATTGGCTTGATTGGCCTTCTATCTAGTAACATGACTATTAGTGCTGTTCCTATTGGTAGTAAAAAGGTTGGTACTAAATATCTTAGTATATTGATCATTAATTCGGTTTCTGTCATTCCTTTTCCTGCATACATTAAAAAGTTAGTTGCTAATAATATGATGGTTAAGATAAACATTGGTATACTTCCTACAATGTATAGTAGTCCATCAAAGTTCATCATGGTTTTATTTTCTTTGGCTGCTACTGCTAGTTGCTTTGTATATTCTTTGATACATTGCATATGCCCTACTGTCCATCTACTTCTTTGTGACCAACTTTGCTTAAATTCTACTGGTTGCTCGTCATATACAATAGCATCGGTTGCCCATCCTAGTTTTTTTCCTTTTATGATTCTTTTTAAAGAAAATTCGATGTCTTCTGTTAGAGTTACGGTTTTTAAACCTCCTTCTGGTTGAATGACACTAAATTTAACCATAAATCCTGTTCCATTTAATAATGGAGATAATCCTAAGTTGTATCTTGCTAAGTGATAAAATCGGTGCATGGTCCAATAAAAGATGGCATACCCTGCTGTAATCCAACTGTCTGTTGGATTTTTTATATCTCTATATCCTTGGACTACTTCTTCGCCTTGGCATAATTTTTTGTTCATGTTTTTAATGAAGTCTGGATCTACAATATTGTCAGCATCAAATACGAAAAATGCGTCATAAGATGCTCCTTCTTCTATTTTTTGTTGCAAAAACCAGTCTAAGGCATATCCTTTTGTTTTTTGAGTGTTGTTAAATCTTTCATATACAATGGCTCCTGCTTCTTTTGCTACTTTTGCTGTGTTGTCTGTGCAATTGTCTGCAATGACATAGATGTCATATAATGCTTTATCGTAGTTTTGCTTTTTTAGACTTTCTACTAAATTTCCTACTACTGTTTCTTCATTATGTGCTGGTATAATTGCCATGAATTTATGGTTTTTGTTTACTTTTAATGGTTTGTCTTTTATTTTTACTAATGAGCATAAACTTACCATGATTTGGTATAGCCAAAAAATAGTGATTAGCCATACAAGCGATTCTCTTAGTATATATAAATAATCCATTTTCTTACCTCTCTTTTTTAATGTGTTTGTATATATTATTATGTTTCATTTATTATTATACTATTATTGTTAAAAATATGCAATGCTTTTTTTTGAATTTAAGAATTTCTTAATTAACTTAATGGTTCGTCTGCTAATATTGCATAACAAGTTTGTGTAGATTGTGTTTTTGAACTGTCTATGTTGTCAACTAAGCCAAAAGAATGTAAATATTGATTTTAATAGTATTTTGCTATAAAAAAGATAAGTCTTAAAATAGGATAAAAATTCGAATACCACTGAAAAATAGTTAAAAATTCTTAAATTATTTTATGGAAATAGTTCATTTTTAATGAAAAGGAGCCATAAAATAATTTTAGAATTTTTTAGTATTTGTAAGGCAGTCGAGAATTTTTATCCTATTTTAAGACTTATCTTTTTGTTATGTAATAAAATTTTATTTAAAATTTGTTATGTAATAAAATTTCATTGAAAAAATGTGAAAATCAAGCAAATATAGAGAAATCTTAAAAATCTCTTGTAAATTTTATAATTTGTGTTATAATATGAAAAGATGATAACATAAAAAGGAGTGTATAAATATGAAAAGTAAAATTTTTATGGGGATGTTTTTAATGGTAATTTTAATTACAAATATTTCTTTTGCTTCTTATGAAACCGTTACCATGACTGTTGTAGAAGAACCAATTTGTACGATCCCAATTCGGACAAGATTCAAAATTTGAAAAAAAATTAGTTAATAAGAACTTAGCCAATAAAGAAGTAACGCTACAACTACAAGTTACTAATGAAGAAAAAGCACAACAACCTACTGGTGAACTTATGTTAGTATTAGATGATTCAGAAAGTATGAACACGATCGTTTCTGGAACAACCACTAGAAAAAATTTAATATTTGAGGCTGCTAATACTTTAGTTTCTAATCTTTTAAAAGATAATACGCAACTAAAAATAGGTGTTGTTAGCTTTTCAACCAAAAGCATAACAGAAGAAGCAACTCTTGAAGATGCCAATGTTGTTTCTCCATTAACTGACGACGTTACTAGCCTTAAAAATGCTATTTCTAATATTTCACCTGTTGGACCTAGAACTAACCTAGACGCTGGAATTTCACTTGCCAGTCAACAGTTTAGTCAAACAGATAATAAAAAATACATGATTGTTTTAACAGATGGTGTTCCAAATGTTGCCATTGATGAAAGAAATTATTATTCTGATGCTGTTATTACAAAAACAAAACAACAATTACAAAGCTTAAGCAATAATGGTATTAATATGTCTGTCATGTTAACAGGAATTGATAATGAATCAGACAAACCAGCTACTACTGAAAAAACATTTTTAGAAATCATTACAGAAATTTTTGGCACACAAGACAAACCAACTGTTGGTAATTTCTATTATGTAACAGATGACAAAATTACAGAAACCATAACAGACACTATCTATAACTCATTATTACCTATCAAAAAGTCTTTAAAAGATATTACTATTGTAGATTATTTCCCAGAAGAAATTGTTAAAAACTTTGATTTTGCTTATATTTCTGATGCCAATATTGGAAATATTACTTCAAAAATAGATCCTTCTAATAATTCTATTACTTGGACAATACCTGAATTAGAAGTAGGACAAACTGCTACTGTACAATATAAATTAAAACTAAAACAAGACTTTGATAATAGCATTGTTGATAAAATATTAAATACCAATCAAAAAGTAGATGTTAGTTATACAGACACCAGTGATATAAAACATTCTGAGACTTCAGATATCTCGCCAAAATTAAAATTAACAGAACCACCTGTTGTTTTACCAAAAGCTGGAACCATCACTTTTATTGTTTGTAGTATTATAACAATTGCATTACTTATTTTCTCAATTACTAAATTAACTCTTTATCATAAAAATACCAAATAAAAAAAGCCCATTTGGGGCTTTTTTATATTTATTCATCTAATCCAAAGCTTACACCTAAAGCATTATTTACTTGATCGATTATTTTTTCGTCATGAATATGACCAATTCTTTCTTTTAATCTACTTTTATCAATTGTTCTAATTTGTTCTGCTAATACTACTGAATTACTTTTTAATCCACAGGTTTCTGAATTAATTTCAATATGTGTTGGTAATTTATTTTTTCCAGTTTGAGAAGTGATTGCTGCTGCAATTACAGTTGGACTATATTTATTACCTAAATCGTTTTGTATAATAAGAACGGGTCTAATTCCTCCCTGCTCGGAACCAACTACTGGACTTAAATCTGCATAAAACATATCTCCTCTTTTGATTTGCATATCCTTCACTCCTAATATTAGTATATTGCCAAGTATATCTCATGCTATTTTAAATATTAGTGAAATAAATAAATCGTTATTTTAAACTATTAATATTTATCTCGTTATATAATATGTAAATTTTAGTATTTTGGTTCTTTCCTTTTATTTCAAGTTTTATTGGTTTTTTGGTTGCTCTTTCAATAATTAGATTTTTCTCCTCTTGATTTTTAGTTGTGCTCATCTTAATTTTGTCATTTTCTTCTTCCCAATTGGCTTTTTCATCTTCCTTATAATCTTTAATAAAACTACTTAAATCTAAATGATTGTCTGATACATATTCATAATTTTCGAAAATAGTGGTTAAATTTAAATCGGAATTTTCTAATTTTAATTGGTCTTTGTTTTTTATCATTTTTATACCTGATATATTGGATGGTTCTAAAATTTCTTGTTCTAACAAATCTGGCTTTTGATATCGCTGTTTTAAAATATATCTGTTTTTATTTTTGTTACTATTTACTTCTACTTCTATTTTTGCTTCATAAGAACTAATATTTAAAATATAATTTACAATTTCTTGACTACTAGTATTATTTCCAATTTTTAAATTTTTAGCCGTTTTTGTATGAAAAAATAAGAAAAAAAGAAACACTCCTATCAATAATAAAATTCCTAATAATATCAATATTTTTTTTCTTTTCAAATATCTTCCTCCTATAGAACAAAATTCACTATCATTTTATTTTATAGGGTTTCAAAATATTCTTCTATTTTTTTTATTAATTCATTTTGTGTTTCTATTTTGTTAATATTATTTCTAAATTCACTAGCATTTTTTAAATTTTTAGTATACCAAGCAATGTGTTTCCTTAGTTCTTTTATTGCTATTTCTCCTTTTTCTTCTACTGCTAAATGAATATGTTTTTTTACAATCTCTAGTTTTTCTTTTATAGTGGGATCTGGTAATTTTTTTCCTGTTTCTAAAAAATAGGCTATTTTTTGAAAAATCCATGGATTTCCAAAAGCTCCTCTTCCTATCATAATACCATCTACTCCCGTTTCTTGAAACATTTCATAGGCTGTTTCTTCATTTATAATGTCCCCATTTCCAATAACAGGAATATTTACTGCTTGTTTTACTTGTTTAATAATTTCTAAATCTGCTGTTCCACTATAAAATTGTGTACGTGTTCTTCCATGTATGGTAATGGCAGATATTCCCACTTTTTGGGCTATTTTAGCTATTTCTACTGCTACTATATTTTCTTTATCCCATCCTTTTCGATATTTTAATGTTACTGGAACAGAAGCATTTTCTACTACTGTCTTCATTATTTTTTCTGCTTTTTCTAAATCTAGCAAAAGTTTACTTCCATCTCCATTTTTTACAACTTTGGGAGCAGGGCATCCCATATTAATATCTATTACATCTGCTATTTTACTTACATATTTTGTTGCATATGCCATGCTTTCTTCTTCACTTCCAAATATTTGGATACTAATGGGGCCTTTTTCTCCTCCGTGTATTTAATAATCGTTTTGTTTTTGAATCTTGATAAAAAATAGCTTTTGCACTTGCCATTTCTGTACATACCATTGCTGGTCCAAAGCTTTTTGCTATTATTCGAAAAGGCTGGTTTGTTACACCAGCCATGGGAGCTAATATGATATTATTTTCTAGCTTTACTTTTCCTATTTTTAATGGATGCAAATACATTACTTTCTCACTCTTTTTTCTAAATTTTTTATTTAACAAATATTGTTTTTTGTCTTTTGCTACTAATATTTAATAATAAAGCTATGCAAATAAAATTAGTAATTAAAGAACTTCCTCCATAACTGATAAAGGGAAGAGGTACTCCTGTTATTGGCAATAATCCCATTACCATTCCTATATTTTCTAACATATGGAAGATAAATATCCCACTTATTCCAGAAGCAATTAGAGAGCCTGTTTGGTCTTTTGCTGTTTTTGCTACATATAAGCACTTTGTAATGAGCAACACATATAATATAATAACGGTACCAGCTACAATAAATCCCATTTCTTCTCCAATAACAGCAAATATAAAGTCTGTTGTCTTTGGATATAAAAATCCTAATTGTGTCTGATTTCCTTTTAATAATCCCATCCCTGTTAGTCCTCCTGCTCCGAATAGCAAGTTTAGATTGAATGATGTTATAACCTGATCCACGTGGATCGGATTCTGGGTTTAAAAATATATCTATTCTTTTTTTAGCATGTTCTGGTAATATAAAATGATAGATTAATGGTACAGATATTACCACTAAAATAATCGTGCTTATGATATATTTTTTGTCAATTCCTGCTGTAATTAACATCAATACAGTTGCTACAATAAAGGCTGCTGCTGTACCATAGTCTGGTTGTTTTATGATAAGCAACACAGGAACAACAACAATAGCTAATATCATTAATAGTTTTATTGGCTTATTAATACTTTTTTTGTCTTTTTCTTGTATTTTGGTAATAGCATAGGCTAAACATAAAACAACAAAAATTTTGGCAAATTCTCCTGGTTGCAAAGAAAAAAATCCAATGTCAAACCAGCTAGTTGCTCCATTTACAGGAGGGGTAAATAATACAATTATTAGTAATATAATAAAAATTCCATAACATATTGGGGATATTTTTGTAATGGTTTCATAGTCTATCATCATTACAATAACTGCTATTACTATACTGACTACTAACCAGATGCATTGTTTATTAAATTCGTCATATTGTGCTTCTTGCGTGGAAGAAAATAATGCAACTAGCCCTATGATACAAAGGATAATTGCAATGATTCCGATACTCCATTCTATATTTTTAAATTCTCTTTTTCTCATTAAATCACTCTTTTTCTTTTTTATTCTTTTGATTTAAGCTCTTCTTTGGTTAGCTCTTCTTGTTCTTGGTTGTTTTCTTCTAGTTTTGGTTTTGTTTCTTCTTCTTTTGGCTCTTCTTGATTTTTTGCTTGGTTTTCTATTTTTTGACTTTCTTCTTTTTGATTTTCTTTTTTTATTTCATTTTTTACTTCATTTTTGATGTTTAGGATTGGAATATTGGCATATAGTGCTGGTGCTCCGTTGGTTCCATCTTCGTTTTCTTTGTTGGTAAGTCGTACGTCAATGGCTCCTTCGTCTATGTCTATGTATCTTTTTATTACTTCTATGATTTCTTGTTTCATTAATTCTAAAAAGTCAGCAGAAACGTTTGCTCTGTCTTGCATTAGTACTAAATGTAATCTTTCTTTTGCTGCTTCTTTTGAATTGCTTATCGCTTTTTCTTCTTTTTTGTTTTTTGCAAACTTTTTGAAAAAATTTTTCATGTTTTCAAACATTCTTTCTTTTTACCCCCATATTGCTTATTGTTTTTTAAATATACTTTTTATTTTTGAAAATATCCCTTTTTCTCTTCCTGGTATGGTTACTTCTATTTTTTCTCCTAATACTCTTTTGGCTATTTCGATATAGGCTTTTCCAGATGGTGCTTTTTTGTTTTGGATGACTGGCTCTCCTTTGTTGGTTTGGGTTATGATGTATTCGTCATCTGGAACTACTCCTATTAGGTCGATGGATAGTAAGTCTACAATATCATCTACATCCATCATTTCTCCTTTTTTTACCATGCTTGGTCTGATTCGATTAATGACTAGTTCTGGATTTTTTATTTCAGAGGATTCTAATAGTCCTATGATTCTGTCTGCATCTCTGATGGCTGATATTTCTGCTGTTGTTATGACAATGGCACGTTTGGCTCCTGCTATTGCATTTTTAAATCCTTGTTCAATTCCTGCAGGACAGTCGATTAGAATATAGTCAAATTCTTCTTTTAATTTTTCTACTAGGTTTTTCATTTGTTCTTCGTTTACAGCACTTTTGTCTCTTGTTTGTGCTGCTGGTAATAAATATAGTTCTTTGAATCTTTTGTCTTTTATTAGGGCTTGTCTTAGTTTGCATTTTTCTTCTACGACATCTACTATGTCATATACTATTCTGTTTTCTAATCCCATAACTACGTCTAAGTTGCGTAGTCCTATGTCTGTGTCGATTAGTACTACTTTTTTTCCTTCTACTGCTAAACTAGATCCTAAGTTTGCTGTTGTTGTTGTTTTTCCTACTCCACCTTTTCCTGATGTGATTACGATTACTTCTCCCATATTTGCTAGTTTATGTTAGTTTGTTTTGCTAACATATTCTCCTTTCTTCTAATTTATTTTATTGATTTTAAAACTCATTTCTCGTGTTTATATGATATAACGAAAATGAGAAAAAGTCAATGTATTATAACAAAATTGTTTCTAAATTATTACAGTTTTATTACAATTACTACTTTTGGTTACTTTTTTCCTATACAATAAAAACACATGTAACTTTTTAAACAAGTTACATGTTGTGTTTTTTAATCTAATTCTTTTTCTTCCTTTTGCCTTTCTTCTTCTCTGTTTTCCATTTCTCCTTCTACCATTTTGCAATACACTGCTAAATAATAGCTATATTTATCTGTTAGATCTCGATATTTTTCTGGATGATATCTCATCTCATCCAATTGTGCAGCTAATGCAGGATCTTTGATAATTTCTTCTTCTATTCTTATTCTAGCACCTAAGCTCATTGTTTCACACATCGAACAATTTAATTTGTGGTGTTCATATATCATCATACCTTGATCTAAAACCTCTTTTCCCAGTGCTTCTTGAATATAATATAACTTTTCATTTACTCTATTTTCTGCATCTGGTATATGGTCATGGGGATAACTTAATATACTTTCTAATTGGAATATGTTGTCATAAACTTCTCTTTCACTTTTTAAGGGTCTTTCTAATAGTTCTTCAAATCTTTTTCTACCAAATCATAAACAGGTTATTTTGTAACTTTATATTGATCCATATTTTTCATATCCATCACTCCTTTTCTTCTTAAAGATATTCTTGCTTTTTATTTTAATTTGACTACTAATAATATTATACATCTTTTTATCTATATAGTAAAGCTTTTATTCATATAAGGCAATACGAAAACCTATATTTTTATTACCTTCTGCACTAGTTTTTCTCATAGCTATTGCTTGTTCTATTTCATCACTTTCAAAATCTCCTCCTCTATATACTGCTTCACCTGTTTCTGATTTTTCTAAGGTCCATTCTCCTACATTTCCTGCTAAATCATATAAATTTAACACACTGTTTCTATTGGTTACTCCTGTTGTTAATAAAATAGCATTATTTAATGGTTTTGTATAGATTTCATTTAAATTTATGGTTTCCCATAAATTAGCAAGTGCTGGATCGTTTGTATATCTTCCTTTTATTATACTAAATGTTTGATTTTTATAATTTCCCCAACTTGTACTATTTTTTAAGATGTCACTCCTATTTTGGGTAGTATTGGTTTCTATGAATTTACATACTAAGTCCCATTGTATACCAAACATAAGACTTGTTTGGTATGATTTTTCTTTTCCTAATGTTTGTGCTAATTGTTGGGCTTGACTACATGTTACATAATTATATGGATATTTATCTTGTTGCATAAGTGGTTGTCCATTTTTGGAAATCAAGTTTTGTATTTGATCTGTTTGGGTTACTTCTGTATTGGCATTATCTAATCCAACTTCGTATTGTCCTATCCAAAATCCTCCTTTTTCATAGATACTTGCTAACATTCTATTCTTTAAATTAAGATACTCCGCTTCTGTTTCTATTCCACATCCATCATACCAAGTGTCTGTATTACTCTCGTTTGTATAAATATTTGCATACATTTTCATATCTTTTTCTATGTTTTCATAGTCTTCTTTAGAAGTTGCTGTGGTATAAATTGATTTTGGTACTTGTATCCAAATATATTGGTCTTTCGTTTGTTCATTTCTTATGACAAGTCCCTGGTTTATTGTATTTTGACCTGGTGTTTTAGATACTTGAAAATTTGCTGGAATATATGCTGTTTCTCCATTTTTGTCTTTATAGACTGCTTGTTGATCATAAGTTTTTGACCAGTTTTCTAATTCTAAATATAAGACTTCTTTACTATTATTTTGCGTACTTTTATAATAACCTTGATAAGCATTTGCACTTTTAATAAAATCTTCTTTTTTACTATTTAAAATGCTTATATCATTTGGAATTTCTTTTATCTCTTTATTAATTGGGATCCATTGATATTGTTTGGTGGCATCACTATTACTTCTAATAAGAATTCCTGTATCTTTTGTTCCTTCTACATAAGAAAAATCTTCTGGAATTTTAATGCCTTCCTTATATCTTAAATTAACAGGCCACAAGTCTTTTCCTTTTGCTGTATAATCTGTGTAAAATATTTCACCATCATAATTTACACCTTCTACATAAAATATGTTATGACTGGTTTCATTGATGATATATAAATTTTTATAGTTTTGAGCATTTTCTGGATTTTGTTTTACTATTTCATAATCTTTTCCATAATTTAGTGTTAATGTTTCTAGACTAGATAAGTCAATGATTAAAAATTCTCCTGTATCTACTGTGTTACTAATTACTCCTGCTTGTTCTATTTCTTCTATTTTGGTATAGGGAATATGTGCTGGAATTTTACCATTTTGTGCATAATAGCTAGCAATTTTGTCTCTTAAGTTTGCTATATCATTTTGCATGGCTTTTAATCTTTCTAATTTTAGACTATCTCTTATATTGTAGATTACAATGTTAGTAAGTATCATTAATACTACTACTGTTATTACTAAGGCAACTAAGGTAACACCTTTTGCATCTTTTATTTTTCTATTTATCATTTGCATATTCTCCTTTTTTATTTTTGTGTTTATCTCTACTTATTTAGTTTACTATTTATTTCATTTATTTTCAATACTTTTTTCTAGTAAATAATAAATTTTATCTCTTTTTTGGTAAATTCTATCTTGTTTGATAAAAATTCCCCAAAGTATAATAATAATTACAAATATGGCAATATTTTGTGTTTGGTAAACGGCTATACTAGAAATAAAGGTCAGAATCATTAATGTAATAAATGATAGGTTATTTGTATATTTTTGTGCTTTTCTTTTTCCTTGCATAATATGTAAAATTCCTTTTATGACTCTTCCACCATCTAATGGATAAATTGGCAACAAATTAAATAAAATAAGTAACACATTAGAATATATCATCATCATTGCTTCAAAGATACTAATATTCGTTTGTAATATCATTAGTATAAGGATCGCATTCGTTACTGGTCCTGCTAAAGCTACTATTATTTTTTTTAGTTCTAATTGGTTTCCATTTTTTATTTTCTTATTATAATCTTTTGGCATAATTCTAAAAGATACCGCTACACCGATATGGCATAACTTCCATTTTTTCTGGTTTCATTCCTAATAGTAACCCTGCTAATAAGTGTCCGAAACTCATGAAGAATTGCAAAAAACATGATCATAGCATAAATTTCTATTTGTTTGGTTAAATAAAATAGGAGTATAAAAATAAATATTTTTAAATCAATTCTAAATCGCATACTTCCCTCCTTTACCATTCTAAAATGCTTTGTGGATCTACGGTTCTTTCTGAAATTCTAACTTCAAAATGTAAATGAGGACCTGTAGAATTTCCTGTAGATCCCACCTGTGCGATTTCTTGTCCTTGGGTTATTTTATCTCCTTGTTTTACATATAGCTCATTACAATGTGCATAAATAATACTTACTTCTCCTATTTGTATTTTTAAATGTTTTCCATAATCTCCTTCACTAGATGCTAAAACTACTTCTCCATCAGTTGCTGCTACTATTTTCGTTCCTAAATTTGCTGCGATATCAGTTCCTGTATGATTTTTTGGCACTCTTCCTGTTGCTTGCTCTCTTCTTCCATATTTTGAACTAATTACTCCTTCTACTGGTTTGATAAAACTGGTAGTATCTTTTATTTTTTGTATATCTTGCTCTTCTTGGGTTAAGCTTTTTTCTTGTGCTTGACTAATTTGTAAATCGACTCCTCCAATTGCTTCTTGAATATTTGATGTATTTTCTTCTGGTTGCTTTTTTATCAAACTCATTATTTGATTTTTTATCTTTTCATATAATTCATTTAAATTGGTATCATAAGAAAGAATTTCTTGTGCTTTTTGTATAAAATCTTGTGAGAATACATACTGATTGTTTTGTATACTATATACCATTAAATAAATAGCAACACAAATCAATATCTGTATTACCATTTTTTTTAATAATTTAATGTCTTTTTTCTCGTTTAATGTTACTTTAGCAATGGGTCTTTCTTCTCCTTGCCTTCTTTTTTGATAGATTTGCTCAGCTCGTCTTATTTTCTCTTCTACACTCATTAGTCTTTCCATCTAAAACACCTCTTCCTTTGTTTGGTCTTCTAAATCATATGCTTTTATGAGATGTTTTATAACTTCTCCTAATGAAATATAAGTATAATAGCCTGTATTATGATAATAGTACTTGATAAATAGGCATATTTTTTTAATCGCTTATATCTTTTACTTATTTTGGAATTTCTATATTGCTTTTGTTCACGATTATTTTCTAATTTCGAAATATAACTAGAAATTAACATTTCTGCTTCTTTTAAGATATAGTCTTTTTCTTTTTTTACATCTTGTTCTTTTTTTACTTGATTACCTTTATCTATTTTTTGTAATTTTTTTACTTTTTTACTTGACTTTAATATCACAATCGCTTCTTCTACTAAATTGGATGGCAAATTTTTTAATACTACCATGTTTTTCATGTTACTACTTTCCATGGATACCTCCTCAAAAATTATAACTTTTCTATTTTAAGCTTTTCCAATTTTTTCAAAGTTATACAAATTTTTGGTTTTTCATTTTTCCCATCATATTAAAATGAACTCTATCTTTTTAGAGTTCACCTGAAAAACTATTATCTTTTCGTGTTTATGCATCTTCTTTTATTATTTGTTGTATTTACCTCAATATGTTTATTGCATGGATGGTAGTGCAATTTTTCAAGTATGTCAATAGCAATAAATTTAGGTTAATTACATTTTATAGTAAAATCGAAAAATTTCATATTTGACAAATCAAAAAAATCCATGTATAATAAAAATAGAAAATGAGAAACACAAAGTATGTTGCCGAAAAATAGATAAACCATTCACTCAGTCAAAAGCAGAATGGTTTATTTTTTTATTGCCTGCGTAGTAATACTAAGATAATGATAACTAAGGCAAAATCTATGATAGTTACTCCTACTAATCCATAGAATAGTAGTTTAATTGTTAATATCACTACTGACTCTACCATAAGCACTACCCCCATATATCATTCTCACAACTAAAGCTGTGGAGGGTTATGTACAATTGTTTATAATTGAAAATAAGAAAAAAAGGACTTTTGAATAAATATTATGATAAATCTGGGTTTAGTATTTTTATGTTGTCGCTCATACCGACAAGATAAAAAATATAGGGATATTATGATTGGTTCGTCTTGACAAACTACCAATATTTACAAACTTTAAATTAAAGTGAAAATGATATTATAAAAAATAGTTACAATTGTTATACTTTTTCCATATTTCTTTATAAAATTTGCCCTTTTGTCTTTTGTTTCTTCTTTTAATTGTTCGTTTTTATATCCGCAATGAGGACATTTCTTTACTGTACTTGATATTTCTTTTCCACATTCTTTACAATTAATTCATGACATATTTTTTACATCTCCTTTTATTTCCAACTATTTTCTTTTTCCCTGTTATTCTTAGACCAACCTTTCAATCTTTCATATTCTCCAAGTTCAAATATATATTCATAACTTTTTTTCTGCTCTAAATCATAGGCATAACAAAAAGTAGCATTTAAATTTGTTCCAGAATAATTTTTGCCAACTGGCGCACTTAAACTTGACAATTCATATTCACAATCCATTTGCCAGTATTCAATATTGTCAATAGTTTCAATGTATTTTACATTCTTTATTTAGCCGTTCTTGCCTCCCGCTTGACAATGTTGTCGTATATCTTGTTACATAATAATAAAAAACCTCCTAATATTTGTTTTATTTTCAAACAAACATTTGAGGTTTACAACCAATAAATTTTTTAATTTATTGCAATGCACACGAATTTTTTTCCATTCTATCACGCTTTTCATAGAGTTGGTTGCAATAGTTGCGAATTCTATTTTTCTTTGCATGCATACTCCCGCAATGTTTTCGCCATTTTCTATGCGCTCTTTAATTCCAATCTTAATTTATCTGCAATCATGGCAATAAATTCGGAATTGGTTGGTTTTCCTTTTGCTGCTGAAATGGTATAGCCAAAAATATTTTCTACGGCTTCTTGTTGCCCTCTTCCCCATGCTACTTCTATGGCATGACGAATGGCTCGTTCTACTCGGCTTGGAGTAGTATTATATTTGGTTGCTATTTTAGGATATAGGCTTTTTGTGATTTGATTGATAACTTCTATGTCGTTTACTACCATCATAATTGCTTCTCTTAAATATTGGTAACCTTTAATGTGTGCAGGTACTCCTACTTCATGAATGATGTTAGTTACTAAGGCTTCTAAGTTTTTTTCTTTATTTGTTTCATCTTCGGATAATTCAATATATTTTTGTCTTGGTTCTCTGTTTATAAAGTTTCCTCCTGTTTGACTTGGTTTATAGTATTTGATTTGTCGAATCCTTTTTATTAATACTTCTATGTCAAATGGTTTTACTACATAGTAGTCTGCTCCTAATGTAATTGCTTTTTTGGTTATTTTGTCTTGTCCTACTGCTGATAACATGATGCAGATTGGCTTTTTTTCTATGTTTATGATATTTAATCTTTCTAGTACTCCTAATCCATCTAAACGTGGCATTATAACGTCTAATAATACCACATCTGGCATTGTTTCTGATATCATTTCAACGGCTTCATTTCCATCTTTAGCTATGGCTTTTACTTCCATGTCTTCTTGAGTGTTGATATAAGATGATAAGGTAGCACTAAACTCTTGGTTATCATCTGCTATCATTATTGTAAGTTTCTCTTTCATTTTTCCCTCCTAATTTTATTTTTATATATCTTATTATAATCATTATTTCGAGGAAAAGCAATAGTTTTTTGGAAATTTCTTCCATTATTTTTAATAAAAGTAGTTTTTCATATACTTTTTGCCATATATTTTTTAGTAATTTCTTTTAAATCTTTTAAAAAAATCTTTTTTGTTTTAAAATCTTCTATTAATTTTTCTTTTTTCTTTTCCTCTAACTCTATTCTACCTATTATATATTGGTTGTATTCTACATTTGTTATCAAAATATGGTTGTTTTTACAATAATATTTGAATGTTTCAAAATAATTGTATTCTATTGTTACAAGCATTTGTATTCCTAAACATTTTTGTATTTTTTCGCTTTTTTCGATGGCTTTTTGCAAACTTTCAGAATAGGCTCTTACTAATCCTCCTGTTCCTAATAAAATTCCTCCAAAATATCTAGTTACTATAATTACAATATTGGCTAAATTATTTTTTTTTAAAATATGTAACATTGGAAGTCCTGCTGTTCCAGATGGTTCTCCATCATCGTTTGACTTTTCAATTATTTGATCGTTTTCTATAATTCGATAGGCTATACAATGATGCCTTGCATCATAATTTTTCTTTTTGTGTTTGCAAATGATCTCTTCTGCTTCTTTTACACTTTCTACTGGAAATAAATTGGCTATGAATTTTGACTTTTTTTGAGTAATTTCTGTTTCTACTCTTTCTTTAATTGTCCAAAAATCCATTTCATTTCTCCTTTTCTAAAAATGATTTTCAAATCCTATTCTTTTTTTAGTTATGTTCTAATGAGACCTGCTGTATACCCTGTAGAATAGGCTATTTGAAGATTAAATCCACCTGTATAACTATCTACATCTATGATTTCTCCTGCAAAATATAATCCTTTTATTTTTTTGGATTCCATAGTTTTTGGATTTATTTCTTTTATATTAATTCCTCCACTAGTGATGATTGCTTCTTCTATGGGTCTAAAACTTTTGATAGAAACGATAAATTCTTTTAATAATTGTACAATTTCTTTTCTTTGCATTTTTGTTATGTCATGGATAGGTATGGTT
>CASUIT010000017.1 GCA_949455995.1 uncultured Clostridia bacterium
GTACTTTTAACCGTTTTCCCCTTAATGTTTTTGTGGGTTTTTGGTTTCTATTTGTATACTACATACCAAAATATTGAGATTAATCCTTCTAATTATGAAACAACAAAAATACAATCCACAATAGATGCACAAACTGTGGATAATGTAACACAAAATAGTAAACAAGTGGCTGATATTATTGAAGAAACTACAAGAAAAGTGGTTGGAATTTCAAAATTAAAGAATGCTGGTAATAGCATTTTATCAAAAAGTACAGAAAGTGAATTGGGTCTAGGGACAGGGATGATTGTTACAGAAAATGGATATATTTTAAGTAACGAACATGTGACAGGTGCTAAATATAGCAAATGCTATATTACCTTAGAAAATGGTAATAATTACGATGGTACTGTTGTATGGAGTGATTCAAATTTAGATTTATCGATTACTAAAATTAATGCTAAAAATTTAGAATATATAAACTTGGGAGATTCTAGTCAAATTCGTATTGGCGAGATGGTATATGCTATTCGGAAATCCTATTCGGCTTTGAATTTAGAAGAACTGTAACTTCTGGTATTATTAGTGCTAAAAATAGAACGATTAAAATAGAAGAAAATGATAAGTCTTCTTATATGACAAATTTGATTCAAACAGATGCTACTATTAATCCAGGAAATAGCGGTGGACCTTTAATTTACCCTAATGGAGATGTTTTGGGGATTAATACTGTTAAAATTTCGTCAGCAGAAGGAATTGGTTTTGCAATTCCTATTAATATTATTAAACCTATTATTGAAAGTTTTAAAAATACTGACTCTTTTGAAGAAGCTTCTCTTGGCATTTATGCTTATGATAAAGAGGTTATTCCTTATTTAAATTCTAATGCTAATATACATTTTGAAAAAGGAATTTATGTGGCTCAAATTACTAAAAATAGTCCTGCTGATCATACAGATTTAAAAGAAGGTGATATCATTACAAGTGTTGATCATACTTCTTTAAATACGATGAATGATTTAAGACAATACATTTATACAAAAAAACCTAATGATGAAATTATACTCACAATAACAAGAGGTAAAATAAATAAAGAAATAAAAATGATATTAGGCAAAAAGTAATTATTAAATGTATCATTGTATAAAATTGTTGTTCGATTGGATAACAAAAGCTTCTCTCAACAAAATGGGCATGATTAAAATTTTGACCTTTTAGACTAACTTACATGCCACGTCTTTGTCTGTATGCCAATTTTATACAAATAAAATTGTGCCCATGTATTATGAGAAGCTTTTTCATTGTTTCATTTCAGACAATTGTGGATTATAAGCATAAAATAGTAAAATTTTCTAAATATTATTGACAAAATCTGATTTTGAATAGTATAATAAAAACGCTAAGTTAATAATTCATTAGTTTCGTTGATAGAGTAAGATTTGGATTCCTACTATTTTCTAGTTTTTACTTTTTTTAAGAAAAATAGCTGGAAAACAAAATTTTATAAACGCGCTATTAGCTCAGTTGGTAGAGCAACAGACTCTTAATCTGGAGGTCCTCGGTTCGAAGCCGAGATGGCGCACCAGCTTTATTAATTTTAAATATTATAACGATTTCTTATTTTAACATCTATTTTGGAAAAAGTCTGATCAATTGCTCTTTTTATATTTAGGATTTTCAATTTATGTTGTCAAAAATCCATAAAAAAGCTAAAATAATAGTTAGGCAATATTTTATTTGCATAAAATTGAACTATTAAAATTAAAAAGGGGTGATGGCTTTGCTAAAAATTTATAACACAAATTTAGAAACAAATAAGATTGAAGAAATAAAAGAATTTAAAAAAGGTTCTTGGATCAATTTAGTAAATCCATCGGAAACCGAAATAAAAAAAGTATGTGAAAATATCCATATTCAAGAAGATTTTATTCGTGATTCTTTAGACTATGAAGAAAAAGCAAGAATCGATCAAGAAGATGATGACAATACTATACTTTTTATTGTAGATGTTCCTATCATAGAAAAAAATGTAGAAAATGATATTTATACAACGATGCCCTTAGGAATGATTGTAGTAAGAGACGATTTTTTCGTAACAGTTTCGTTAAAGAAGAATAAAGTAATTGAAGATTTTGAAAAGAAAAAAATTAAAAATTTTCAAACTTATAAAAAAACCCGATTTATTTTTCAAATTTTATTTTTAAATTCTTCTTACTACTTAAGTTATCTAAAACAAATTAATAAGGAAACAGAAATTGCAGAATATATTTTAAAAAATTCTATGAAAAATAAAGAACTATTAAAATTATTAAGTTTAGAAAAAGGTTTAGTATATTTTACAACCTCTTTAAAATCTAATGAACTTGTCATGGAAAAAACAATGAGAGGTAAGATTATAAAACTATATGAAGAAGATGAAGAAATACTAGAAGATGCTATTATAGAAAATAGACAAGCAATAGAAATGGCTCAAATATATAGAGATATTTTAAATGGAACTATGGATGCTTACGCTTCTATTATCTCTAATAATTTAAATGGTGTCATGAAATTTCTAACAGCTATTACTATTGTACTTGCTGTACCAACAATGATTTCTAGTTTCTGGGGAATGAATGTTGGGCTACCATTTCAAAATAGTCCTTATGGATTTGTTGTAATGATTTTAGTATCTGTTGTATTAACTCTATTGGTGACTTATTGGTTAAAACGAAAAGATATGTTAAGTTAAAAACGATGTAAAATAAATTATTTTACATCGCTTTTCTATACAACCAATAAAAATACTCTTTTTCTTTAAATTATTTTAATTTTTCTGCTAATTCTATTTGTTCATTTGTCAAATTAAAATCTTGTCCATTATTTTTGATTAAATTATGTAATATCTGTATTGTTTTTGCATTATTAATTGTTTTTTCAATTGGTATTATATTTTTTAATTGTTTTTCTATTTTTTTATATTCTTTTTGCATACCTTCAAAATTTTTTTCTTGAAAATAGTTTTTCCAATTATTTATATATTTATTAGTATTCTCAATTGTCTCATACTGTTTGCTTAAATTTTGTTCTATATTTTTTTCTATATTATTTAATATTATATTTTTCCCCTGTTTTATTGTGTTGCCTACTGTACTATTTATAAGGCCTGCTTTTTTTGTTTTGTCAATTACCGTGTCTAATAAATTAGACATACCATCTATTAATCCACCTGTTTTTACTGCACTTTTTATTTGTGAAACATTTTCAAAATTTCCTGTTACAATTCCTATTGCACTTTTCCCTAAATTGATAGCATCTTCAATTGTTTTTGTAATTCCTTCTTTTAATCCATAATGGCATAAATTATCCTTAATTTGTATAACTTGATCTTCTACAAATTCTGGTAATACCGCTCTTATGCCAATATCAATTGCTGTATTAATTGTTTTTCCCAATGTAGTTTCTAAAAAATTTTTTTGCATCTTTTCATTTATTATTGTATTATTTATCTCCCTTTCTTTTTTTATTAAATTTTCAATTTCCATTTTTATCCCTTCTTTCTTTTTTTTATTACTATTATTTTTATTATTTTATTTATTTCTTTTTTTATCATATTATTTTTTGATATTTTTTTTCTTTTTATATTTTGACTATTTAAAATAGATTTATAATATTTATTTTCTCTTATTTCAATTATTTTATTTTTTATAGGAAAACTTTTTAAGATTAAATTTTTATTGATCGAATCTTTATTTTTTTTATTAGAAATAAAATATAAATTTTTTGGATTGATACTCCATCTTCTAAGGCACATTTTCAAGTTTTTTTGAATTTCCCTTATTCCTAATATATTAGGTTCTATTACTAAAAAATTTTTATCACTACATTTTAAAATAGTTTTATTTATTTTTTCAAAATTATTTTTTGATAAATCGAAAATAATAAAATTATAATTCGGTTTGATAAATGTTAAAAATTGTATTATTAATTTTTTTATTTTTAATTTATTTTTTAAATAATCATTTAATCCATAATAAAATTCTAAATTTTTATTTATTTTTATTATATTTAAATTTATTTTATTTTTTATTTTAATATTATAATTTTTATTTTTTAATTTTTTATAATTATTATTTAATTTATTGTGTTTTATTTTTTTTCTATTTAAAATTTTGTTTTTTGCTTTTTCGTTATTTGACTTTTTATTTTTTTTTAATATTACACTCAAATCTTGTTTTTCTAGATCACCATCTATCAACAAAACTTTATTATTTTCTTCTGATAAATATTTACTAATAATTAAAGATATGGTGCTTTTTCCACTTTTGTAGTTCCCGTATACTGTTATGACTTTTGTTTCGTTTATTTCTTTCTTCTTTTCTTGCTTTTTTATTATTGATTTTATTTTTTCTCTAAAATTTTCTTTTCTTTTAAAATCTCTTTTATGATATTCTTCTCCTCCCTTCTCAATTATCTTTTTTAATTTTATTATTTCTTCTTCCATATTTATTTCTTTTTTATTTATTATTTTTATTAATTCATTTAAATTGATTTTATTATTATAATAAATATCTAAAATATTATTTTTTAATAATATTTTTTCTAATTCATTATTTTCTTTTTCTAAAATAAATATAATTTTTATTTCTTTATTAATTATTTTTATTTTTTCAATTAATTTTTCAAATTTAATTTGTCCTGGAATTTTTTCACTTAAAATAATTAAATCAACTAAATGATTTTTTTCTAATATTTCTAAAATTGCTTCTTTATATTGAATATCTTTTCCTATTACTTTAAAATTTTTTTCTTTTTTTAACTTTTCATTTAATTTAGGATTATTAATTGCTGTTATTACTTTTTTCATTCTTACCTCATTTCTTTTTTTCCAATTTGTTTCCTTCTAGAATCTCTTGTTCTAAATCAGAACATTCTATTTTGGTTAGTATATGATTTTCTCCAACAAACATTAAACATTCTCCTCTTTTTAAAGATTTTATTTCTACTTTTTCTTTTTCTGATAGATTTGCAAATTCAGATAATATTTTTATATTTTCTTCTTCTAACGCAAAAAAAGTTTTTATGCTAGAATTATTTAAAATACTTTTTCCATAAATTCCATTTTCTAAACTAAATATATCAGAAATATCTTGTGTTATTGCAATACTACTTCCTCCATATTTTCGTATAGTTTTGAAGATTTTATAAATAAAACTGGCTACTTCTTTATTTGACGTTACTCCAATTAATCTCCATATTTCATCTAAATAAATTGCTTTTTTTTCTTTTCTATTTTCTTTTACTTTGTCCCAAAAATTTTCAATAAACATATACATACCATATTTTAAATTTTCTTCTCCTAAATCATAAACATCAGCAATTATTAATTCATTGTCTAATTCTATATTTGTTTGATTATTAAAAAATTTCATGGAACCTTTTACAAATGGTATTAACTTTGTTTTAAATTTTTTGGTTTTTTCATCTTTTCCTAAAATATGATATAAATCTTCTAATATTGGCATATCTTTTGAGGTTTTAAATTCTTTTCCTAATATTTTTTCTGAATTTGCTTTATATAAACTATCATCATTAAATGTAATTTGTTTTGTTTGATAGGTTTGAATTAATTTTTCTTCTATTATCGCTTTTTCTTCTTCATTTAATTGACCAAATATTAAATTAAAAAATCCAATTAGTTTTCCTATTTTAGTTGCTAAATAACCACTTTCTCCTTCTTCTATACTTTCTTTTCTAATATCAAAAATATTTAAGTAAGTATGAGAATTAGGACCTATTTTTATATGTGTTCCTCTTAATTCTTTGCATAAATTACTATATTCTCTTTCTGGATCTATGATATATTGTTTTATTCCTAATAATTTGTATCTTAAAATTAATAATTTAGTGTAAAATGATTTTCCAGCACCACTGGTTCCAAATATACAAATATTTGCATTTTTATACTGGTCTGTGTCATATCTGTCTATAAATACTAATGAATTATTATAAATGTTGGTTCCTATAAAAATTCCTTCTTCATCAAATATGGTGGAAGAAATAAATGGATAAGTTGCTATTAGTCCAGATGTTAATATATTTCTTTTGGCAACTTCTTTTATGATAATGGGGTTTTCCATAATTGGTAAACAACCGATAAACGCTTCTTCTTGCCTAAAATTTGCTCTTTTTGATTGCATTCCTTTGCTTTGTGTTATTCCTTCTATCTTATTTAAATAATATTCTAACTCTTTTTTTTCTTCTGCATAAATACTTATATAAATATATAAAAAATATATGTCTTCGTTATTTACTTGTATTTCTTTTCTAATATATTTGGCATCATTATATGCAAATGCTGCAATGTCTATGTCTTGCCTGTTTGGATTGCTTTGTTTTAATTCTACACCTACATTTCCTATGTGATAAGTTAAATCTCTTATTGTTTGATAACTATCTTGTTATTCATAAAAAATAGATAGATTCATATTGATATTGGTTTCAATTAGACTTTTTAATAAAATATCGGTTTGTTCTCTATAATAATTATTGATTATTAAACCTGAATAATATAAATTATCTATTTCTATATATTTTGGATTTTGTAAATTAATATAGGATGGTGCTATTTTATCTTTTTCTAAAATACTTCCTGAGATAAATTCTAAATTTTTTTTGTTACTCTTTTTTATATTTTTTTTCCTCCTTTTTTATTTCTTGTCTTGTATTTAAAAAATAATTTATTATTTTTAATGTTTCTTCTTTTGTATTTACTTCAAATACTGAATTTCCACATCTTGATAGGCACTCTTTTATTTTAAAATATTTTTCTTTTAAATCATTTTTTATCATTTCAAATGATTCACAATATTCTTGTTCTTTTGGAATTTTTTTTGAGATAATAATATAAAAATTTTTAGAAGATGATTTTTTACTAGCGTTTATTTTATTAATATATTCTATATAATTTTGTGCTTTTTCTTCTAAATATTTTTTTTCTTTTTTTTGGATATTTTTTTTTATATTATTAATATTTTTTTCTAAATTTTCTTTACTACTTTGAATTAAAATTTGAATATCAAAATTACAGGTTTTTAAAAAAATTTTATAAGAATTTAATATGGCTTGTTTTTCTAATTCTGATTTTAGATTATAATTTATTGGTGTGATTTTTAATATTTTTACATATTTATCTTTTGTTTTTATCATGCCATTTTTTAATATCTCTTCGATGGGAATAAACTTTTGAGTTGATGGTTGGTCTTTTTTTATCTTTTTCACCTCCTATTAAAATAGCATTTTACAGTATTTTACATTTTTTGTCAATCATTTTTTTATTTTTTTGAATATTTTTTTTATTTTCGTTCATAATAATGTTATAAGGTTAATAATAGTTGAGCCAAGAGTATAAATAGATTTTTATTAGTTTATTTATATTTGGACAAAGATGTATTATAGTGTATTTTTTATATTATAATGGGTCGGCGATAAGAGTATATTATTTGTTTGTAGGCTGTATATTTATTTTATTCTTTTTTGTATGGTCAAATGGTAGGTAATATATTCGAGCTAAGATTATTTTTATATCTAGTGTATTTTTTATGAAGTGGTTATTAGTAGTCCTTCTTTAGGATGAATATGGTTACTTGTGGTGTACTAATAGTCGAACGAATGATTAATACATTTGGTATGGGGCTTATTTATATAGTAATATATATTAGGTTTAATTATTAGGTGTATTAGTTTTAGTTGAGATTATTATTAGCTTTATGAATTAATGCCAGATAAATTTTGTAATTTATCTGGCATTAAATTTATTAAATGTCTAAATTTTTTACATATTTTGCATTAGCTTGAATAAATTGTCTTCTTGGCTCTACTTCATCTCCCATTAATAACGTAAATATTTCATCGGATTTTATCGCATCTTCCATGGTTACTTTTACTAAGGTTCTTGTTTCTGGATTCATCGTAGTTTCCCATAATTGCTCTGGATTCATTTCCCCTAAACCTTTATATCTTTGTAAACCTAATTGTTCTTTTGCTATTCCTTTTTCTTCTAATTCTTTATATGCTTTTTCTAAATCTTCATCTGTATAACAATATTTATCTTCCATTCCTTTTTTTGATAATTTATATAATGGCGGTTGCGCTAAGTATACATTTCCATTTTCAATTAGTGGCCTCATGTACCTAAAAAAGAATGTTAATAATAATGTTCTAATATGAGCACCATCTACATCTGCATCTGCCATTATAATAACTTTTCCATATCTTATTTTAGTAACATCAAAGTCACTTCCTATTCCTGCTCCTACTGCTAGAATAACGGGATTTAGTTTGTCATTTCCATAAATTTTGTCTGCTCTTGATTTTTCCACATTTAACATTTTTCCCCATAATGGTAAAATGGCTTGAAATTTTCTGTCCCTTCCTTGTTTCGCACTTCCTCCTGCAGAATCCCCTTCTACAATATATACTTCACATTCATCTGGATTTTTACTACTACAATCTGCTAATTTTCCAGGTAAAGTAGATGTTTCAAGTGAACTTTTCTTTCTTGCAAGTTCTCTTGCTTTCCTTGCTGCTTCCCTAGCTCTGGATGCACTAATACATTTTTCTAATACCGATTTTGCAACATTAGGATTTTCTTCTAAAAATGTAGATAAGGATTCATTTACCATACTTTGAACAACTCCTGTAACTTCACTGTTTCCTAATTTTGTTTTTGTTTGTCCTTCAAATTGTGGCTCCTTCACTTTTACTGACACAACTGCTGTTATTCCTTCTCTAATATCTTCTCCTTGTAAATTTGAATCTTTTTCTTTTAAAATATTATGACTTCTTGCGTAGTCATTGAATACCTTTGTTAAGGATCTTTTAAATCCTTCTAAATGTGTTCCTCCTTCTATTGTATTGATATTGTTGACAAAGGTATAAATATTTTCCGAATAACTAGATGTGTATTGGATAGCAATTTCAACTGGTACTTCCCCATTTTTTTCTATATAAATTGGAGATTTATGTAATTTTTCTTTATTTTTATTTAAAAATTCTACAAATGAAATTAGCCCTCCTTCAAAACAAAATTCTGCTTTCTTTGGTGTCTCTTCCCTTTTATCTTCAATTGTTATTTTTAGTCCTTTGGTTAAGAATGCAATCTCTCGAAACCTTTTTTCTAATACTTCATATTCATATTCTACTGTTTCAAATATTGTATCATCTGCTAAAAATCTTACTTTTGTTCCTGTTCCTTCGGCTTTTCCTATTTTTTCTAATTTTTGAACCGTTTTTCCTTTTTCAAATCTCATTTGATATAGGTTTCCATCTCTTTTTATAATAACTTCTGTCCAATTTGATAAAGCATTTACTACAGAAGCTCCTACTCCATGAAGTCCTCCTGACACTTTATATCCACTATCTCCTCCAAATTTTCCTCCTGCATGTAATACGGTATAAACTGTTTCTGCTGTTGAAATTTTAGTTTTTGGATGTATTTCTACTGGAATTCCTCTTCCATTATCTTCTACACTAATAATATTTCCTGGTTCTATGATTACATTTATTTCTTTACAATATCCTGCTAATGCTTCATCTACCCCATTATCTACAATTTCATAAACTAAATGATGAAGTCCTCTAACAGATGTACTTCCTATATACATTCCTGGTCTTTTTCTTACGGCTTCAAGTCCTTCAAGGACTTGAATTTGATCAGCACCATATTTGTGTTCATACTTTTCCATTTGTTTTCCTCCTCTATTTATTCTTTTCTTATTTTTCCGTCTTCCACATTATATATTAAAATTTTTTTATTTTCAACCTCTATTTTTTTTGTACATGTAATAATTACTTGTGTATTTTCTATTTTGGTTAAAAAACTTTTTATTCTTTTTTCGTCTAACTCAGACATAAAATCATCTAATAATAAAATTGGCTCTTCTTCTATTTCCTCTTTTACAATATTTAATTCTGCTAATTTTAAAGAAAGAATTGCTGTTCTATGTTGACCTTGTGAACCATAAATATTTAATTGTTTTTTATTGATTTCTATCTTAAAATCATCTCGGTGAATTCCTTTTGTTGTATAACCTTTTATAATATCTAATTTTCTTCTTTCTTTTAATAATTTTAAATATTCTTCTTTTGTTTTACATTCTGATTCATATTTTATTTCTATTTCTTCTTTATTTTCTGTAATTTCAGAATGTATTTTTTTTATTTTTTCTTCTATTTTTTTTATGTATTTTTCTCGATATTGAAAAATAATATTTGCATATTCTATTAATTTTTCATCCCATATTTCTAATAAATTTTCATCTTTTTTTTCTTCTCTTATTTGTCTTAAATAATTATTTCTTTGTTCTAATGTTTTTATATACAAATTTAAATGATACATATAATTAGGTTTTAATTGACTAATCATAATATCTAAAAATCTTCTCCTATTTTGAGGACTTCCTTTTAAAATATTAATATCATCTGGTGTAAATATAACTATATTAATTTTTCCTAGCAATTCACTTAATTTTTTTAATTTTATTCCATTATAAGAAATCTCTTTTTTATTAGATAATTCTATTTTTATTGTTCCTTCTCGATCTGATTTTTCATATTGTATTTCTATTTCTGCTTTTTTAGCTTTTAAATTTATCATTTCATTGTCTTTTTTGGCTCGAAAAGATTTGCCCATACTACCTAAAAAAATTGATTCTATTATATTTGTTTTTCCTTGTGCATTTTCACCATATAATAAATTAATATTTTTGTCTAATTTTAATTCTACTTGTTGATAATTTCTAAAATTTTTTATTTTTATTTCATTTATCCACATATTCTTCTCCATTTGTGTATCGTTTTATCTATTTTTATCTTTTTTTTTCTAATTTATTCTAATTTTTTCTATTTTTTATCATATAAATTTATATGCCTAAAAAATAAAAACGCTTTATTTTTGATTTTCGTGGCTCCATTTTTTCTAAATATAAAAATAATTCTTAAATATTCAAATTAATTTAAAATAATTTATATTTATTCTTTAAAAATCATTTATATTAATCTTTCTTTTTTTATCTTTTTTTTACTTTTTTTTTCTCATTTTTACATTTTCAAAAGTGTTTTCCACAAATTGTTTTTTATTTGTGGAAAACACTTTTCTTTTTTCTAACATTAATCTTCTTTTAATCGAATTGGCAAAATCATATAAGTGTAATCATTATTTTCAATCGATTTAATTAAACATGGTGAAATACTTGTACCAAATTCTATGTATACCTCTTCGTCTTCAATTGCTTTTAAACTGTCTAGAAAATATTTTGGGTTAAATCCTGCTTCTAAATTTTTTCCTTCTGTTGAAACATATAATTCTTCTTTTGCATCTCCTGTCTGATTTGTACACGAAATAATTACTTTTCCGATGTCTACTTCTACTTTTACTGGATATTTCTTTTCCTTTTCAACTGCTGATGCTGATATTAAGCTAATTCTTTCAAAACTATTTTGAATACTACTTTTGTTTACTTTTATTCTAGTTTCCCAGTTACTTGGTATCACATTTTTATAATTTAAAAATTCTCCATCTAAAATTCTTGTTACTAATTTACAGTTATCCATTTCAAATAAAGCTTGATTTTTTGAAACTCCTATTTTTACTGTTTCAAAAGAATCTAATATAATTTTATTGACTTCATTTAACGTTTTTCCTGGGATGACAGCTTTAAAATTATTACTTTGTTTATTTAGAAATATACTTCTTAAGGCCAATCGAAATCCGTCTACTGCAACTAAAGTTAATTTGTTATTTTCAATTTCAAATAAACATCCTGTAAAAATAGGTCTATTTTCTTCTGTACTTACTGCAAAAATAGTTTTTCTTATCATATTTTTTAAAATGTTTTGATCTAATTCGATGGAATTTTCAATTTCTATTTTTGGTAATTCTGGAAATTCTTCTGGATTCATCGTTGCTAATTTATAAAGTGAACCTTCACATTCTATTTCTAATAAATTTTTTTCATTTACTGAAATATGAATTTCTGTATTTGGTAGTTTTTTTATAATTTCACTAAACATAATAGCATTTACTACTGTACTTCCTTGTTCTTTTATTTCACATTCCATTACATATTCGATACCTATTTCTAAATCAAAAGTAGTTAATTTTATTTCTTTATCATTTGTTTGAATTAGTATGCCTTCTAAAATAGGCATTGTTGTTTTTGATGCTACACCTTTTACTACGGAATTAATAGCTTTTAGGATAGTATCTTTATAACAAACTATTTTCATTTTGCTTCCTCCTTATATTATATATAATATTATTAGTAGTAATAGTATTAGGCTTTGTGGAAACTGTGGAAAACTATGTTGAAAGTTAGAAGCCCTAAAAAAATTGATGTTTATAAGTCAGTGGAAAACTTTTTTAGTTATCCACAGTTTCCCACTACATTTGTGCAAACTTTAGATATACACAGTTTATAAACAGGTTATTAACAGTAGGGTGTGGATATCAAATATATTGTTTCCGTAAGAATTGATTGACTACTATTTTGGCAAACAATTATTTTTCAAACACAAATTTTTAAAAAATAAAATTTTATTTTACTTTACTATTGTTTTCCATCGACGATGATGTTTTTCACACTATCCACAATTAATTTGGTATTGCTTTTCTCTTTTATTTCTTTTTCTATTTTTTTACACCCATGCATAACAGTGGAATGATCTCTTCCTCCAAAGTCCATTCCTATTTGAGGATAAGACATGTTAGCAATTTCTCGACATAAGTACATTGCAATTTGTCTTGGAAAGGCAATGTCATTGGATCTTTTGTTACTGGATAGATCATCTTTATTGATACTAAAGTATTTTGCAACAGTTTCTTTTATAAAATCACAAGAAATGACTTTTTCACTTTCATATTTGAATTCGTTTATAATTTTTTCGGCAAGTTCTATTGTAATTGGACTATGTGTAAGAGAAGCTCTTGCTACTACTTTATTGAAGACACCTTCTAGTTCTCTAATGTTTGAGTCTATTTTGTTTGCAATGTTAGAAAGTATATGATCATCGATTACTACATTTTCATCTTGTGCTTTTTTTATTAGAATGGCAAAACGTGTTTCATAATCTGGGCAAGAAATGTCTGCTAAAAGTCCCCATTCAAATCTTGATTTTAGTCGATCTTCTAAAAAAGGAATATCTCTTGGTGGTTTGTCACTAGATATTATGATCTGCTTTCTTTCTTCATGTAGAGAATTAAAAGTATGGAAAAATTCTTCTTGTATTCTTTCTTTTCCAGCAATAAATTGAATGTCATCTATTAATAAAACATCAATTGTTCTATATTTATTTCTGAAAATTTCATTTTTGTTATCTTTTATGGCATTGATTAATTGATTGGTAAATTTCTCGGAGGTTACATATAAAACATTGAAATTTTTATTGTTTTCTAAAATACCGTTTCCAATGGCATGCATTAGGTGCGTTTTTCCTAATCCTACTCCTCCATATAAAAATAAAGGATTATAAGAAGTGGCAGGCTCATTTACAACTGCTAAGGCAGCAGCATGTGCAAATTTATTATTATCACCAACAACAAATGTTTCAAAAGTGTATTTCGGGTTTAGTGTGGCTTTATTGGATTCAATTTCTATGGAGTTTTTTTCTGTTTGTTCAGGTTCGATGTTTTCTGTTTTATTTTCTTTTGCTTCTTTTTCTAAATCGATAACAGTATAAGTCCAGTCTTTGTTGGTAATAAATCTTAGTGTATTTAAAAGTAACGGTTTATATTTTGTTTCTACGAAGTCTCTTTGGAATTCTGAAACAGTTGTAAAAATAATATGATTTCCGTCAATACTTCTAATTGTAAAGGCTCAATCCAAGTATTAAAGGAAATTTCAGTTAATTCTGTTCTTAATGCTGTTTTCATTTTTTCAATTAAATCGTTAGGCTCAAATGCCATGAAAAACCATCCTTTCTTGATATAAAGTTATCCACAAAGTTATCCACAAGTGTTGATAACTTTGTAACAATTTTGTAAAAATAAAGATGATTTTTACGAACATGAATTTGATAATTTTCACTTAAAATCTCTTATATTTTTTTACTCCCCAATCATAACAGATTTATACACAAGAAGTCAATAAAATTGTGGAAAAAATTTTTAAAATGTGGATAAATGAAAAAAAATCTGTGGAAAACTATATAAATATTTCAAAAGAATGACAAAAAAAGTTTTTTGATGTTTTATTACTGTAATTACATAACAGACTGTAAGTTTGTAAGTTCCACCGAATGGTCAACACTGTCAACCTAAGGTATCTTATATGATTTTTTCATACCTTGTGTGTTGCAACCAAAGAATAAAAATAGGAACGATTACTACAAAAAATACTAGGGCTGAACAATAACCATCCCTAAGAAAAATTACAAAAAAAATTTAAAAATCACTTGACTTTTACTATTCAATTGAGGTATAATCGATATACTTGTTGATTATCAGTAGGAGGTGTAGGGAAAATGAAAAGAACATTTCAACCAAAAAATAGACAAGAAAAGAAAGAACATGGATTTATGAAAAGAATGAAAACAAGAGCAGGTAGAAGTATATTAAAAGCAAGAAGAGCAAAAGGAAGAAAAAGATTAACAGCATAAAAATTCAATTTTACAAAAAGTAAAATCGAGTACAAAGAAAGATTGCAATTCGTCATAGGAAAATTTGAAAATTCCTATGACGAAGAAAAACAACAGAATTTTTTTGTCAAAAACAATTACAATAAATAAATCAAAAAAAATTTTTCATTGTATTTGCCTTAAAGAAAGGAAAAAAATAATGAAAAAAACAAAAATGATGAAAAAAAATTATGAATTTAGAAATGTTTTGTCAAGAGGAAAATACTATTCAGGAAAAAGGATAGAAGCTTTTATCAAAAAAAATAATAAAGAAACGATAAACTTTTTAGGAATTGCAATTGGTGTAAAAATAGCAAAAGCTGTAAAAAGAAACCATATTAAAAGACTTGTAAGAGAAAGTTATCGACAAGAAGAAGAAAAAATAAAAACAGGATATAAAATAGTATTTTTATGGAAGAAAAAAGCAGAAATCCAAAAGGCAACCTTTCAAAACATAAAAAAAGACATAGAAACAATATTTGATAAAGCAAAAATAATAGAGGAAAATAAAAAAACATGAAAAATTTACTAATATGGCTAATTGAAAGATACCAAAAATATCTATCAGCAAGCCTAGAGAGTAAAAATATTCATTGCAAATATTATCCAACTTGCTCAGAATACACCAAACAAGCCATTCAAAAATATGGAGCAAGAAGAGGGATTATAAAAGGAATTTGTCGAATTCTAAGATGTAATCCTTTTTCAAAAGGTGGATACGATCCATTAAAATAGAGCAAAAGGGAGAGAAATTAATGTTTGAATTTTTTGCAAGTCTATTTGGTTATTTATTATCGTTCTTATATAACCTAATAAATAATTATGGGATAGCAATTATACTATTTACCATTATCATTAAATTATTATTATTACCATTATCCATAAAACAGCAAAAAACCATGAAAAAAAGTGCGAAAATGCAAGAAAAGATGAAAGTCATTCAATTTAAATACAAAAATGAGCCAGAAAAAATGAATCAAGAGATAATGGAATTATACAAAACAGAAAAAATGAGCCCATTTAGTGGATGTCTAACAGCTATTATTCAGTTATTATTATTACTATCTATTTTTTACTTAGTAAAAAGCCCAATAACTTATATGGAAAAGATACCAACTGATAATATTAACAAATACATTGATCAAATACAAGAAGAAGGAAGAGAAATCAGTAAAGTATATCCAGAAATTGATTTAATAAGAGAATATAGCTGGTTAAAAGAAAAAAATCCAGAAGATGAAAATGTAGATAAATTAAATTTACAAATGAACTTTTTAGGATTAGATTTAAGTAAAATTCCGCAACAAAATATGACAGACTATACAGTTTACATTATACCAATATTATACATACTATCTTCTTTTATTTCTATTCGAATGACAACAGCAATACAACAAAAGCAAAACGAGAAAAAGCAAGAAACAGTAATAGATGGTAAAACAGGGCAAGAAGAAACAGAAGAAAAAAAGGAAGAAAACGAAATAGATACAGTAATGCAAACCAACAAAATGATGTCATGGATGATGCCAATAATGTCTATTTCGATAGCATTTGTGGCACCATTAGGATTAGCTCTATATTGGTTAATAAGTAATATATTGATGATTTTAGAAAGATTAATATTAAACAAAGTAATCAAGGAAGAAAATGAGGAGGAATAACCCATGGAAAAAACAATTATTTCTGAAGGAAGAACTACAAATGAAGCCATTGAAAATGGGTTAAAACAATTAAACGTCAAAAAAGACTGTGTAGAAATAAAAGTTTTAGAAAATGAGGACAAAAGAAGTTTTTTCAGTATTTTAGCACCTAGAATAGTAAAAGTAGAAATGACATTAAAAGAACGTAACAAAGATAATAATGATAAGCCAATAAAAAAAGAGATCGAATTAACAGAAGAACAACAAGAAAAAGCTCATGAAAACCTAGAAGAATTCTTAAAAGAATTTATTAAAAAATTACCAGAAGGAACAAAATATAAAATAAATAATACAAAAAGTCACATAGAAGTTGAAATAGTAAATGGAGACTTAGGATATTTGATAGGATATAGAGGAGAAAGTTTATATGCACTACAAAATATTTTATCAGTCATAGCAGGAAAAGGAATAGAAAATAAAGTTCGAGTTATTTTAGATATAGGTGGTTATAAAGAAAAAAGAGAAAAAACGTTAGAGGAATTAGCACAAAAAGTTGCAAAAACAGTAATAAAAACAAGGAAACCTGTAAAACTTGAACCAATGCAAGCATATGAAAGAAAGATCATTCATAGTAAATTGCAAGAAAATTCAAAAGTTCAAACAACTAGTGTAGGAGAAGAACCATACAGAAGGATTATTGTATCAATAAAAAATTAAATAAGAATAAAATCAGAGGTCAAAGGTCAGATTTTACAAAAATATTTTGTAATTTTATCTTTGACTTTTTTATTATTGTTCAAAAAGTAAAAGAAAATATAAAAATAAGGGAGGAAAAATAATGAATACAATCGCATCTATATCTACGGCTCCTCGGAATTGGAGGAATAGGTATTATAAGAATAAGTGGAAAAGAAAGTTTTGTTATATTAGAAAAAATTTTTAAACCTAAAGCAAAACAAAAAATAGAAGAGATAAAAGGGTATACCATAAAGTATGGTCATATTATAGAAGATGGTCAAATGGTAGATGAGGTTTTAGTATCTTACTTTAAAGCTCCTAGGAGTTATACAACAGAAGATATGTGTGAAATCCATTCACATGGTGGAAATTTAATGATTCGAAAAATCCTAGAGATATGTTTAAAAAATGGAGCTCAATTAGCAGAACCAGGAGAATTTACCAAAAGAGCCTTTTTAAATGGTAGGATTGATTTATTACAAGCAGAAGCTGTTATTAATGTAATTCATGCTAAATCTGAAAGAGAAGCCAAAACAAGTATTCATCAATTAGAACGGACAACTATCTAGGAAAATAGGGCAAATCAAGCAAGAAATACTAGATGTGATGGTTAATATTGAAGTATCTATTGACTACCCAGAGTATGATGTAGAAGATATTACCAATAATCAAATATTAGACATGTTAGAAAAAGTAGGAGAAAAATTATTAAAACTAGAAAAGAGTTTTGAACAAGGAAAAGTAATACAAGAAGGGATAAAAACAGCTATTATAGGAAAACCAAATGCTGGAAAATCTTCTTTGTTAAATGCTATTTTAAAAGAAGAAAGAGCTATTGTTACCCAATATGAAGGAACAACAAGAGACACGATAGAAGAATTTGTTACGATTAATGGAATACCTTTAAAATTAATTGATACAGCAGGAATTAGGCAAGCAAAAGATGAAGTAGAAAAAATAGGAATTGCTAAAGCGAAGCAAATAGCAAAAGAAGCAGATTTAATTATAAGTATTTTTGATAGTACAAAAGAATTAACATTAGAAGATGAAGAAATATTAGAACTAATAAAAAATAAAAAATCGATTATTTTATTAAATAAAATGGACTTAGAAACTGTCTTACAAGAAAATGATAACAGACTACAAAAAACAAGTAATCATATCATAAAAATTTCGGCATTAAAAGACATAGGAATCGAACAATTATATAATGAAATTACAAATTTATTTCATTTAAATGAAATAAATTTAGACAACGAAGTAATTATTACAAATGTAAGACATAAAAATTTAATTACAAAAGCAATAGAAAAAGTAAAAAAAGCAAAACAAACAGTTGAAAATAAAATGCCACTAGATATTATAGCAATTTTTATAAAAGACATACTAGAAGATTTAGGAAATATAACAGGAGAGATAGTAAATGAAAATATTATAAATGAAATTTTTTCAAAGTTTTGTTTAGGAAAATAGAACAACAAAAGAACTGTTAAAATAAAAAATAAGGCAATTTAAATTAAAAACAATATTAGTAATAGACTAAAAAATAAAAAGGCTAAAAAAGCAAAATAAAAGAAAACAAAAAACAACAACAAGAAAAATAAAAACAGTAAAAAGAAGTAGGTTACATAACAATAAAAATCTATTAATTGAATTTTACAAAAACAAAAATAAAGAAAGAAAAAACGAGAAAACCATATAAAAATCAAAGAAAAATAAAACAATATAAAAAATGACAAGCCATAACTAAAAAGTAAAAAAATACGAATATTTCAAAAAAACAGTAATTTCTGTTTCACAAGGAAGGCTTTTTTATGATTATTATAGTCGTTTTGGAACAGGTTGAAAAAAGAAAAGGAGAGAAAAAATGAGTTATTTTGCAGGGGAATATGATGTAGTAGTTGTTGGAGCAGGACACGCAGGCTGTGAGGCAGCGCTTGCAGCAGCAAGGTTAGGAATGAAAACAGTGATTTTTTCTATTAGTTTAGAAGCTATTGCAAATATGCCATGTAATCCACATATAGGAGGATCA
>CASUIT010000018.1 GCA_949455995.1 uncultured Clostridia bacterium
GTAACATCAAGATTTACATCTTATACCAAAGAAGATTTTAATGATGAAAATCAAAGAGAATTGGCTAAATACTTTAGAAAAATGGATGAAAAGGATGCAAAGTTAATGTTATCTAATTCTAATCCTAAAAACACAAATAAAAACGATAATTTTTTTGAAGATATATACAAAGGATTTAATATAAATGAAATTTCTGCTAAAAGAATGATAAATTGTAATAGTAAAGGTAGAGGAGAAATTTCAGAATTACTTATTACAAATTATGAGGAGATGAATGAATGTATCCTGGAAAATTCTACTTTGAAGAAAGTAGCTTTAAGCTAATTGATAATGACACTTTTGATACATTAAAAGAATTTGAAGAAAAAAGTTTTGATATGATATTTGCAGACCCACCATATTTTTTATCTGATGATGGGATAACTTGCAGTGGTGGAAAAATGGTAAGTGTAAATAAAGGTAAATGGGATAATTATTTAAATGTAAAAGATAAACATGAGTTTAATAAAAAGTGGATTCATGAGTGTTATAGAGTTTTAAAAGATGAAGGAACAATTTGGGTAAGTCGGAACTTTGCATAATATTTATTCAGTAGGAATGGCTTTAGAAGAGGAAGGATTTAAAATAATAAATAATATTACTTGGCAGAAAACAAATCCACCTCCTAATCTAGCTTGTAAAACTTTTACACATTCAACAGAAACAATTTTATGGGCTAGAAAAGATTTACCAAAAGTAAAATATAAGTTTAATTATGATTTAATGAAAAAATTGAATGATAATAAGCAAATGAAAGATGTTTGGACTACTTCTTTAACGAAACCATCAGAAAAGAAACAGGGAAAACATCCAACACAGAAACCTTTAGAAATTTTAGAAAGAATAATATTAGCATCTACAAAAGAAAATGATTTAATTTTAGATCCGTTTTGTGGCAGTAGCACAACGGGAATTGCAGCAAATAAATTAAACAGAAGATACATAGGAATTGATAATTCAAAAGAATATTTAGAGTTATCAATAAGAAGATATAATGAGATGAAGGAGTAGATGAGTATGAAAAGAGATTTTGCACAATGGCTATTAACATTTACTGATAGTATAGCTAATTACAAATATTATATAGATTTTGAGACTATATATAAAAATGCAGAGATATATAAAGTGGAATTGAATATGATGAATTCGCTAATAGGAAGTGAAAATATAGAAAAAGATTTTGAAAATTTAGTACATAAATATCCAGAAGTTTTGAAATGCATTCCAGTATTGTTAGCAGTGAGACAGTCTGAAATAATTGTGTTAGATGATGATGGTAACAAATTTGAATATAATTTCAAAAATATGAATTATGATGTTAAACAATATAAAATATTTATGAGAGAGACTGGATTATTTAATTTACTAGAAAAACATTTAGTAAATAATTTATATGATTATGTTTTAGGTGTAGAATGTGGATTAAATTCAAATGCTAGAAAAAATCGTGGAGGACATTTAATGGAAGATTTAGTGGAGAAATTTATTCAAAAGGCAGGATTTAAGAAAGATGAAACATATTTTAAAGAGATGTATTTGCAAGATATAGAAAGAAGATGGAAATTAGATATGTCATTTATTAGTAATAAAAATCAATCAACAAAAAGATTTGATTTTGTTATAAAAACTGATAAATGTATTTATGGAATTGAAACTAATTTTTATGCTTCAGGAGGCTCAAAATTAAATGAAACAGCAAGAAGTTATAAAATGATTGCCAAGGAAGCAGATAAAGTAGTAGGATTTGAGTTTGTTTGGTTTACAGATGGAATGGGATGGATTTCAGCTAGAAATAATTTGAGAGAAACGTTTGATAATATGGAACATATTTACAATATTGCTGATATGAAAGATGGAGTAATCGAAGATAGAATAATTTAGTAATAATTATTATAAAAGATATAAGAAAATAATAAGGAATTGAGGAAATAATGGATAATAATGAAGAAAAAATATTTGGAGCAATTTTAGAAAATTTTAAAAAAGAATATAGTATATCTAATAAGATAGATGTATTTAATATATTTGTTTCATATCAAATATGTAAAAATAAGATGATTAGTATTGATGATGCAATTGAAAGTTGCGTAGATGGAGGAAATGATGGTGGTATAGATAATATTTTAATATTTGTAAATGAAATGCTAATAAAAACAAAAGCAGATTATGAAAAGTTAAATATAGTGAGAAGTCCACAAAATACATTAGATGTATTTATTTTTCAAAACAAAAAAACAAATGGTTTTTCTCCAGACGTATTAAATAAATTATATGTAACTTTTCAAAATATTTTTGATGAAACATTTGATAGTAAAGAATTAGAAAAAAATTATAATTTAGAGGTAATTGAACAGATAATACTTTTTAGAAAAATAATGGAAGATATACCTAATTTTTATACAGAGAAAATAAATATGAATATTGTATATTCTACAACAGCAAAAAATATAGATTTATCGCAACATGTTTTAAATTCTCAAGATTTATTGGTCGAATTAATAAAGACTAATATGTGTATAGATAAAGTTAATGTAATATATAATGGTATAAAGGAGTTAAAAAAAATATATGATAGTGGATTTTCATCATCTGTTCAATTAAAACTTAAAAATATGATTTCAGATACATATATAGATGATAATAATGAAGCTTGTATGATTTTAAGTACAATTGATGATTATTATGAATTTTTAATATCTGAAGATAATGAATTGAAAGAATATTTATTTGAAGCTAATATTAGAGATTTTCAAAATAAAAATAATGAGGTAAATGATGAAATTTTAAGAACTTTAGATAAAAAGGATAATGTGGACTTTTGGTGGTTAAATAATGGAATAACTATATTAGTTGAAGAATTAGAAATTAAACCCAAATCATTAATATTAACAATGCCAAGGATTGTTAATGGACTGCAAACAAGTTATTGTATTTTTGAAAATAAAAGCAATATACCGCCTCTTTTTAAAATTAAAGATGAAAGATGTGTACTGATAAAAGTAATAAAAACTTTGGATGAAAAAATAATGGAAAATATTATTTTTGCAACTAATAATCAAACACCTATAAATACAGCAGATTTAATAGCTAATACAGCAATTCAAAAGGATATAGAAGAATATTTTAAAAATAAAGGATATTTTTATGAAAGAAGAAATAATTTTTATAAAAGAAAAAGAGAATGTAATCCAAATAAAATTATAAATAAATCAACATTATTTCAATGTGCGATGGCTGTTATTGAAAAATCACCAAGTATAGCAAGAAATAGTCCAAAAACAATTATATATGAAAGTAATTATTCTTCTTTATTTAATGAAGAGATGGATATTGAAATATATTTTAATATTTATAAAATATATGAAAATTTAATAAATTTTATAAAAAATATTTCAAAATCTGAAGATCCATTAAATAAAAAATATGGTACTTCAATAGTAAGTTTTAAATTACATTTGTTATTGATTAGTGTGATTATACTTTTAAATAATAATAATTATAAAACAGAAGATTTAAAGGGAATTAATATAAATGTTGATATAAATACTTTTGAGAAAGCATTAGAAATATTAGAAAAAATACTTGATGAAACTAATGGTATAAATAAATTATATTATGCTAAAAGCAGACAGATAGATGAAGATATAAAAACATTTGATTATCGTAAATTTATATAAAAAATTTTCTTCCAGTGGGCTAAAAAGGTTTTAGGAGATTTGCTCCTAAACAGCAAAATGGTGTCAAAACACCAAGCTGGCGAATTTTAGGTAGCAAAAAATGCTTTCAAAATTCGTGGCAAAATAGAGATTAATTTAATAATAAATTAGAGTGATAGGTTTAAGATGAAAAAAATAAAAAAATTTTCATTTTGCCCATCACTTTTTTCATTTTTAATCGCTATTAATAGTAGAAAAGATTATATGAATAATCTTTCAAAAAATTAATAGACATTAAAAGAGGTGTAGCGATTGAAAAAAGATGACTTAAAGATCTATTGCAAATTTGCTAATAATAAAGAGACGATTGATAAAGTTATTTGTAAAATGTTTAAAGATCACTCTCAAAATAAAAATATTGAATTAAAGAGCAGACAAAATGAAAAGAACACGTTAAAATAAATTTAATGTAAATATTTTTATTGGAAGGAGTGATATGCTTAAGTTAATAACAAAGAATTATAAAGTTCGGCATGTATATTAGATTATCTCGTGAAGATGGGGACAAACAAGAAAGTGAAAGTATTGGTAACCAAAGAAAGATAATTGAAAGGTATGTAAAAGAAAACAAATTGAATATTGTTGATGAATATGTTGATGATGGAGTTTCGCGGAACTACATTTGATAGACCAGAGTTTAATAGACTAATTACAGATATTGAAAATCAAAAAATTAATATGGTAATAACAAAAGATTTATCAAGACTTGGTAGAGATTATATAAAAACAGGTTATTACATAGAAAATTATTTTCCAGAAAATCAAGTTAGATATGTTTCAATACTTGATGGAATAGATACATATAGTGAAACAGTAAATAATGATATAACACCATTTAAAGCAATTTTAAATGATATGTATGCAAAGGACATATCAAAAAAGATTAGAAGTGTATTTAAAGAAAAACAAAAGCAAGGAGAATATTTATGCAGTACACCAGCATATCGGTTATAAAAAGAATTTAACTAATAAAAATAAATTAGTAATTGATAATAATGTTGCAGATGTAGTAAGAAAAATATTTGATATGTATGTAAATGGTACAGGGAGTAAATTGATTGTTGAATACTTAAATAATAACCACTATTTAAGTCCATCAGGTTATAGAAAGACTGGTATTGTCCAAGATGAAAATAAGAATAATTATTTTTGGAATGCAACAACTGTATGTGATATGCTGAAAAACGAGGTTTATATAGGAAATACAGTTCAAAATAAGGTATCTGTTGTTTCGTATAAAGTGAAAAAACTTCGTAAAGTAGCAAAAGAAAGACATATACGAGTAGAAAATACACATGAAGCAATTATTGATAAAGATGTATTTCAGAAAGCTCAAATTATACATAAGCAGCGAGCAAAAAAAATTATAAAACAATATGATTATTTATTGAGAAGTTTGATATACTGCAAACATTGTCGGTTGGCAAATGCAAATTGTATTAAAAGTAAATCACAATAGTAATAGACCAAAGATTCCATATATAGTAGATACAGGTTATAAAAAAAGAGATTGCTATGTAAGAAATTTGAATTATCCAAAGTTTGAAAAAAGAATACTAGAAATAGTAAGACAGGTGTGTAAGATATATGCTAATCGTAAAATGTTAGAGGAAACTTATAAAAAAGTAAAAGATAAATCAATCGATTTAGTATTATCTGTAAAAAAGCAGATTGAAATGATTGATATTAAAATAGCTGATATTAATAAGAATTTAGATAGTTTATATAATGATAAATTGAATGGGATATTGTTAGATACAGATTTTGTAAGAATATCTGGAAAGTTTGTAAAAGAAAGAGAAAAGCTAGAAAGTGAAAGAAAAGAATTGTCAGATAGATTTCAATCATTACAAGGACAACAAAGTAGCAAAAATAAGAATGATGAAGAACAAATGAATAAAGCTATAAATGAGTTTTTAGAGATGAAAGAAATTGATAAATCGTGTTTATTTAGATTGATAGATAAAATAGAAATAGATAAAGATAAAAATGTTTTTATTTCATTCAACTTTGCACCACTAAATACAATAAATGAAAACATAGATGAGTTTATTGAAATAGAAGAAATTTTACAAAATGACAAATTACTTAAAAATAATATTGGATAGATAAGGATTTAATAAGAATAGAATGTATGATTAGTGTAGGAAAAATCTGCATTATTTTTTGAAAATAAAAAGGTGGAAGTTAATCAGACTTTCACCATTGATATTTGCTTTCCAACCATTAGGGAAAGGGAGGTCAGGAAATTGGTTAGCAATATGTAAAGCCTTTTGATAACTAGGAGAACTTACAAGAAGGTTTCCTGTAACTAAATCTACGCCATCTGGATTTACCATAGGAATAATATAAATAGAAGTAGAATGGAAGAGATTACGAACAGAATAACCATAAAGATGAGAATGCCTAACATAGGAAATACAATAATCTTCTACAAATTTCATTAAAATAGAAGTTGTAATCCACTCATTTGCATGAATAGAGGCACTGTAAAATACTTTTTTCGATCCACGTCCCAATCTAATTACATAAAGAGGTTTTCCCAAAGCACTATTTCCAGCAGTTTGAATAGTTAAGAAAGGGTAGGAGCGAAGTAACATCCTTAAAGTTTGTTGAAGTGTATTAGAATTGAAAGCAATATTAGTAGAAACAATACTCAAAATATCATCACCCAAAAATAGTATATGAAAATAAAAAGAAAATGTTGATAAATAATAAAGATTATAGTATAATAAATAAGAATATGGGGATGTAATGGTTTCGACGTATTACTAGACAGATAGATGGCAAGTAGTGGATGTTCGCTTTGGCCACTAAAAAAAAGCGAAAATAAATATAAACGCTGATAATAACGAATTAGCATTAGCTGCCTAAGAGTAGCTACGCTTTATTAAAATTCCACCGATTTAATAAAGTGTTATATAAGGTGGGAAACAAAGCTACTTTTGCTTTTAAAGTAGTAGGTATTAAAAAAGCTATATTTTGTTTAAACCTGTTTATCGGTAAAAACAAAATGAAAATAAAAGATAAACTAAACTTGTAGAAATTTATCTAGAAAGTATTATGGACAGGAGTTCGACTCTCCTCATCTCCACCACATTAAAGAAATGAAGTAAAATATTATGAAATTTTTTTTAATAGGTATTGTAGGAACTGTATTTTATTTAATATAAGAGTAAGAGACAATAATACAAATGTGTTTTATGAAAAAAATGATACATTTTTCTAAATATTCTTCATAGGATAAAATATTAGTAGTTGACACAAAAGCGATATATTATCAAAAAATCAGAGAAAATATGCGGGTGTAATTTAGTGGTAGAATGTCATGCTTCCGACCTGATAGCGCGGGTTCGATTCCCGCCATCCGCTCCATTTGAAAACAACTTACGGACTGTAACAAGTTCGTGAGTTTTTTGTTTTTTTAAAGGCTTAAAGTTCTCTTTCTAGGAAGGAGGACTTTTTTGATGTTGGATTTTAAAACTATGGAAACATTAAAGCCAAATAACAAAATCTTGGAGGTAATCAAAGACTATACTTACAAAGTTAAGAAAGGAACAGTTAAACACTTATTACATACTAATTTACAGGTTATAGAGCCTACAAAGTATCAAATTACATATCCTACTACTCTTACAATACTAGAATATAAAATTAACGAAATATCTAACAAACCGTTTTATATTAAAGAACATAATCAAAAATATTCATTATCAGAACTAATCCAAATTTTAAAGAAATTGAAATTTTAGACTTTACTTTTTCCGTTTTAGTGAGGAAACAGATGAGAGGACTAATTTTTCAAATTAGACTTCGTAAAAGCCACTTTAAGTGAGAAAACTAATGAAAAAAGTGTAAAAAATGCGTAAAATTTTAACTTTTTTCATAATTGATGTCTGTTTTTTTGCTTTTGAGTGAGGAAACAAGTGAGGAGATGATTATTTTATGAGATGTGCCGTATATGTAAGAGTAAGTACAGATGACCAAAGAGATAATGGCTATTCTATTGATTCACAACTTCGTATGATTAAGGAATATTGTGAAAAAAACGATTATAGTATTGTAGATGTTTATAATGACGCAGGTCATTCTGGCAAAGACTTAATGAGACCAGAAATGCAAAGATTACTTGCAGATATTAAATCAAAAAAGATTGATAAGTTAATTGCTATTAAGGTAGATAGACTTACCAGAAACAACTATGATGGATTTTGGCTTTTAAATTATTGTGAAGAACACGATGTTAAAATTGAGTTAATACTCGAGCCTTATGATGTATCTACTGCTAATGGTGAAATGATTTTTGGTATGAATTTAGTATTCGGTCAAAGGGAAAGAAAAGAAATTGGAGCAAGAACAAAAAGAGCTATGGAAGAAATGGCTTTAGAGCATGTTCACCCTAGTAAAGCACCTTATGGCTATATTAGAAATAAAGATACAGGACATTTAGAAATAGAGCCAATTGAAGCCCAAGTTGTTAAAGAAATATTTAAACTTTGCCAAAAAGGACATTCTACTAGAGGCATTGCTACTATTATGGATGATAATAATGCTTATTTAAAAAATGGAAAATGGCGAAGTGATAGAGTTTATAAAATACTTACTAATTCTATCTATATAGGCATATTTGAATATGGGAAATATAAGCGAAAACCACAAGATATTTTAAGAGTAAAAGACTATTGTGAGCCAATTATTGATGAAGTTACTTGGAATGCTACTAGAAATGTATTAGTAAAAAATAAGCATTCAAACTATGGAGAGTTTATTCATTTATTTTCAGGATTAGTAAAATGTCCGATATGTGGTAGTATTATGGCTTCCTCTGAATCTTTTAAATATCCAAATGGAAAACAAAAAGTTTATTACCATTTAAGATGTAAAAATCATAATTGCAGTGGATATGGGCTACATTATAATACCGAGAAAATAGAAGTTAAATTAAGGCGAGTTTTAGAAGAATTAACTATCTTTATGATGGGAACAAATAACGAAATTATTACTTGTAATTCTACAAAAAGTAATGATGTAAAAGAGATAGAAAAAGCGATTGAAAAATTAAAAGTACAGGAAAAAAGATTAGTTGATTTATATTTGAGTTCTACACTAGATGTTGAAACGATTAACCATAAAAATGATGTTATTAAAAAAGAGATTGAGAAACTGAACAAGAAGAAAATAACTCTTGATCCAGATAACGAATCAAAAGAATATACAACAGAACTACTAAAAAAATTAGACTGTAAAAAGGAAAATGACAAATTAGTATTCAAGAATGCTAAGATGATGAACTTCACTTTTTTCTACAATTTACTATCAAGAGAATCCAAACGTGATATGATCCATAGACTTATATCTGGGATAGAAATTACTAGAGATGATAACTATAACATTGATATTAAATATATAAAATTTACTGATGAATTTATCACAAAAAGTAGTACAGAATTTATTAAATACTTATATATTGTTCTAAAAAATGATACTGTTGGCATTAAATATCTAAATGGAATAACTGAAAAAGAATTAGAAGTCAAGAAAAAAGATTATGACGTTTTATCCATTCTAAAAATGACAAGTAATGAATATCCGAGTGAGTTTGTAGATGATTTTTTTGCTAAAGCCCATAGTCATTTTTATGTAGATGGTATAATTGGCAGTCCTTATTTTAAGGGAAATGTTTCTAAAGATTTTCTATTATTAGTACCAAAAAAAGAAGTAGTCAAAGCAACCTAAAAGTGAAAGGAGTTAGCAATGAAACAATTAACAAAAGAAAATATTTTAAAGAATCAAGTAGATACCATAGAGCAATTTAAAGTTCTCGATTATCTAAAAAAGCAATTATCTATTCTTGAATTTGATTTATATTTAATAGATAGATTTACTATTAAAGTTATAGATAAAAACAATGAACAAAGTTATTTTAAATACAATAGCAAAACGAAATCGGTAGATTTTTACGAAGAAAATATTAAGAATAAAGAAATGGAGAGATAAAAAAATGGAATTAAACTATACAAAAGTTGGTGATTATTTATTACCGAATTTAACAATAGAAAAACAAAATAATGAAAAAATAAACAAGTATGGCTATTTAAGGTTACACTATCTGAAAGAAAATAATAAGCCACTTTATACAACTCTTTTAATGAAAAATGAACTAACAAATCATCTTGTTTCAGTTAGTATTGAAGCAGAAAATAGATTAAATATTTTAATGGAACAATACAAAAATTCTGATGAATTACTATCTGAAAAAAATAAAATTAATAACCAAATTGAATGGGCAAAACTAATGAATAATTATAAAAATATGGCAGAAGAAATTATCTTAAAAGAAATAATTTATGTATGAAAATAGGACTGTAAAGCAAGCAGTCCTTTTAAATTTGAACTAAATAAATGTGAATACAAGTCAAAATATATGTCCTAGCCAGCACTGAAAACCTACTCCCGCACGTTTTCTATTTATGGGAATTCCCATACCCTTTAAACTATAATGATTATTTATTTAAGTTCTTTAATTGATGATTTTCAAATGTATAAAACTTATTGCATATTTCATTTATTTTTTCATTATGTGTAGCGATTATTAAAGTTTTATTTTTAAAATATTTTAAGATAAAATTGACAACTATTTCTTCAGTATGTTTATCTAAATTAGAAGTAGGCTCATCTAAAATATAAATATCTTTATTCATTAAATAACTTCTTAAAATGTTAATTCTTCTTTTTTGACCAGTAGACAGTTTTAAGCCCTTTTCACCCACGATAGTATAAATATTATCTTCAAACAATAATACCTCGTTTAATTCTAATTCTTCTAAATATCTTATGATTTCTTCATCTGAAATTTTTTTGTCTAAACATAAGTTGTCTTTAATAGACATATTAAAGAGTTCAATTTCTTGACTTACTGTTCCAATATCTAACTTAACATCTTTTAAGTCTTTTCCATCAATAGAAATTTGTCCTTTATAAGAATCGATATTACCTAAGATTAAGTTTATAATTGATGTTTTACCTTGTCCAGATTGTCCCGTAATTGATATCTTATCATTATCATTGATTATAAGATTATCTACTTTTATTTCTAAATTTGATTTAGGATATTGAATTACAATGTCAGATAATTGAATTTCTTTAAAAGATTTGAATTCTTTTCTATTGTCTAAATTTTTAAATATAGATATTAATTTGTTTTTAATTGCTTTAAGTTCATACCAGCTTATTATAGTTCCGGATAATTCTTCAAATACAAAGCCCATTTCTACTTGTAATGAAATATAGAAAGTAATTATTCCAAGTGTATCAATTCCATTTGATAAATCAATGGCAGCCTTAATAAGCCCCAAAAAGAATGGTATAACTATCAATATATTACGTAATGCTTCTTCAAAAGAATAATACTTAACATACTTTTTGTTTTCGTTATAACACTTTTTACCTTCTCTGCTAATTTTATTAACAAAGTAATCATCATCATTTAGTAATTTTACAGTACGAATATTACTTATAAAATCATTGTATACTGATGAATACTCATATTCTTGGTCATATAGTTTTTCTACTTGAGTATTCGCCTTTTTTAATATTCTAATACTTAAAAATATACAAATAGCACTTGTAATAAAAGAACTAACAAAAAGTATTATTGATTGATTATATAGTGTATAAAATAAAAAAATAAAAGTTATTACTATACTTACATATTCTGCTTGCAATATTTTTTTTACTAATTCACTAATTTTCTCAATTATGTTTTCAAAATACCCAGTTTGATATTTTGAAATTGTTTCAACTGGTAATTTATTTAATTTCTTATAATATTCTTGATATTGAACATTTGAATATTCATATAAATAATTATCACTATATTTTCTTAATAAGTAATTCCCTATAACACGAAGCGTTTTAGAAATCATAAAAATTGCTATTACAATAATTGCTTTCTCAACTGTAAAAGGCATAGTTAAAAATAATGTAAAGGCAAATGGAACAAAATAGTAAATAAAATCTAAAAATGCTTCTATTAATAAACAAATTGTTATTTTTTTCTTATTAAGACTCTTAAATATAAAATTAATATTATTATCTTTTTTCATTTTCTATACCACCTAAAGTTTTTACTCTATTAAATTATACTACAAATGCTAAAATTTTCATATACTCCCATTGAAATTTAATAACAATTCATATATAATATTTATAGAAAGAGAACCAAGTTCGTAACTTGTATGTGATTCGCTCCAGTAAAACAAAGGGGTACAGTAATTCACTATATTTTAAATTTTATAAATTAGCGTAATTTTAGCGTAATTGCAAGTAAAAAATTAAAACAAGTTATCTAATTTTTCACTTGCTTTTTTATCTTCTTCTGATACAGCATGTAGATAATAGGCAGAAGCGGTAGCAGGGAGGTGTCCCAATCTTTTAGCAATTGTTACAATATCGACTCCTTTTGAAGCTAAGATACTTCCGTTTGTATGTCTTAAATCGTGAAGGGTAATATATTTTAAGTTGTTTCTTTTTATAAATTCTTGCCACATTCTTGTATAAGTTGCTGGATAATAATTAAAAAGTAAATCTTCGCTATTTTGGTTATTATAAATTTCTTTTATTTTTGTTATTAAAACTTGTGGAGCAACAAAACTTCTTGAGCGTTTATTTTTTGTTTCTTTTATTTTAGTACCATCAACTTTTCTAATTTTATTTTGAACGATATGTATGATATTTTTATCAAAATCAATGTCTTTCCATCTTAAAGCTAATACTTCTCCACGTCTAGCACCAGTATAAAAAGAGATATATACCATTGTTTTAAAAGGTTCTGATTCGTTTTGTAAAACTTCAAATAATTTTTTGATTTCTTCATTATTATAAATTTCTTGTTCTTTTTTGGGCTTATTATAGTTTTTGGGTATTGTTACATTGTTAGCAACATTTGTTTTTATATATTCCCATTCAATAGCTTTTTCTAAGATCGATGAAATTAGGTTTATATAGTTTTTTATAGTTTTAGATGACAAATTATATTTTTCATACAATTTATTGGAAAAATCTTGAATATGAAGTTTTTTTAGCCTATTTAATTTGTAAGAGCCAATATCATCTAAAATATATTTGTTTAGTTGGCATTTATAATTAATAACTGTGGTATCAGATAAATTATTTTTTGCATATTTATCTAAAAACATTTGAGCCATTTCAGTAAAAGTTATGCTATTTTGGTTACTGTAATTTCCTTTTTCTACTTCTGTGACAAATAGGGCTAATTTTCTACTAGCTTCAGTTGTAGAAGAAGCGGAAACATATTGACTATATCTTTCTCCTTCAAACATATATTCCAAACGCCAACGATTTGCTCCTGTTTTTCGTTTAGTTCCTGCCATAGAAATACCTCCTACTTATTAATTTCTATTTTTCCTACATACTTACCTAATATCTTAAGCGAAGTATTTTTGTCATATACTTGAGTTTCAAAACTTGCATCGTCTGATTGTGGTTCTAGTATAATCAAATCTCCTTGTTTAGTAAATTTCTTGATTGTAGCATCAAAACCATCCACTAATACAACAGCAATTTCTCCATTTTCAACAGTGTCTTGCTTATGTATTAAAGCAATAGCACCATTTTTTATTACTTTATTCATTGATTCACCGATTTACACGCAAGAAAAAATGATCCTCTGGATTTACTATATTCATTAAGTTTGTGTTTATAGGTATTCTTCCTTCTATATTTTCTTCTGCCCAGTTAGGTTGTCTGGCTGAGATTTGCCCATAAACGGGACACATATAGTATTGTTTTTCGTTAAAATTACTAAAATATTTTTTTAGTTTTGATTGAATGGTATTAAATGCTTCTTCATTTTCTTTTAAATTTCTAGCTGTTCCTTCGATAATAAATAAGGCGTATTTTATATTAGAATAATCTATGTTGGATTTTTTTAACCTACTAACAATACCAGCATCAATATTTGAAGAGTTATTAGATTTTAGCAAAATAAAAAGTTCATTTAATAAAAAATTCATTTCATTTTCAGATAAGTTAAAATTTCTGACATTGGCAAATTCAGGAATGTAGTGCGTTATTTCTATTCCTAAATCTGATAATGTATCAGATACAATATTCTTGAAATTTTTTACATTAGTTATTCCCATTAAATAATCCATACTACAATCAAAAATTTTACACATTTTTAATGTTAATTCTTTATTAGGTTCTCTATTACCTTGTTCATACATAGCTATTGCAGAATAAGATACACCTATTTTTTTTGCTAAATCTTCTCTGGTTAATCCTAATTTTTCTCTTTCTTTTTTTATTCTATCTCCTAAAATATTCATAATACACCTCTCTAAAAATTATAGCACAATTTGTGTAAATAATCAATAAAAACAATTACACTTTTCGTGCAATTGTTAAAAGATAAGAGATATAATGAGAAAATAAAAGCTATAAAAAGAAAAAACACACGAAACGTGCAAAAATAAAATTTTACAATATACAAAACGTGTAATATACTTACCAAAGAATTTAAAGAAAGGAGGAAGTTCGATGGAAATATTAAAGGAATTTAGAGAAAGTATGGAATTAACTCAAAAGGAATTTGCAAAAAGCATAGGAGTTTCAAGATCTTTTTACATAAAAATAGAATTACGGTTCTAGAAAGCCAAGCAGAGAATTTATAACTAAGCTAAAATCTAAATATCCGCAATTTGATGCTAATAATTTTTTTTAGTTTCAATCTACACAAAACGTGCAAAAAAGAGGTGAAAATAAATGAATAATTTTAAAAAATTTAATAAAGAGCAGTTTGCAAGAAATATAATGAAAATTTATTTACAGTATAATAATCAACGAGAATTTGCTGAGAAATCAGAAGTTAATAGAACATATTTATCTAAATATATAAATATGAAACTAGACAATCCTCCTACTCCAAAAATTTTGAAAAAATTAGCAAATGCCTCAAAAGGATTGACAACATATCAAAAACTTATGCAAATATGTGGTTACTTAGAGGACAATGAAACAATTGTAACAAATTTTAGAACTAGCAAATGGACTGACTATACAAGAAACAAATTACTTAATTAAAAAGTTAAGTAAAGCAAAAATACAAATTAAGAAGGAGGATAAATGAAAAACTTACAAATATTTAATAGTAAAGATTTTGGAGAAGTAAGAACAATAAAAATTAGAAATTTACCATATGTATGTTTAGCAGATGTATGTAGAGTATTAGACATAAAAAATGCAAGAGATTGTAAAACCAGATTAAATCAAGATGGTGTTGTTACTACCGACGGTGTGGATAATCTAGGAAGAAAAAATCAAATAACATTTATAAATGAAAGTAACTTATACAAATGAATTATTAGATAATCCAGATTTAGCAATAAAAGTTTTTAAGCAGTTAAAACAAGAAAGAGAAGAAAAGAAATTATTGCAACTAGAAAATACGCAACAAAAGCAAATGATAGGAGAATTGAAAACAAAAGCAGATTATCTTGACCAAATATTACAAAGTAAAGCATTAGTAACAATAACAGCAATAGCAAAAGATTATGGAATGTTAGCAAAGGAATTAAATAGAAAACTACATGAATTAAAAATACAATTCAAACAAGGACAGCAATGTTTTTTATATAGAAAATATCATAATTGTGGATATACACACAGCGAAACAATAGAATTAACACATAAAAATGGAACTAGGTTTGTGAAAATGAATACAAAATGGACACAAAAAGGAAGGTTATTTTTATATGAATTGTTAAAGGAAAATAATATTGTTCCAATAATAGAGAGAGAGGTGTAAAAATGAAAAGTTTATTAACAACAAAACAAGTAATGGAATATTTTAATGTAAAAGACAGCAGAACAATTTCAAAATTTATAAAACAAGGATTGAAGGTTATACCGATAGGAGCAAAAGATTACAGATTTAAACAAGAAGATGTAGAAGCATTTGCAGAACATTTAAAAGAATTAGCACAGGAGGAAATAATACAAGTTTGTTCAATAAAACAAAAAAGAAAATGCAAAACAATGAATGTAGACTACGAAAAAATTAGAGCAAACAAAGTGTTAAATAGAGTGATTTAGAATAAAAAAACAAAGGAGGAAAGAAGATGAAAGATTTAATAAAAATTGAAGTAAACGAAAATCAAGAACCAATAGTAAATGGAAGAGAATTACATGAAGCATTAGGAGTGAGAACAGATTACAAAAAATGGTTTGGTAGAATGTGCGAATATGGATTTAATGAAAATATTGATTTTTGTACAGTTAGTCAAAAATGTCCAATAGCAAATGGCGGTTATCAAGAAAGGTTCGACCATGCAATCAAATTAGATATGGCCAAAGAAATAGCAATGATACAAAGAAATGAAAAAGGAAAAGAAGTAAGAAAATACTTTATACAGGTAGAAAAAGACTTTAACAGTCCAGAAAAAATAATGGCAAGAGCATTAAAAATAGCAGAAGGAAAATTAAATGTTTTACAACTAGAAAATACGCAACAAAAACAATTAATAGGAGAATTAAAACCCAAAGCAGATTATCTTGACAAAATATTACAAAGTAAAGCATTAGTAACAATAACAGCAATAGCAAAAGATTATGGAATGTTGGCAAAAGCATTTAATAAAAAACTATATGAATTAAAAATACAATTCAAGCAAGGTCATCAATGGTTTTTATATAGTGATTATCATAATTGTGGATATAAACATAGTGAAACAGTTGAATATACACATAATGATGGAACGAAAGATATAACTATGAATACAAAATGGACGCAAAAAGGAAGATTGTTTTTATATGAATTGTTGAAGAAAAATAATATTGTTCCAATAATAGAGAAGGAGGAAAAAGAATGAAAAGAAAACTAGATCCAAATAAAATATATGCGTTAATAGGACGAGCAGTAGTCTATACAACAGCATATGGGATAACATTAGCAGGAATGTTTTGGGGATTTTGTCAAAACACAATTTATTAAAGGAAGAGGGAGAAAAAATGTTTATAAGTAAAAAGATACATGAAAAGATGATAAAAGCAAAAGAAAGAGAAATAACAGAATTAATAAAAAAAGTAAAAAAACAAGAAGAAGCGATGAAAGAGTTAAGAAGGCAAATAGAAGATGAACACTTAGAAAACTATAGACATCATAGAACTTTATTAGCAATAAAAAGATTAGTAATTAATTTTGATTACAGGCAATCAAACTCAATCAATGTAATCAGAAAAATAAATAATGAACTAGACAACTTGCACATGGACTAGTTCAAAATTAAAGCTTATGTAAATATACTTTTTAATAGTATAGCAAATATTTTTACATAAAGCAAGAGAAAACATAAAAAAATACAAGATAGAACCTTGAAAAATGAATAGTTTATCAGACAAAATGCAGTAAAACTTTGAAAAAAGTGTTGATTTTTTCGTATGACTCTAGTATAATAATATTAAGAATGAAGAGAGGATTTGTCCCTCAAGAGTTCTAAATGAGAAGTTTAATAAAGTTCTTTCATAAAAAGGAACAAAAAAGACTAGAGTTGGCAGACTCTAGTCTTTTGCTATATGTACTAATTTTCTAAAAGTTTTGAAATTTCTTCAAGTATATGTAACATATAGACTTTAATAAGAAGTTTTAAAAGTTCCTTCACAATTTCACCTCCTTTTGGAAGGTAGGAACAAAAACATTATACAACAAAAAACAATATAAAACAACGTTCAAAAATTAAAAGCTAGAACTTAGTAAAATCAACATATACATAGACTTACGAAAAAATATTTTAAAAAGTTTTATAAAAATGGTTGACAATAATACGTACGTATGATAATATATAGTAAGTTCAAGAGAAAGGAGGTAAAAGTCCGATGATTAAGAACATAATAAAAAGGCTAGCCAAACGCTACCAACGAAACAGACTAGCCAGACGTAGAATAGAGAATAATCATAAAAATATTCAATTAATTCTACAAGGACTTGAAGAGAGGGGATAACAAAACCCCTCAAACTTTTCCTTGACAATAGTATATATTAAATACGTACGAAAGTCAAGGAAAGGAGCAGTAAAATGGAGGAAAAAAAAGTGAAAATAATACTTAATAAGAGTGGAAACGGTAATATAAATCCACGAATACCAATTCCATTTTCATGGTTTGAAATTTTAGGATTTAATGAAGAAAATTATGAAGCAGATATTATACTAGATAAAGAAAATAAAGAATTAAAAGTAAGAAAAACAAAATAAACTACTTACAAACTGCATGGTCTGGTAAACTTAGACAGTTTATAAGTAGTAACACGAACTACTTGAAAAGTAATTCTATATTTATTATATAGGAAGATTACACTTTTTTCAAGTAAGTTGTTAAAGATATTTGAAAGAGGTGTATTTTTTATGTCAAACAAGATAAAAGAGCAGGTATAATAATATTAGTAATAATAGGCTTGCCTTTATTAGCCGATGCCATATCAAATTTAATAACAATGGACATAATTATGAAATGTATATATTTCGTATTAGGATTAATTTTAATAAGTAAGCCTATAAAATGGAAAAACATAGAAGAAGTTTATAAAAGGGAGGTAATGCAAATGATAATAGCTAATTTAAGAAATAGTTTTAATCCAGTACCCAAAAAAGAAAGAATAAAAGATAAAAAGCAAATAAACAAGAAAAAACATAAATGTGAATATTGTGGAAAGAAAAACTGTTGGACAAATAAGCATCATATAAAAAGTAAAGGTTTAGGAGGAGATGACATAAAAGAAAATTTAATCGAACTATGTGGAAATTGTCACAGAAAAGTTCACGATGGAATTATTAAAAAAGAAGAATTATTGAAAATAGTAAAAGAAAGATGCAACTAAAAGAAGACAAGCTAAGAAAAGTTTAAAAAGGAGGATTAATAATGGAGACCCCAAATTATTATTCAATCATACCAGCTAATGTACGTTATGATAAAGAATTAATGGCAAATGCAAAATTATTATATGGAGAAATAACAGCATTATGCAATGAAAATGGTATATGTTGGGCAGGAAATGAATATTTTGCAAATTTATATAAGGTAAGTAAGGAAACAATATCAAGATGGATTGGTCAATTACGAAAAAAAGGTTATATCAATGAAAAAATATTTTACAAAAATAATAGTAAAGAAATAGATAAAAGAG
>CASUIT010000019.1 GCA_949455995.1 uncultured Clostridia bacterium
CTACCTTACCCCTATTAAAACAATGGCTATCATTCAAAATAAAGCAATATCACATTAATGGTACTGCTTTCATAATCTCAAATATTTGCCATTTTACTACTAACTCGAGAATTACTGTTTATGTGTTTATGATATAGAAATAAGTCTATACCAAAAGAATTATCGAAGTGGGACTAACACCACACGGAAACTGACGAAGCCACCATCACTTCCTTTGGATCGGCTGAAAGCAAACACGCCTGCAACCGTGCCACTGGCGTAATAACCGACCACGTATGAATATTGGGTTAGACGATTCCACAAAGTCACAGGCGTCGCCATTCCATCCTTTCGTTTTTTTGTTACATCTCCTATTTTTGCTCCATCATAATTAAAACTACTATTACTTGAATTGGTGTATAAATCCACATATTTTGTATCTCCTATTGTTACTCCAAATTTAGCATTTTCTTGTCCATTTAAACATCCTGCTACAACTTCCCAATTTCCTCCTGCCATATCATAGACTCCATATACTGTTCCTGTTGTACTTGCCTTTGGTCCATTTGCTGAATTATATACATTCACACTTAATTGATTTATAGCATCTTTTGTATTTCCTACTGAACCTGTTATCTGTGAATTACTTGGATTATTCCATACTTGGTAGGTTTTATCTCCATTTTCTCCTGTACTACTTTCTAGATTATATATTCCATATTTACTTTGACTTAAGATTGCTACTGCTCCCCATTCTGTATTTTTCATCATATGACTATCTACTGTTGAACCTGCTAGCACTTCTCCTTCATTTGTCATTCTTCTACATGTCGCAAATATATTATTTGTTGTGATATTTCTCCAACTTGCTTTATTTGATACTACTTCTACTTTTGAATTATTATTTACTGCTTCATATTTTGCTACCCATATTCCATCTAAATCTCCAAATCCTCCATTTCCTTCATTTGTAAAAGCTGGATGAATGGTATATCCTGCATCTGCTTGTTTTTGACTTGTTGGTATGAATTTCACTTCTATTTCGGTTACTGTTGTAGAAGTTGGTTCTATATATTCGTATCTTGGTATCCATACCCAATAGGCTTCTAATCCATTATTTGTTGTTTTTATGTTTGCCCATTTTCCATTGTCATAATCATACCAATCTTTTGGTTGGTTTTGTGTTTCTATTTCTTCATATTCATTTGTTTCTTCATTAAATTCCCATGTTATATATGTTTTTCCTGTTATATTACCCTTTGGTGCATTTGCTCCACTTTTATCTGATGTTACTGGTTCTTTAGGTGTATCTTGCACAGTTGTTCCATTAAATATATCTGCTACTTTTATTTCATGATTCCCCTTTGCCAAAGTTAATGTTTTATCTATTAATTTTTCTTCTTCTGATAATGTACCATACTTTTCTAGTATTTCCTTTAAACTATCTTCTGATATATTTCCTTCATTTTCTGCTTGTTTTCCTAGTATATCAGTTTGTATTTCTTCTTTTATACTTCTATCTCTGTTGCAATCTTTGCGTCTCTTGCTCTAGTTATTAAACCATTATCTCCTCTTAGAGTTGCAATTGTTACCCCTGCTAATATTAAAAGAATGATAATGGTTACCACAAGTGCTATTAAAGTAATTCCTTTATTATATTTCTTTTTCATTAAAATTCCCTTCGTTTCTTTTGTTTTTTATTATTGTATTTTTATTTGTGTTTTATGTCAATATCTTTATTGCTTATTTTTAAACACAATTACAGTTCACAGTTTAATGATTAGATAACAAAAGTTTCTCATAATAAAAAGAACATGATTATTCTACATTCGCTTGAGTCAACCTAAGGTATCTTATCATAAAAATAATCTGTTATTCCATTATAAATTCCCCAAGCTAATCGATTTTGGTAAGAATCCTCTAATAATTGTTTTTCCTCCTCTGGATTTGATAAAAATCCACATTCTACAATTGAGATTGGTATTTCTACATGTTTCATAATATAGACTGTATCTAATTTCATGGCTACTCTTTTATTTTCTTTTTGCATGGCTTCATTCAAATTTTCTTGTAATTTCTTTGCTAAATTAGTGCTTTTTTCATCTCCTTGTTTATAAAAACATTGCCATCCCCAATATTGCTGTTGTGGAATTTTATTTAAATGAATACTTATAAAAATATCCCCACTTGATTCATTTCCTATTTTTACTCTATTATGAATGTCTGAAATTTTCTTCTGCTTTAGTGTTTTGGCATCTAAATCGTAAATTGCATTTTCATCAGAACGTGTTAGTATTACTGTACTTCCACTAGTTTCTAATAGATTTTGTAATTTTAGTGCAATTTTTAAATTTGTTTGGGCTTCTGTGGTTCCGAGAACTACTTTGCGCTCCGTTCATCTGGAATTCCATGTCCGAGCGTCTATAATTATTGTTTTTCCAGATACAGGAGTTGATGTTGTTTGTATTGTGTCGTTTTTCGTTTCGTTTTTATTACTTGCCACCTGGAAAGAAAATGCAAAAATTGCTATTATTAAGCCTGTTACTATAATTTGAATTCTTTTTTTACTAATAACTATCATAAAAAAACTCCTAATATAAATATTTCTTTTTATTTATATTAAGAATTTTTAATTTTTATTCCTATGCTTTTTACATTCCAGTTACTGGTAACGTCTTTTGGTTTGTTACTTGCTTACTTTTTTTTGTTTTTTCTACCTCTATTTTTGGCTTTTCCTCTTTATTATTGTCTACTTTTACTGTATATTGTTCATGTAGAGATATTTCTATTTCTATTAGTCCTTCATAATTTTCATAACCTTCTTTTGCTTTTGTTTCTTTTAGATAGTATCTTCCTGGAATTAAATGTTTTATTTCAATTTTTCCTTCTTTATCTGTTTTTAGTTCAGTATATATTACCTTTTTATCTTCATCTAATAATTCGAATTCTACTCCTTCTATCTTTTGTTTGGTTTGCGAATCTTGTTTTAAAATAATAATTTTGGTTTCATTTTCTGGATATTCTTCATTTTCTTCTCCGTTTCCGTCTTCATAGGTACTTGCTGTTAAAGCATAATCTTGTTTTTTAGTATTAGGTGCTATTCCATATAAAATAGGTTTTGTTTGGACTTTTCCCTCTACTGTTAGTTTAAAACTTCTTGATTCTTTCATATTTTGGATAGGTACTAATATTTTAAATTTTTCATTTGCTCTAAATTCACTTTTGATTGTATTTTGTAGATCGGTTATTTTAATTTCCTTTAGTTCTTGTATATTTTCTATTTTTATTTTATAATTTTCGATATTGGCTCCAGCAGATATCGAAAATATTTTGGATATATATTTTTCCTCTAATTCATCTTGTTTCCATTCTTGTGTTTCTCTATTAATTTGTATATTACTAGATATTTTGTTTTCTGTAGAATTTTGAGCATTATTGATAATTTGATACATAGCATTTAGTGTTCTAGTTCCTGCTTCTCCTATTGGCTCATAATCTTGTATTTTATTTCCATGTATGTAACAATATACTGCTTGTTTAGTCGCCATAAAAGCTTCTTCTTTATTTTGCACTCCTAATTGTTGTATTGTTTGATAAGGATATCCATTGATGATAATTCTCCATAATTTTACATCTTTTATAGCTTCTTGTACAGAAACGGTGTATGGCTCTATTTGTGCTCCGTTCTTTTGTTTTGTCCATACAATAGGCTGGATAACTTATACCATTATTGCTATATTGCACATAGTCTGTTTGTACAATTGCTCCTTTGTATTTTAGTAGTTGACCACAGTCTCCTATGGAACAAATATATGCTGTGTCTATATTAGGAATCGCATATACTGCGTTTATAAATCCTAAGGCATTTATTAGAAATATGGCTATTATGGTAATTATTTTTTTTAGTTTGTTGTTTTTCTTTTTTTTCAATTTATCATTCTTCCTTTCTTATTTTTCGTTTTCGATTGCTTGTACACATCTTCTGTAGTTTGGTTCATTTTCTACACATGTAATTAGCGTTATTCTATTGTCTTTTGTGTCTTTTATATAAGTTAAATCTGTATCTTTTATGATTCTATTTTTGTTTACTATATATTTTTTATTATTTTCTTTATAGTAATAAATGATTTCGTCTCCTTCTTTTAATGTTTTTATTTCTGAAAAATAATTTTTTTCATATCCTCTATTGTGTGCTGCTAAACACACATTTCCTATCCATTTTTTACTTTCTTCAAAGTGCCCAATAAATTTATTCATAATTTCTTTGTTGGTTCCTTCTTTTATTGGCGCTTTTAATTGTATTTTTGGTATCTCAAGATACCAATTGCTTTTTGTCTCTATTTCATTTGTTTTTTTTACATTTACACTAAATCCTGCTTTTAGGGTAGCTTTTTTTTGAGATTTAAAATTGAATTGTGTATAAACAGTGTTTATGATACAAAATAATAGGATTGAAATAATAGAAGTTAAAATATACATATACCAAGTGGTATATTGAAAAGTATTTATTTTACCACTCTCCTTTTTTTGTTTTTTATATTTTTGATTTCTTTTTCGAAAAAATGTTAGTGAATTAATTTTTTAGAATTAAAGTTAACTTTATTATATTTATCATAATACATTTTTTACCATTTGTAAAGTTTTTTTCATCGCAAAATTCGACATCTTCAAAAATATTTTTTTGTGTTACAAAACAAAAAAACATAACATTTTTTCTTCTAATAATAATTTCAATCCACCAATATTATGGGTGATTTCGAAAAAAAACTGCCTTCTTTGTCTCACATTACCCAAATAGATACTGATTTCCCTTTTACTTTAAAATTTCCAAATCCTTGTTCATCTATAGTAATTTCTTCTTCACAATTTTTTAGTGCATCTATTAATTTTTCTCCTGCAAATTGTGTTCCTATATACATTCTTTTTTCTCCATCACAAGGTACATTAGAAATAACAACTGCTAATCCAGATTTTAGGTGTTCTTCTTCTCCACTTCTTGTCCATCCTATATAATCTGGATGATCAAAATAGTCTTGTTGCTCTCCATATGCTCTTTCTTTTCTTAGTTGTATGATTGTTTTTAATTCTTGTATGGCTTCTATTTTGTCATGTGGTATTCCATAAAAATCTCCATAAAAAATACATGGATATCCTTCCTCTCGAAGTAAGATAATGCTATAGGCTGCTGGTTTAAACCAATCCATTACAAAACTTTGTAATGCTTGTCCGAGGTTGTGTATCATGGTTATCAACAAAAGTTACTGCTTTTGCTGGATTTTCTTTTACTAGTGTTCCTTCTAATATTTTCGACATATCATAGTTTTCGTCTTTTGAAGCATTTTCCAAATGATAGTGTAATGGTACATCAAATAAAGATATCTGACCTTGCGTTTCTTGTATATATTTATGTAATTTTCCAATATCTGTACTCCAATATTCACCTACTGTGAATAATTCTTTTTGGGTTTGCTCTCTTATGGTTTGTATCCAATTTAGATAAAAAGCACTATTGATGTGTTTTACTGCATCTAAACGAAATCCATCTACTTTTGTAGTATCTACATACCATTTCCCCCATTTTTTACATTCTTCTACTACTTCTTGATTTTTAAAATCAATATCCGCTCCCATTAAATAGTCATAATTTCCAAATTCTTCATCTACTGATTCATCCCAATCTTTGTCTTTAAACTTAAAAATGGCATTTTGTTTTGAATTTTCATCATAGTCAATTCCATCAAAATGTGTCCAATTCCATTCAAAATTTGAATACTTATTTTTTCTACCTGGAAAAGTAAATTTGGTTGCTACTCTTACTATTTCTTGATTCGAAATTTCTGCATTATGATTTCCCCAATCTACTTTTGTTGCTGGAATAGTTTGTAACATGTCTGCTCCCATTTTATGGTTTAATACAATATCTGCATAACTTGTAATTCCATTTTGCTTTAATGCCATAATACAGTTTAAATATTCTTCTTTTGAACCATATTTGGTTTTTATCGTTCCTTTTTGTTCAAATTCTCCTAAATCATAAACATCGTATACTCCATATCCCACTTCGTCTTTTCCCCCTATTCCTTTATAAGCTGGTGGGAGCCATAGGGCAGTTATTCCCATTTTGGCTAACAATTCGGCTTGTTCTATAATATCCTTCCAAAGGTTTTGTTTACAATCCATATACCATTCAAAATATTGCATCATAATTCCATTTATCTTTTTCATCTTTTTTATTTTCCTCCTTTTGGCTCATTTTTATAGAAATTATCTCATAATCCTATAAAAATTGCAAATCTTTTAAAAAGCACTTTTATTTTTCAAAATTTTATGATACAATACAAAAAATTATCAAAATATTTGTCAAAAGATAAAAAGGAGAGGAAAATTATGGAAATAAACAGATGTAGTAGATGTGGAAATTTTTATGTATCAGAAGGAAATGTATGTCCTAAATGTAGTACAAAGGATAATGCTGAATTTTCAACCTTTAAATCCTATATACAAGAAAATGGTTTTGAAAATTCTATAAACACTATTTCTAATGATACTGGTATTCTAGTAAAAAACCTAAATCGTTATTTAGGATACCAAGAAATTCAAGACTATCAAAAAAAACTAGCCAGTATTGATGAATTAACAAACGCAATTGAAAAACTAGAAAATACTTAAAATCATAAGGAGTTAAAAAATGGAAAATGTTTTTAATCAATTAGAAGAAAGAGACTATATTGAACAAATGACACATCCCAAAGAAATGAAAGAATTGTTAGAAAGAAAATCAGTTCCTTTTTATATTGGAATAGATCCTACTGCTGACAGTTTACATGTTGGTCATTTTGTTTCTTTGATGGTAGCAAGTCACTTACAAAAATGTGGGCACCAACCCATTATTTTAATTGGTGGTGGTACAGCAATCATTGGAGACCCTTCTTTTAAAAACGACATGAGAAAAATGCTTACACCACAAGAATTAGAGCACAATGTAGCATGTATCAAAAAACAAATTGAAAAATTTGTTAACTTTGAAGGTAACAATGCAGCCATTATTGTAAATAATGCAGATTGGTTATTAGATTTCAAATTTGTTGATTTCGTACGTGAAATTGGAAGTTTATTTTCTGTTAATAAAATGCTTGCTGCTGAATGTTACAAACAAAGAATGGAAACAGGATTAACTTTTTTTGAAATGAGTTACATGTTAATGCAATCTTATGACTTTTTACATTTATATAACAAATATGGATGTAAACTTCAAATAGGTGGAAACGATCAATGGTCTAATATCATTGGTGGCGTTGAACTAATTAGAAAAATTGGAAAAGACGATTCTTTTGGTTTGACTTTTAAATTATTAACTACAAAAGAAGGTAAAAAAATGGGAAAAACAGAAAAAGGAGCACTTTGGTTATCACCTAAAAAAACCTCTCCTTATGAATTTTACCAATACTGGAGAAATGTTGAAGATGAAAGTGTTGAAAATGTATTTAAAATGCTTACTTTTTTACCAATGGAAAAAATAAAAGAACTTTCCTCTTATCAAGACGAAAGAATAAATGAAGCAAAAAAAATTCTAGCCTTTGAAATTACAAAACTAATACATGGGCAAGAAGAAGCAAAAAAAGCCCAAGAAGCTTCTAATGCTTTATTTAGTGGGCAAGGTAACATACAAAATATGCCAACTGTAACATTAGAAAATACCAATATCTCTATTTTAGATGCTATTATATTAACTGGTATAGCACCTTCAAAAAGTCAAGCTAAAACTTTAATAAATCAAGGAGGTATTTCTTTAAATGACGAAAAAATTACAGATGCTTATTTTACTCTTTCTGATAAAAACTTTTTAGATGGTTATGCTATTTTAAAAAAAGGTAAAAAAATATTTTATAAATTGGAAAAACAAAAATAATAGAAAATGAAGAAGCGTATACAGTGAGAAAAACTCTCTATATACGCTTTTGTTCATATTATTTTGACTTTAACAAAGCTTTTTTGGCAACTTCTTCTAACTCTTCGACATTTTTCCTCATTTGTTCGTCGAATTGCTGCATTGTAGTCCCTTTTCTTTTGGCATTACTCACTATTCGAGCCTTTAATTCTTCTCTGGAAGACTCATAGTAAATTCTTACCTTTTGCCAAGTATTCTCTGGCAAATTTTTGTCAAAAATTTTGTTTAGCTCTCCTTCTGTTGCTACCGTCGTAATCACAACAGCACCTCCTTTTTGTTACTTCATGTTTTCATGTATCTATATATATAAATAATAACATATTTTGTCGAACTTTGTAAATACTAATTATCTACTTTTCTCTACAATTTCTACAATATCTGCAATATATTCACCAATTACAGGAATGTTTAAGGTAACTATTTTTTGTAGTAACATTACTAATATGGCTGTAATAATGGTAACACCTATACCAATTCCAACACCTCTACTTATTCCCGCTAATAGATTTCGCTTAAATATCTCTTTTTTATTTCCGAAATAGATAAGCCCATTCTAAATAATTACTTTCTTCTAACATACTACTTAGCTTTTCTACTGATTGTTGTAATATATTTGTTTTTTCTTTTTTGAACATCATAAAAATCCATCCTTTTTCCTCTTATTATTAGGGTGGATTTTTTTATTTCAATTTATTCTCTCTTTTTAAGGATTTACTATATTTATTTCATTGGCACTATTTGTATTTTCTATATTGGTTTGATTTGTCATTTTGTCTAATTGTTCTTTCTTTTTATCTTCTTCTATTTTAACCGTTTCTAATGATGCAATTAAATCTTGCAATTTTTTTACATCTTTTCCCATCATCTCCCAATCATTGTTATTATTAGAATCTGTTAGGTTTTTGTTTGCTTTTATAATTGCTTCTATTAGTCCTTCTACATCTTCTGTATTTTCTACTTCAATAGCCACTGCATATTGCGATAATAAGTTTTCTAATGCTTTTACTAGTGTATCTCCTATGGCTACTTTGTTTCCTGAAGCAACAATTACCTTTTTTAAAATGGGTACTTCTGATTCATTTAACATGGTTTGATAAATAGGCTCTACATATAATAAAGTATGCTCCATTGGTACGATAATCATTTGTTTGGCAAGTTTCGTTCCTGTTGTGTTTAGCGTTTCTAATTCACTTGCAATTACTTCATCTTCTTCTATTTGTTTATCTAGTTGCATAGGACCTACTATATTGCTATCTGCTGAAAATTTATATAGTTTTAATTGATTCGATCCTTGTATTGTACTTCCTACTAAATAGGAAATAATATTTGGCTTTTCATTTGGTGTATAAATTTGTACTAGTCCAAATTGCTCTCCATCTGGTGTTTTTATCATGGTATGATAAGGTGTCATATAGGTTCCTGTTGATTTGGTAGATTTTACACTATTGTATTTTGCGATATCCCATAAATCATCTCCTCGATATAATACATCTGGTTTTACATTATGATATACCTTCAAAATTTCTGTTTGTACATTATATAAAAATTTTGGATAAACAAGGTGGCTTGCTATATCTTCTGGTATTTCTTCATCTAAATCTACAAATAAAGTCTCATATATATTTCTGTATGCCATTGCAATAGGGTCTGTTCGATCGGTAATATAATAAGATACGGTTCCATCATAACTATCTACTATTACTTTTACAGAATTTCTGATATAATTAATGTTTTCTTTGATACCATCGTGTTGAATTGCTGTATATTGTGAATATGGATATTGGCTTGAAACAGTATAGGCATCTATTACCCATACAATTTTTCCTTCTTCTGTAATAACAGTATATGGATTTTCATCATAAATTAGATAGGGTAATGCTTTTTTAGCTCTTGTAATAATATTTCTGTTCATTAATATTTTACTATCTTTTGTTATTTCATTTGAAAACGCTAAATTTAAATCTCCTTTTGTGATTGCTAAAATTAGTTTATCTAAAAATCCTAATTGTAAACCTGCCTCTCCTTTATATGTAGATGTATAATCGGTTCCATTTTCATCAGTATAGTCATATTCTTGCTTATTTTTAGCATTTGTTGCAATTATTTCGTCTGTTTCTAACCCAAAATAAATACGTGGTTGCTCTATTTTTATTTCTTCATCTTTTCTGGATATTTCTTTTTGAATGTATTCTATATTGCCGATTTTCATTACTTTCAGTTGCAGATACTATGATTCCTCCCATACCATGGGTGTATTCATATGTTTTATTGTTATAGGTTCTTCCAGAATTTTTTATTTCTCTTGGTGCTATATATACTACTTGATCTGTACCATTTATTTTGTATTTTGCTAAATTGGCATTTCTATATGAAAAATATCCTGTTTCTGTTTGACTATCTTCTAGTGTTTTTAATACTGCCTCTTGACTAATAATTGGTATATTGTCAATTACATTTGCATTATTTTGTACTTGTTCTTTGGTAATAGTTCCTGTACTTTCTAAATTGCTTTCCTCTATATTTATTTGATAAGCATTTTTTGTATTATTAATGTTTTCGGCTATATATTGCTTTTCTTTGTCTAGTTCATTAGAACTTACAAATATTAAGTCAAATATCATCATACTGATAAATAATATAACTAAATATCCTGGTATTACTGCTAGATTTTTTAATACATTATTGGTGTTTCCTTCTTTAAAAGATTTTAAAGCTCTATAGGCAAATAATATAATAATAATAGCAAATAAAAGATATCCCCATAGTTTTACAGTTGCCTCTGTCATTCCAGCTCCTACAATATCTACTTCATCATTTATGGTTAATATTTTTCCAAATAACATGTTTTGTGTATTTAATACTGTTATTACTGCAATTCCTATCATAACGAATAATATATTTCTTGTTAATTTTTTCATGAATAAGCTTTGTCTTAACATTTTTCCATCAATTCCATCAAAAAATCGATTAAATACAATGACATAATATAATGCCATATAGATAGATAATCCTACAAATAATACAGTAAAGTATAAAGCAAATGCTTCTATTACTGGCTTTTGAAACATATAATAGGCAATGTCTAAATTAAAAATGGGATCTTGAATTCCAAATGAAGTACTGTTAATGGCTAACATTATTTTTTGCATTAATAAACTAGATACAATAATACTTACCATTGCTGATAGAACTAATGCTAATGATTTATTTAATAATTTCGGCATTTGCTTATTTTCTTTTTCAAAAAATGGCTTTAATCCTTTTTTTATTCCTTTATTGGTAACATATATGATAACATATAATATTACAAAATTAATTGCCATGATACCATATTTATACAAAATATTGGTATAAAAAATAGAAATGTATTGTTCTCCTAATTCTTGGTATTCTAAATAACTACCTCTTAATTGAATATAACTAACTCCCATAAATATTAGTAAAAATAAAATTACTAATATCATTCTTGTTCTATTTTTGTCTTTTTTATTTTTATTTCTGGTTTCTTTTGTATTGGCTGTATCCATTATTGTTTCTTGCTTTTCTTGGGTTTGGTTTTGTTGTGTTTGTTGTTTTGGTTCTTTGTTATTTTCTTCCACCAAAATTACCTCCTCTTTTTTTGTTGCTTTTCTTACTGCCTAATACTTTTTATGTTACTATTTATCCCCTTTTGACTTTCTTTCATTTACTTCCCAATCGTTTTTTATCTAATTTGCAATATCATTAAATAATAGCTTTTACAAAATCACTAGAATTAAAAACTTCCATATCATCTATTTGTTCTCCAACACCTATGAATTTGACTGGTATCTTATTTTCCTCTACAATTCCAATTACTACTCCACCTTTTGCAGTTCCATCTAATTTGGTTAGTACTAAACCTGTAATGTCTGCTTCTTCTTTAAATGCTTTTACTTGTGAAATGGCGTTTTGCCCTGTTGTAGCATCTATTACTAATAATACTTCTTTGTCTGCTTCTTGCATTTCTCTGTTGATTATTTTTTGTATTTTGTTTAATTCGTCCATTAAGTATTTTTTATTATGCAACCTTCCAGCAGTATCTACTATTAAAATATCGGCTTGTTTTTCTTTTGTGATTTTTATGGCATCATAAACAACAGATGCGGGGTCTACTCCTTCTTCTCTTTTTACCAGATCAGCTCCTGCTCTTTTTGCCCATATTTCTAATTGTTCTACAGCAGCTGCTCGGAATGTGTCTGCTGCTGCGATTACTACTTTTTTTCCATCTTTTGCTAATCGGTTTGCCATTTTTCCAATTGAAGTAGTTTTTCCTACTCCATTTACTCCAATGACTAGTATAATAGATGGTTTGGTTTCTAAGTGTAAGTCAATTTTTGTCATGTCTAATATTTTTTGCATTTCTTCTCGTAATACTTTTTTTACTTCTTCCTCTTCTTGTATTTTTTCCTTTTTTAGTCTTTGCCTTAGGTTGTCTATTATTTTAATAGATGTGTCCATTCCTATATCAGACATGATTAAGATTTCTTCTAATTCATTTAAGAAATCTTCGTCTACTTTCTTAAATGAATGAAATACATTGTTTATTTTTTCATCAAATGAATTTTTCGTTTTGCTCATCCCGCATTTTTAATTTTTCAAAAAATCCCATCGCTTTTCTCCTTTTTTGTTTTTGCCTCATTATTGTATCATATTTTTTTTCTTTTTTCCATATAGTTGTAACAAAAAAAGTTATGGGCTTTGTTCTTCCTATAACTTTTTAGTATATTTTTATTTTAATTGGTTCATGACTTCTTCTGCAAAATTTTCTTCTTTTTTCTCAATTCCTTCTCCTTTTTCAAATCTTGCAAATTCTACTACTTCTGCGTCTTTTTCGCTTAATCTTTGATTTACTTTTTGGTTTGGATCTTTTACAAAATTTTGGTCTACTAAACAGATCTCTTCATAAAATTTTCCAATTCTTCCTTGTACAATTTTTTCAGCAATGGCTTCTGGTTTTCCTTCATTCATAGTTTGTGCTTTTAGAATTTCCATTTCTTTTTGTACTCTTTCTTGTGGTACTTCTTCTTTTCTTACATATTCTGGCCTTGCTGCTGCAATTTGCATGCATATATCTTTTGCAACTTCTTGGTTTCCTTTTTTCATGTTAACTAGAACTGCTATTTTTCCATCTCCATGAATGTATTTTTCTACTAACCCTTCTGTTTCAAATCTTGCAAATCTTCTGATGTTCATATTTTCACCAATGGTTGCTATTTTTTCAACTAAAACTTCTTGTACTGTTTTTCCTGCTTCTTCGATAGAATCTTGTTTTAATAATGTTTCTACGTCTTTTGGATTTTTTTCTACAATTTGTTTTGCTATATTTGCAACAAATGTCTTAAATTCTTCGTTTTTAGCTACAAAGTCTGTTTCTGAATTTACTTCTACTACAGCTCCTATTTTTCCGTCTTCTGAAATATAGGCTTCTACTAATCCTTCTGCTGCTATTCTTCCAGATTTTTTAGCTGCTTTTGCGATTCCTCTTTCACGTAATAATTCAATTGCTTTTTCCATGTCTCCATCTGTTTCTGTTAAAACTTTTTTGCAATCCATCATTCCAGCTCCTGTTTTTTCTCTTAATTCTTTTACTAGGCTTGCTGTTACCATTTTTTATTCCTCCCTTTCTTAAAGTAAGAAACACTCCTGCTTTTTGGGGAATGTCCTTAACATATTATTTTAAAATTTTCTTTTTTATACTTCTTGTTCTTGCGTTTCTTCTGTTGTTGCTACTACTTCTTCGATGCTAGTATTTTCTAGTTGTTGTTCTTCTTGTTCTGGTTGCATTTCTGTTTCAAAGCTTTCTCCTTGTTTTCCTTCAATAACAGCATTTGCTATAACGTCTGTTATTAATTTTACAGCTCTAATAGCATCGTCGTTTCCTGGTATTGGATAATCTAATTCTTCTGGATTACAGTTGGTATCTACTAATCCTACTATTGGTATTTCTAATTTTTTTGCTTCTAAAATTGCAATTCTTTCTTTTTTAGGATCTACTAAAAATATTACTCCTGGTAATTGTTCCATTTCTTTGATTCCACCAAGATTTTTTTCTAGTTTTTCCATTTCTTTTTTTAATAAGATAACTTCCTTTTTGGGTAATATATTAAATGTACCATCTTCTTGCATGGTTTCTAAGTCTTTTAGTCTTTGTACTCTTTTACGAATGGTTCCAAAATTGGTTAACATTCCTCCTAACCATCTTTGGTCTACATAGTACATTCCACATTTTAATGCTGCTTCTTTTATACATTCTTGTGCTTGTTTTTTGGTTCCTACAAATAAAATTGTTTTTCCTTCTTCTGCTTGCTCTTTGATAAAGTCGTATGCCTCATCTAATTTTTTTGATGTTTTTTGTAAGTCAATGATGTGAATTCCATTTCTGGCTTGGAATATGTATTCAGCCATTTTTGGATCCCATCTTCTTGTTTGATGTCCGAAGTGAACACCTGCTTCTAGTAATTGTTTCATTGCAACTACTGCCATTTTTATTTCCTCCTTTTTGTTCTTTCTTCCACAAAGTTTCTACATTTTTTAGGACCTATTTTGCTAGGCACTTCCTTTTAAACTCTCTTTGTGTGTTTAATATGTTTGTTATTGTATCATATTTTTCTTGCAATTTCAAGTATTTTTTTGATTTTTTATATATCTACTAATATAAGATCGTCTCCAATACATTTAATGTTACTCCATGGTATGATAATTTCATTATTTTGAGAAAATATATTTAATAATTTATTGCTTCCTGGTACTATGATAGATGTTATGGTTCCAGTTTCTAAATCAGCACAAACATCTTGAACATATCCTAATCTTTTTCCATTATTAATATTAACTACTTCTTTATGTTTAAAATCCAAACCTTTATCTTGCATTTTTTCTTCTCCTTTTATATTATTATATTCGTTTTCTACTTTATTATTTCTTATTCTTCATTATTACTATTTGTAAAATCTTTTGATATGGCTTATTGCACTTTTTTCTAATCTAGAAACTTGGGCTTGTGATATTCCAATTTCGTCTGCTACTTCCATTTGTGTTCTTCCATCAAAAAATCTCTTTATGACAATCATTCTTTCTTTTTCATTTAGTTTTTCTAATGCTCCTTCAATTGCCATCTTTTCTGTCCACATTTCATCTGTATTTTTACTATCTTTTACTTGATCCATAATATAAATACTTTCTGACCCTTCATTATAAACTGGTTCTTGTAGTGATACTGGATCTTGTATGGCATCAAAACTAAATGCAATATCTTCTTTTTCTACCCCTAACTCTTTTGCAATTTCTTCTATTTTTGGCTCTCTTCCATGTTCTTTAGTATATCTTTCTCTTACTTGAATTGCTTTATAGGCTAAATCTCTTACCGATCTACTAACTCTTATACTGTTATTATCTCTTAAGTATCTTTTTACTTCTCCTACAATCATTGGTACTGCATAGGTACTAAATTGTACATTTTGACTTAGATCAAAATTGTCAATTGCTTTTATTAGTCCTACACATCCTACTTGAAATAAATCATCTGCAGCTTCTCCTCTTCCGTAAAATCTTTGTATCACACTTAATACTAATCTTAAATTTCCATTAATAAATGTATTTCTTGCTTCCTCATCTCCTGCTTTTATTTTTATAAATAGTTCTTCTTTTTCTTTTCTACTTAATATTGGCAATTTTGATGTGTTTACTCCACATATTTCCACTCTGTTGTTTAACAAAAGAAAAACCTCCTTTGAATTTACTTATTTTAAGTATTTCCAAATTTGGTTTTTTTATGCTTATCCAATTTTGCTGGCAATTTCTTTTTTCATTTTTCCGATTATTTTCTTTTCTAATCTGGATATATAACTTTGTGATATACCGCAATTCATCTGCTACTTCTTTTTGTGTTTTCTCTTTTCCTGTTTGAAATCCAAATCGCATTTCCATGATGTTTTTTTCTCTGGCATTTAATTTACTAATAGAAGCACGTAAAAGTGATTTATCTACTTCATCTTCTAAGTTTCTTGATGTAATATCTGGTTCTGTTCCTAAAATATCAGAAAGTAGTAATTCATTTCCATCTCCATCTTTATTTAATGGCTCATCGATAGAAACTTCTCCTTTTATTTTGTTATTTTTTCTTAAATACATTAATATCTCATTTTCAATACATCTAGAAGCATAAGTTGCCAGTTTTATTTTTTTATCTGAATTAAAAGTATTTACTCCTTTCATTAATCCTATGGTTCCTATGGATATTAAATCTTCGATACCAATACCTGTGTTTTCAAATTTTTTGGCTATGTATACTACTAATCTTAAGTTTCTTTCTACTAATTTTTGTCGAATGGCTAAATTGTCTTCTTGGCTTAGTTGTTTGATTAATTTTGCCTCTTCTTCTGGTGATAATGGAGGTGGCAATGTTTGACTTCCTGCAATATAAAGTATTGGCAAATATTCTATTTCTTCTTTTTCGTTTATGTATTTGGCACAAATTGTATGGATACCACTTTTTACAAATTCAAAAATATTCATATTTTATTGTACTCTCCTTTCCTTGTTTGTCATTCAATTCCCATCAATGCTCTATATTCTCCTCTTTTGGTTAATGATTTATTGTAAATTCCTATGATGATATTTTCCTTTTTTTCTTGTATCTCTTCGTTTTTTATGTTTACTTCTTCTGCTTTTATCCCTAATAACATTCCATTTTGTTTTCCTAAAGATGAAAAGGGAATGAATTTTAACTTTGAAATATATTCTTGTTTAATGGATTCTGGTATGTTATCAAATTCACCTCCTAACAGTTCATCTAAATGGTTTAAAATTTCTTTTGGAATACATTCGTATAAGAGTGTATGTTCTACTACTATTACAGGTGTATTCGTAATTGGCTCTTTTAATAAATTTCCTGTATCTAACATGGCTGTTGTTTTTATTTTTTTCCCATTTATTTGTATTTCTATTTCACAAAACATATCCTTTTTGGTAATTTTGGATTTTACTACTGTAAATGCTGTAATAATAATAATAAATGCAATGATGGATCCTATAAAAATAGTTTTTAATGGATAGGTTCCCAAAAATAATCCATTTCTCATTAAAATATCTTGTGGCTTTACGATATAAATTAGTGCAAAAGCCGCTCCTCCAAATACAAAAGATGTTAGATAAAATAATAATAAATCTTTCCACATTTTTTTTATGCTTTGTGGATTAAAAGCAATATATACTATTACAATAGATAATATTACTTTTAATAGAATACTAGAATAAATCTCTAATTTTGATACATAAGATAAAATGGAATATATCGCTCCTAGTAAACTGGCACTTATTATTCTTATGATTTTTATTTGTTTTTTTAAGATTATTCCTGTTGCTAATAAAATTATGAAATTCATGATTAGGTTTTCTATTAATACTACATCAATATAAATAGTCATGTTATCACCTGCCTATTTATTATAATCTCTTTTTTTTGAAAAAACTGTCTTTTCTTATTGGCGAAAAAAAGAAATAATCGACGTCTTTCGATTATTTCTTCGCATTTACATATTTTTATTTTTATTTTTTCTTAAAAATGCAGGAATGTCTAAATCGTTTTGTGATGCACTTGTTTCTGTGCTTGCTGGTATGGAATTGATTTTCTTTTCCCATGTTTTTGATACAATGTTGTCTACTCCTATACTTGAAATTGGTGCATTTTTTTCAAATCCTGTGGCTATTACTGTTATTTGTATTTCGTCTGCCATGTTTGGATCGGTTACTGTACCAAAGATAATATTTGCTTCTGGATCTACACTACGTTGAACTAGTTCTGCTGCTGTGTTTACTTCATGTAGCCCTAAGTCTTCTCCTCCTGTAATGTTTATGATAACACCTTTTGCTCCTTCTATTGAAGTTTCTAGTAATGGACTTTGAATGGCTTCTTTTGCTGCGTCTTCTGCTCTATTTTCTCCTGCTGCTTTTCCAACTCCCATGTGTGCCATTCCTTGGTTTAACATGATTGTTTTTACATCGGCAAAGTCTAAGTTTACAAGCCCTGGTATAGCAATTAGGTCTGATATTCCTTGTACACCTTGTCTTAATATGTCGTCTGCCATTTTGAATGCTTCTATGATAGATGTTTTTCTGTCAATAATTTGTAGTAATTTGTCATTTGGAATGACTACTAGTGTATCTACTTTTCCTTTTAGGCTTTCTATTCCTCTTTCTGCTTGTGATAATCTTTTCTTTCCTTCAAATGTAAATGGTTTGGTTACTACTCCTATGGTTAGTATTCCCATTTCTTTAGCTGTTGCTGCAACAATTGGTGCTGCACCTGTTCCAGTTCCTCCTCCCATTCCTGCTGTGACAAATACCATATCTGCTCCTCTTAAGATTTCTGCTACTTCTGCTTTGCTTTCTTCTGCTGATTGGGCTCCTATGTCTGGATTTGCTCCTGCTCCTAGTCCTCTTGTTATTTTTTCTCCAATTTGTATTTTGGTGTTTGCTTTTGATGTTTGCAAAGCTTGTCTGTCTGTGTTAACAGCAATAAACTCAACACCTTTTATCCCCATATCAATCATTCTATTTACAGCATTGTTTCCAGCGCCTCCAACGCCTATTACTTTTATGGTAGCTGTCCCATCCATCATTGTAATATTGCTATCCTCATTGTAATCCATCATTTAGTTTTTCCTCCCTTATTTTTTATTTTTATCTTTTTTAAGAATAGAAAAATTCTTTTACTCTTTCTATTATGTTTTTGAAAAAGTTTTCATCTCTTTGTGTATCAATGCTACTTGATACGGTTTTGGCAAATGGTCTTGCTGC
>CASUIT010000020.1 GCA_949455995.1 uncultured Clostridia bacterium
CACGTCATCAGCTTGGAAGGCTGAGGTTCTACCATTGAACTACACCTGCATTTGTCTTAACAATTATAAATTATAATTGTTTTTTTTATCTTTGTCAATACTTTTTTTCAAAAAAGTGTTGTAAAAATAAAAATTATTGATATAATAAGAAAAAAGATTAAAAGGGAGGTCATACAATGTTAAAAAAAGTAGGAATATTAGCCAATGGAGGAGATGTATCAGGATTTAATGCTGTAATTAGAGCAATTGTAAAAACAGCAGAAAATCATGGAGTAGAATGTTATGGAATAATTGATGGATATAATGGATTACTAAAAAAAGATTTTGAATTATTATCTACTGCAGCCAATGGAGAAGCAACGGGAATTTTACCAAAAGGAGGTTCTATTATTGGATCTTCTACCAATGCTAATTTATTCAATTATAAAATAGTAAAAGAAGACGGCAGTGTAGAATATAAAGATATGTCCAATCAAGCAATAGAAAATATCAAAGAATTTGGTTTTGACTGCATTTTTACATTAGGTGGAGATGGAACGCAAAAATCAGCCAGAGATTTTTCAACAAAAGGAGTAAACGTAATAGGTGTGCCAAAAACAATTGACAATGATGTAGCATGTACAGAAATTACCTTTGGATATAATACAGCTGTATCAGTAGCAATGGAAGCATTAGATAGATTACACACAACAGGAGCAACCCATCACAGAATTATGGTATTAGAAGTAATGGGAAGGTATGCAGGATGGATAGCTTTAGAATCTGCAATAGCAGGAGGAGCGGATGTCGCTTTAATACCAGAAATTCCATACAATATTAATAGAGTGGCAGAAAAAATTAACAATAGAAGAAAAAGAGGAAAGAATTTTAGTGTAGTAGTAGTAGCAGAGGGAGCAAAACCAGAAGGTGGAGAAATAACCATTATGGGAACTAGAAATAATGGAGAAGGAGTAGATAATACAAAACTAGGAGGAATTGGACAAGTACTAGCTAAACAACTAGAGCAGATGACAGGTTTAGAAGCAAGAAACACAACCTTAGGTTATATGCAAAGAGGAGGCACTCCAACAGCATTTGATAGAGTATTATCAACCAAATATGGAACCAAAGCAATGGAACTTGCCTTAGAAGGAAAATTTGGAACATTAGCTATTATGAGAAATGGAAAATTGGATTGTGTATCATTAGAAGAAGTGGTGGGAAGAAATACTAAAATAGGTGCTGTATCTGGAAATACACAAGAAAGTAATTTAAGAAAGATAGAAATGGATGATGATCTAATAAAAACAGCAAGAAATGTAGGAATCAATTTAGGCGATTAGGATATGGTACACAATATTACTTGTGTAAAATTGGCAACTGTAACCTAAAAACTAAATATAAATTCATAAAAAAGCTTGCAAATTTAACAAAAATATGAGACAATAAAAAACATAAAGAAAAACAAGAAAAAAGAGAAGTACATTTATGCTTACTATTAGAGACAAGAAGTCAAGGCTGAAAGCTTCTTGAAGAAAAAGGTAAATGGAAAGTAGCTTTTTTAGTTGATATTCTGAGAAATATAAAAATAGGAATATCCGTTTTAGTCACGTTAAAAACTAATTAAGATATAATTGAAACAATTATAATTAAGGTGGTACCGTGAGAAAATAAGCTCGCCCTTAGAAGGGGTGAGTTTTTGTTATATAGGAGGAAAATTTATGTTAAAAGAAAAATACAATCCAAAGGATTTTGAAGAAAAATTATATAAGCATTGGGAGGAAGAAGGATACTTTAAGCCAAGTATGGACGAAACCAAAGAAAGTTATTGTATCATGATGCCACCACCAAATGTAACAGGAAAATTACATATGGGGCATGCCTTAGATGATACCATGCAAGACATTTTAATTCGTTTTAAAAGAATGCAAGGCTATAATACTCTTTGGTTACCAGGAACCGATCATGCCTCTATTTCTACAGAAATGAAAGTAGTACAAAAATTAAAAAAAGAAGGAAAAACAAAGCAAGACTTAGGAAGAGAAAAATTTATAAAAGAGGCATGGGAATGGACTAAAATCTATGGAGGAACTATTCAAGAGCAACAAAGAAAATTAGGTTGTTCTTGTGATTGGGAAAGAAAAAGATTTACATTAGATGCAGGACTTAGTGATGCAGTTTTAGAACAATTTGTAAACCTATACCAAAAAGGATATATCTATAAAGGAAAAAGAATGGTAAACTGGTGTACTAGCTGTAATACTTCCATATCAGATGCAGAAGTAGAATACCACGAAGAAAAAACACATTTATGGCATATTCGTTATCAAATAAAAGGAGAAGAAAACTATATTGTAGTTGCAACAACAAGACCAGAAACCATGCTAGGAGATACGGCAGTAGCTGTTCATCCAGAAGATGAAAGATATAAAGATTTAATTGGAAAAACATGTATATTACCAATTATGAATAAAGAGATTCCAATCATTGCAGATACTTTTGTAGAAAGAGATTTTGGGACAGGAGCAGTAAAAATTACAGCAGCACATGACATGAATGATTATCAAGTAGGATTAAGACATCATTTAGAAATCATCGAAGTATTTGATGAAAACTTTAAAATGGGGAACTTAGTACCAGAATATAAGGGAATGGAATTATTACAAGCAAGAGAAAAAATAGTAGAAAAGTTAAAACAACTAGGAGTGCTAGAAAAAGAAGAAGAATACACTCATCATGTTGGAAAATGTGAAAGATGTAAAAGTACCATCGAACCTAAAATTTCAGAGCAATGGTTCGTAAAAATGAAAGAATTAGCAAAACCTGCAATGGAGGCTGTTAAAAAGGATGAAATTAGATTTGTTCCCAAAAGATATGAAAAAACCTATTTTAATTGGATGGAAAATATTCAAGATTGGTGTATTTCAAGACAATTATGGTGGGGACATCAAATACCAGCTTATTATTGTAAAGAATGTGGAAATATTACAGTAAGTAAGACGAAACCAGAAAAATGTGAAAAATGTGGAACTTTGGAGTTACAGCAAGATTCAGATACATTAGATACTTGGTTTAGTTCAAGTCTATGGCCATTTTCGACATTAGGATGGCCAAACAAAGAAGAAAAAGATTTAAAAATATTTTATCCAACTAATGTATTAGTAACAGGATATGATATTATATTTTTCTGGGTAGCCAGAATGATATTTTCTGGATTAGAAGTAATGGAAGAAAAGCCATTTAGTGATATATTGATACATGGAATTGTTAGAGATTCACAAGGAAGAAAAATGTCAAAAACGTTAGGAAATGGCATAGATCCTATTGAAGTAATTGAGCAATATGGAGCAGATGCCTTAAGATTTTCTGTATTATCAGGAACTACTATTGGAAATGATATTCGTTATATGAAAGAAAAATTGGAGCAAGCCTCTAATTTTGCCAATAAAATATGGAATGCAGCAAAATTTATTACTAGGAATTTAGTAGAAGCAGAAGAAATAATAAAATTTCATGAAGAGAATTATAATAAAACAAAACATACCTATCAAGAAAACGCATTAAAAATAGAAGATAAATGGATTATAAGTAAATTGAATACATTAATAAAAGAGGTAACTCAAAATTTAGATAATTATGATTTAGGAGTAGCACTTGATAAAATATATAGCTTTATTTGGAATGAATTTTGTGATTGGTATATCGAAATTGCAAAAACAAGATTGCATAGCAAAGAACTAAAAGAGAGAACAAGAGTAGGATATGTTTTAGACTATGTATTTAGTGTTGCTTTAAAATTATTACATCCATTTATGCCATTTATTACATCAGAAATTTATGGAGAATTGGTAAAATATAATGAAAAAGAGTTAATGGTATCTAAATGGCCAAAATATAAAGAAGAGCTAAATTATATACAAGAAGAAAGAATCGTAGAACAAATAAAACAAATGATAATAGAAATACGAAATATTAGAGCCAGTAAAAATATTCATCCTTCTCAAAAAGCAAAATTAATATTGGTAACTAAGAAATATAAAAAAGAAATAGAAGAGACAAAAGAATTCTTGTTAAAATTAGGATTTGGTAATCAAATTGTAATTCAAACAGATGAAGCAAGTATTCCCAAAGAGACCATTGAAGTGATAACAGATGGAATTTCGTTATATATGCCATTAGAAGGATTAATTGATAAAGAAGAAGAAGAAAAAAGAAAACAACAAGAAAGAAAAAGATTAGAACGGAGAAGTGGCAAGGTGTGAAAAAATGCTTTCAAATTCTGGTTTTATTAGTAAGGCGCCCAAAAGTAAAATTGAAGAGGAAAAACTAAAATTAGAAAAATATAGAGAAATGTTAAAGAAATTTGCAAAAAACAAAAAGACCTAATGTAAAAACTACAGCATGGCTAATTTTATGTATTAAAGTCAAAAATGTTGTTCTATACGAATGGATAGAACAATATTTTTGACTTTTTTCTTAATTTTCGTGTGCGAACAAAGACGGGGCATGTAAGTTGGGTCTATTTGCTGTAAAATTTATCAAAGATATTGACAAATGTTATATACTGTTATATACTGTATAACGAGGAGGCGATCCGATGAAAATGATTATTAGCAATAGTAGTTCTACCCCAATATACCAACAAATAAAGCAGTCGATAATCCATCAAATATTAGAAGAAGAACTCAAAGAAGATGAAGCATTACCATCCATTAGAATGTTAGCACAAGACATAAAAATAAGTGCCATGACCATAAAAAAAGCCTATGATGAATTGGAAAAAGAAGGTTTTTTAAAATCAATACAAGGAAAAGGAACCTTTGTAGCACCTAAGAATACAGAATTTGCAAAAGAACAAGCGCAAAAAGACATTGAAAAATATATAGAAAAAATTGTTACCATTTCTAAAAGATTTGAAATAGATAAAAAAGAAGTAATGGAAATATTTAACATAATCTATAGGGAGGAATTAGAATGAAAAATATAATTGAAATCCAAAACTTAAAAAAGAAATATGACGACAAATTTGAATTAGGAAAAATAGAATTAAAAATACCACAAGGAGTTATTGTAGGACTTATTGGAGAAAATGGAGCAGGAAAAACAACAGTAATAAAATCCATGCTAAATATGATAAAAATTGACTGTGGAGAAATAAAAATATTTGGAAAAGACTATAAAAGAGAAGAAAAAGAAATAAAAGAAGACATTGGCGTAGTTTTAGATGATATGTTTTTTCCAGAATTGCTAAATGCAAAAGACATCAATAATATCATGAAAAGCATTTACAAAAATTGGAATAGCCAATTATATTTCTCCTATTTGAAAGAATTTAAGTTGCCAGAGAATAAAGCACTAAAGTCCATGTCAAAAGGAATGAAAAAGAAATTAGAAATTGCGACAGCTCTTGCACATAAACCAAAATTGTTAATATTAGATGAACCAACAAGTGGATTAGATCCTATTGTAAGAGCAGAAGTATTAGAGATATTTCAAAAATTTATAGAAGATGAAGAGCATTCTATCTTATTATCTACACATATAACAAGTGATTTAGAACATATAGCAGATGAAATCATATTAATAGAAGAAGGAAAAAAAGTATTACAAAAATCAAGAGATGAAATAATGGATCAATATGCCATTTTAAAATGTAATATAGATGATTTTTCAAAAATAGACAAAGAAGATATCAAAGCATACCAAAAAACAAAATATAATTATGAAATATTAGTTGATAATAAAGAGAAAATAAGCAAAAAATACAAAGGATATGTAATAGATAATATAACACTTGAAAATTTAATGTTAATCATGATTAAGGGGGAAAAGAAATGTTAGGTTTCATCAAAAAAGATTTTTTATTAATAAAGGCAAATTTAAAAACATTAATGGTTTTATGTATTGTATTTTTTATCATGGTATTACAAGGAAGTTTTGATGTTACATTTGTAATGCCATTAATTGGAATTATGTTGTTTATATCTACTTTTAGTTATGATGAGTTTAACAATTGGAATGGTTATGCATCCACGTTACCAATGGGAAGAAAAAATGTGGTAAAAGCAAAATATATAGAATCCATACTTTTGATGAGTATCTTGGCAATACTAGCATTTGTAGTAGCCATGTTAATTAGTTATGTAAAAACAAAAGAAATACATTTAGATGAAATATTAGCATCTTTAATGGGAACCATATTATCCATTGTTATTGTCATTTCATTTCTATGTCCCATTGTTTTTAAGTTTGGAGTTACAAATGGAAGAATAATATTATTTGCATTAGTATTTGGAATTGTTGGAATAGTTGCTTTAATGGCAAATTTTATAGATAGGACATTCATTATTAACACCATAAATAAATTAGAATATTATTTAAATATAGCAATGCTGATCTTCTCTTTTCTATTATTAGGTATATCTTATTTATTATCAAATAAAATATATCAAAACAAAGAATTTTAGGCAACAGTTGAAAAATTATGTAAAGTGTGATATAATACAAAAAGAAAATCTAGTAATCAAAGTGATAATTATAATTATCATAAAACAACAGAGGAGGGCAGGATGATAAATAAAACAGCAGGTCATATAATTTTGAAAGGAGGAACTTCAGAAGAGCTACGTAAAGCAATCCCAGAATTAGAGTTAACGGAAGAATTTTTTTGTAATCTGGGCTATAAGGCCTCAACCGCAAAGCGATATTTGCGAAGATTACGGAAAAATGATGAGCAAAAAGACAAAGAAATTGCACAAGAAGAGTTGGCTAAACAAGCTAGAGAACCTGAACAACCTAAACAACCTAAACCAGTCGATATTTTAGGAGAAATGTTCATAAAATCGGAAGAAGCTGACAGCAAAAATTTGTTAGCAGATACCTGTGCGCTAGGAAACAAGGAGACACTTGAATTAATAGAAAAAGCAAAACAGGTTACGTTTATCTATTCAATTATAGAAGAGATGGACAAAAAAAATATGAAAACAAAGCCAAAATTATTTTCGAATATAGGTAAGTATTGTAGTAAAATATTACAGGAACCAGAAAAATATATGTTATCAACTTTTTCGGGTTTAAGGGATGAAAAATATCCAGACAACGTGTTATTGCAGTATCTATTGATACTTCCAAAACAAATTAGACCCACGTTACTTACAGCAGATAAAAAATTAGCTGTAAAGGCAGCAACTTGGAATTTACCATACATTTTGTTTGATGTATCCATAGCGAAAAAAGTTGACAGCAGTGCAGAGGAATATAGAATAAAATTAGGTTTTGGCATATATGAAGTAAAGAACAAAGATGGTAGTACTTATATCGAAAATAGAGGTACATACAAATTTGATGTGATACATTCAGATGGTAGCCATACATCATACAAAAAGGGGCATGGTCAGATAGCCAATGTAAAACTGGGAGATAAGGTATGCGTTTATCAGAAACAAAAAAACATTACAGTTTCTAGGGTTTTAAAATTACAATTGACCGTATAAGTTCAATAGTCTAACAAATCAAATAAAGTAAGTTCAAAAAATAATCCTACTAGGGATATTTATTTGAACTTGCTTTATTTTTTATTTATGCCCCTTAGATACAAAAAGTAGTAAAAATCATAGAAAAATTATAAAAAGTATGATACAATTTAAAAATATATTGAATTGAAATTTTAATTAAAATATGATATAGTATACAATATCATAACAATAAAAGAAAAGGAGAAAAAAATGTTTAATTTTTCATTTGATAAAAGAACCATCTATATCATAATAGCCATTATGGTATTATCCACCATTGTAAAATATGTAACCGATACAGGAGCATTATTTGCCCTATTAGTAAGTGTTCCAGGAGTATTACTAGCCATTACCTTTCATGAATTTGCACATGGATTGGCAGCCTATCAATTAGGAGATAACACAGCAAAAAATGAAGGAAGGCTAAGTTTAAATCCAATGGATCATTTAGATCCTATTGGAACACTTATGTTATTAGTAGCAGGATTTGGTTGGGGAAAACCAGTACATGTCAATCCTACCAATTACACAAGAAAAATAACAATGGAAAAAGGAGAGGCCATTGTATCATTAGCAGGACCATTAACTAATATTTTACTTGCTTTTGTACTAGCATTGGTATATGGAGCAATGCTAAAATTTACAAGTATTGATTTTTTATATTCAACCATAGGAAGAATAATACAATCCATGATAGAAGCAGCCATATCTATTAATATTGGATTAGGAGTATTTAATTTAATCCCTCTTCCACCATTAGATGGATCAAAAATTATTATGCCACTATTGCCATACAATGCCAAACAATGGTTTAGAAATAACGAGCATATATTTTATATTATATTTGTAGTTATCTGGATAACAGATATAGCAAGTCTTTTAATATCACCAGCTATCAATGCAATTACCACAGGAATTATGACAATAACAGGAGCCATTTTTGGTTAGAAAATAACAAAACAAAGGGGAACCAATATGAAAAAAGATATTTTAACCATGCGGAATAGAAACCAGTTGTGACGAAACCTCCGTATCCATTGTAAAAAATGGAAGAGAGGTTCTTTCTAATATCATAGATACCCAAATACCCATCCATGAAAAATATGGAGGAGTAGTACCAGAGATAGCATCTAGAAATCATATAGAAGCGATTTCAAGAGTAACAAAAAAAGCATTAAAAGAAGCTAAAATAGATTGGAACCAGATAGATGCCATTACTCCTACCTATGGACCAGGACTAGTTGGGGCTTTATTAGTAGGGCTTTCTTATGCCAAAGCGTTAGCCTATGCCAAAGGTATTACTTTGGTAGGAGTAAATCATATACAAGGACATATTGCCGCAAATTATATTACCTATCCAGAATTAGAACCTCCCTTTTTATGTATTATGATGTCAGGCGGAAATACACAAATCATACATGTAAAAAAATATACAGAATTTGAAGTAGTTGGAAAAACAAGAGATGATGCGATACGGAGAAGCATTTGATAAAATAGCAAGAGTAATAGACTTAGGATATCCAGGAGGTCCTAAAGTAGATAACCTTGCCAAACAAGGAACAGCCAATATAGAATTGCCAAAAACACGTTTTCAAGAAGACACCTTGGATTTTAGTTTTAGTGGTATAAAAACAGCAGTCATTAATTTACACCATAAAAACCCCAATATTAACAAAGCAGATTTATGTGCTAGTTTTCAAAAAAATGTAACCGAAACCTTAATGGAAAATGTAAAAAAAGCAATACAAAAAACAAAAAGCCAAACCATTGCATTAGCAGGAGGAGTAGCTAGTAATTCTTATATTAGAAATGAATTTTTAAAACTAGAAAAAGAGAGAATAAAAGTATATATGCCAGACTTAAAATTATGTACAGACAATGCAGCAATGATTGCATCAGCAGGTTATTATAATTATATAGAAGGAACGAAAAACCAACTAAACTTAAATGCAGTACCTAATTTAAAACTATAAAGAAAGAGGAAAATATGGCAATATTTGTAATAGGAGATCTTCATCTATCTTTTCATGAAAATAAGCCAATGAGTATATTTGGAGAAAACTGGAAAGGGCATGAAGAAAAAATAAAAAAAGATTGGATAGAAAAAGTAAAAGAAAATGACTTAGTAGTATTGCCAGGTGACTTTTCATGGTCTACCTATTTAAAAGATACGTATAAAGACTTTTCTTACCTAAACAAGCTACCAGGAAAAAAAATGTTACTAAAAGGAAATCATGATTATTGGTGGACAACCCTAACTAGTATGAGAAAATTTTTAGAAGAAAACCGTTTTAAAAATATTGATTTTATTTATAACACAGCCTATGAATATGAAAATTATATTATTGCAGGAACAAGAGGTTGGATACAAAGTGAAGAAGAACAAGATGTAAAATTATTGCAAAGAGAAATGGCAAGATTAGAATTATCCTTAAAAGAAGCGGCAACATTAAAAGAAAACACCCAAAAAGAAATCCTTGTATTTTTACATTATCCTCCAATGACACATGCTAACATAGAAAAGAAAGAAATAAGTGCATGGATAGAAATAATGAAACAATATGATGTAAAAAGATGTTATTATGGACATTTACATAGTTTATCCATTAAAGATGCCATAGAAGGTAACTATGATGGAATAGAATTAAAATTAGTTAGTGCAGATCGTCTAGATTTTAAATTACTAAAAATTTAGAATAGGAGAAATAAATGGATTTAGAAAAAGATGTAAAATATATCAAAGGAGTGGGACCCAATCGAGTTCAACTATTAAATAAGTTAGGAATTCAAACATTAAAAGATTTAATTACCTATTATCCAAGAAGCTATGAAGATAGGAGTAAACCAAAAGACATAGTGCAATGTATCAATGGTGAGGAAGTTTTAATTGAAGCAATTGCATGTGGTAAACTTATCCAAATGCCATTAAAAGGCAAAACAATGCAAAAATTATTAGTAAGAGATGAAACAGCAAGTTGTACAATTACTTGGTTTAATCAAAATTATTTAAAAAACAAATTTGAAATAGGGAAAAAATATACATTTTATGGGAAGATAACCAATCAATTTGGAAAAATAACCATGACATCACCAGTATTTGACGAAGAAAATAAACGAACTAACACGGGAAAAATCATTCCATTATATCCCTTAACCTATCAATTATCACAAAATGTACTAAGAAAGATCATAGAAAATGGTCTAGTAGAAGTAGAAGGCAAATTACAAGAAACATTACCAAAGTATTTATTAGAAGAATACCACTTAGAAGGAATTAACGAAGCAACCAAACAGATTCATTTTCCAGAACAATTTGAAGATTACAATAAAGCAAGAAAAAGATTAGTATTTGAAGAATTATTATCTACCCAATTGGCTCTATTACAATTAAAAAACAGTTATATCTATGAAGAAGAAGGAATACGGGTTTGATAAAAACATAAACATGTCAGATGTAATCCATGAGTTACCATTTAAACTAACCAGAGCACAAACAAGGGTATTAGAAGAAATTGATCAAAATATGGAGTCCGAAAAATCTATGAATCGATTATTACAAGGAGATGTAGGATCTGGTAAAACAGTAGTTGCAATGTGTGCTTCTTACAAAGCAGTAAAGGGAGGATATCAAGTAGCTATGATGGCACCAACAGCTATACTTGCAAAACAGCATTTAGAAAATTTTCAACAGATATTGGAAAAATTAAAGATAAGATGTGAATTACTAATTTCTGGAATTTCAAAAAAGAAAAAAGAAGAATTATTACAAAGACTTGCAACAGGAGAAATTGATGTTTTAATTGGCACACATGCCATCATAGAAGAAAATGTAGTATTTAAAAATCTAGGATTAGTAGTAACAGACGAGCAACATCGATTTGGGGTAAAACAAAGAACAAAAATAGCCCAAAAAGGGAAAAATCCAGATGTCTTAGTAATGACAGCAACTCCTATCCCAAGAACATTAGCACTTATTTTATATGGAGATTTAGATATTTCTATTATTGACGAATTACCTCCTAACAGAAAAAAAATAGAAACATTTGCAGTAAACAAAAATATGACCCAAAGGGTAGATGCATTTATCGAAAAACAAATCAAACAAGGAAGGCAAGCCTATATTGTATGTCCATTAGTAGAAGAAAATGAAGAATTAGATTTACAATCTGTAAAAAAAATTCATGAAATTTATCAACAAAAAGTTTTTCCACAATATAAAATCGAATATTTACATGGAAAGATGCGACCAAAAGAAAAAGAAGAAATAATGGAAAAATTCAAATTAGGGGAAATTGATATTTTAATATCCACAACTGTAATTGAAGTAGGAGTAGATGTTCCAAATGCTAATATCATGGTAATTGAAAATGCACAAAGATTTGGATTAGCTCGGCTTACATCAATTAAGAGGAAGAGTAGGAAGAGGAGATTATCAATCTTATTGTATACTAAAATATGAAGGAAAAGGTGAAACCATAAGGCAAAGAATGAAAGTAATGTGTGAAACTTGTGACGGATTTGTAATATCCGAAAAAGACTTAGAATTAAGGGGGGCAGGAGATTTCTTTGGAACGATGCAACATGGATTACCAGAATTCAAAATAGCCAATTTATTCGAAGACATGCCAATATTAAAATTGGTGCAAGAAGTAGCCAATAAAATCTTACAAGAAGATCCCAAACTAGAAAAGGAAAAAAATAGAATGTTAAAAGAATTAATAAAAGATAAATTTATAAGAAGAATTGAAATTTAAGAAAGAAATCAAAAAGAAAAGGATGTTGATATAAATGTTACAAATAATAGTAAAATTAATAGGCTTATTATTCGTTTTATTTGGTGTGATACTTATTTATAATGCACGAACCGTTACAAAGAAATTTTTTAGTTTTGGAGATCAAAACGATGCCACCAAAGGACTAAAAATGATTGGTTTCATCATAGCAATAATAGGAGCACTAATCTTATATTTTAATAAATGAGACAAAGGGGGGACAGGTCTTTTTTGTCTCATTTATTTAATTTTAAAAAGCTACAAAGTAAAAATATATTTATCAAAAATGAGACAAAAAAGACCTGTCCCCTTTGTTTCTTTGTTTCATAAATTAGCTAAAGGATTACTTTCAACTGCATTTCGTACTTGCTCATTATTTACATGAGTGTAAATTTGGGTAGTAGCAATACTTTCATGTCCTAAAAGTTCTTGAAGAGCTCTAATATCAACTTGTCCATATTGATACATTAAAGTAGCTGCAGTATGTCTTAATTTATGAACAGAATATTTTTTAGTGTCTAGTCCAGCAGCTTGTAGTTGTTTGGATACAACGTTTTCTACGGTTCGGTTACTAATTCTTGTTTTTCTTTCACTTAAGAAAAGAGCTTTCTCAGAAAATTTTTTGTCATGTGGAATACCTTCTTTAGGGCGTACTGCTAAATAGTCTTTAAGTGCTGTGACACAAGCCTTGTTTAAGTAGATAGTTCTTTCTTTATTACCTTTTCCAATTACATTTAATTTGTATTCGCCAAAATCAATGTCTTGTAGGTTAATACCAACTAGTTCAGAAAGACGCATGCCACAATTTAAAAATAGAGTAATAATTGCGTAATCTCTTTTGCAATTTCTGTTTTCTTCATTACAAGTAACATTTAATAATTTTTTACTGTCTTCTAAAGAAAGATGTTTGGGAAGTCTTTTGTCTAATTTTGGGGTTTCTAAATCTTGAGCAGGATTTACATCAATTAAATTAGCTTTTCTACTTAAATATTTGAAAAATATTCGAATGGTAGAAACTTTTCTTGCTCTAGTGGTTGCTTTACTATGATAATTTCGCATTAAGTAAGCAATAAATGCGTGAATATCATCTAAAGTAATCTTTTTGATGGTGTCAATTGTTAAATCATTGATTTTAATTTCTTTTAAATCTGTTTCGTCTGTCATATGAAAGTGTAACTTAATAAATCGTAAAAACATAGTTAAATCATAATTATATTCTTTAATACTATTTGGTGATTTATTTAAAATAGTAACAGAGTAATCTAAAAAAGAGTTTAAAAATTCTGGGTTTTCTTCATTTTTCATCATTATTTCATTCCTTTATTATAAAAGTTACAATAGCATGGCTGTCTAAGTTATCATGCCAAATAAATTGTTTGTAACATAAATTATATTCTATATTGGTATTGGTTTTATTTAATAATATAATGATAACACTTTTATCTGGATTTTCAAAGGCTGTTATGCAAATATTTTCAGAAAATTTATGAAAGTGGATTCTTTTACTATGTGGTTTTATATATTTTGCAAAATGTGAAATGTAATAAAAACTAGGTGTTTTGATAAAATTGGTTGCTTTTTTATTTATCATGATAGGAGCATTACAAAAGTTTTTCACATGATTGGGACCTCCATTAAAATCTAATACCATGTTCCAATCGATAAAAGCATGGATGCCATGATTGATATCTTCTATTATTTCATAGGCATATAATTCAGCATTAAAAAGTTCATCTTGTGCTTTAAAATGAGAATAACCAGTACAACCTTCTGTATGGAATAAAAGATGATGAGGAAATAGATGATGCAAGGTTTCTAAACTGTCAAAATGACTTCCTGTATACCAATGAAAGGCAATTCCGACTAGCATAATCTAAAGCGCCATGTTCAATTAATGTTTCTATACTTCTTTCTAAAACTAAATCCTTATTGTGATCCCAAATGAAAAATTTAGTCAAAAACCCATTTTTTCGAAAAGAGGGATATAAATAGTTTTTTAACAAATTGGCTTCTTCAGAAGCCGAATATAAGCAAGATTCCCATGTTTGTTTTGCATTTGGCTCATTTTGAATGGTCATATAATCAATAGGAATTTGATAAGATTGATAGCTTTTAACATATTTTATCAAATATTCAACCCATAAATTTTGGTAGGAAGGTAACAATTTACCACCGTTTATCTAGTCGATGATTGTCTTTCATAAAGGCAGGGGGAGACCAAGGAGAAGAAAGAAACTTGATTTTTGGGTTATGAGTTTTAGCTTTTTTGAGGATGGGGATTACATATTTTAAATCTTGTTGAATACTAAAATCGGATAGGTCATTTTGGTAGGCATAGGAATAAGAAGATAAAGAAAAGTCACAACTTGCAATAGAAAGTCTACAAAATTGATAATTTAAGTGAGCTTTTGAAAAATATTCTTCTAAAATTGAATGTGATAAATTGGAATCGATTTTACTCAATACATAACAACTACTTTCGGTAAGGGCACCACCAAAACCTAAAAATTCCTGAAAAGTAAAGGTATTATCAATTCGAATGCTATTATTTTCTGCCATTTTGGTATTTGAAAGACTTTTAAGAAAGGAAGAATGAAGTATTAAATTTCTTTTTAAATTAGTTTCTATTTTTTCAATTTCCATATTTGTATTTTATGCTATTTATGATATACTATGAATATATTTTATGAAAAGGAAAGTGATTTTAATTGTTACATAAAAAAGCAGAAGAAGATTATGTTCCAAAAGCCTTTCGAAAAAATAAAAAGAAAGAAACCAAATCAAAACAAAAAAGAAAGAAAAAATCCAAAGGAAAAATAAAAAAGGCACTTTTTGTGGTATGTTTTGTAATTATTGTAGTCATGGGAATATCACTTGGAATTTCTGCTAATCGTTGGAAACTACTTGCCAAAGAAATGTTATCCAATCAAAATTCAATTGTATTAGATATAGATGGAAATGAAATTGCTAAATTGGGTTGTGAGCGAAAAAATAAAATAATTTCTTTATCCGAGTTACCCGATCATTTAAAAAATGCTTATGTTGCCATTGAAGATGAACGTTTTTACTCACATGGTGGAGTTGACATAAAAAGAACAGGAGCAGCCATTGCTTCTTATATCTTTCATTTTGGGAAATCTTCTTATGGAGGAAGTACTATTACGCAACAATTAGTAAAAAATTTAACAGGCGATTCAACCGATTCCATTACCAGAAAAGTAAAAGAATGGTGGAAAGCATGGCAATTAGAAACCTGTCTTTCAAAAGACGAAATTTTAGAAGAATATTTAAATATTATTTATGTAGGACCTAATATGTATGGAGTAGAAACAGGTGCAAACTATTATTTTAATAAAACAGCCAAAGAATTAACACTAGAAGAATGTGCCTATTTAGCAGGAATTAACAATTCTCCCAATGCCTATCACCCTTTTGAAGGAAAAAACAACGAAGAAAAAATAAAAAAAAGAGCCAAAACGGTACTTACTAAAATGTTAGAATTAAAATATATTAAGGAAGAAGATTATCAAACTGCCATACAAAAAGTAGATAATGGTTTAGCTTTTAAAAAAGGAGAAATAAAAGCAGAAGATGCTCTATATTCTTATCATACTGATGCGTTAATTTTAGAAATAACAAAAAAGATTGCCCAAAAATATAACATATCACAAACATTTGCAAACAATTATATCAATATGGCAGGATTAACCATACATAGTACACAAGATTCCAAAGTACAAAAAAAGACAGAAAATGAATTTGAAAAAGCTAAATATAGTATTCCATCTAAAATAGGTGGTAATTCTTCACAAGCTGCTATGGTAATCATAGACCATAAAACAGGCTATGTTGTTAGTTGTGTAGGAGGATTAGGAAAAAAAACAAAAGCAAGAGCACTAAACAGAGCTACCCAAAGTGTTAGGCAAACAGGTTCTTCTATTAAACCATTATCGGTATTAATACCTGCCATTGACAAAAAAATTATTACAGCTTCTTCTATTTATGATGATACACAAAGAGATTTTGCAGATGGCTACCATCCAACCGATTATAATCCATCTTTAGGAAACATAACAGTAAGAAGAGCAGTAGAATCCTCTCAAAATGTTCCATTTGTAGAAATCATGGAACAATTAAAACCAAAAAATGCCATTAAATATTTGAAAAAAATGGGAATTAGCACCTTAACCAAAGAAGACGAAACATTGGTTTTATCATTAGGAGGATTACAAAAGGGAATTAGTCCATTAGAAATGGCAACAGCTTATGCTATGATTGCCAATGATGGGGAATATATAGAACCAACATTTTTTATTAGTATTGAAAATCAAGCCAGAAAAACCATATGCCAAACAGTACAATCCAAAAAAAGAGTAGTCTCCAAAGAAGTAGCCTATATTGTAAAAGAAATACTAACACAACCAGTAACAGGAAACCATGGAACAGCAACTTATTGTAAAATTTCAGGTGTAGATGTTGCAGCAAAAACAGGAACTACAGATAAAAATTATGATAGATGGCTATGTGGTTTTACACCATATTATACAGCTGTTACTTGGTATGGGTATGATGAAAATGAAACCATAGAATATAATAAAAGAAATCCAGCAGGATTATTATGGGCAAATGTCATGTCAAGAGTACATGAAGGATTAAAAAGTACCACTTTTGAAAAGCCAAGTGCCATTTCTAGTTGTACCATATGTACACAAACAGGTAAAAAAGCGACTACCGAATGCCAAGATACCATAACAGAATATTTTTTATGGCTAACCGTTCCTAGTTTATGTGATAAACACGCAGGTTCAGAACGAAAAGAAAACACACAAAATACAACACCAAATAAAGTGCAAGAAACCATACAAGGAATTACACAAGATATTGATGCAGAAGATCCACAACAAGTATTACCAAATAACATCCATAATAATACTAAACCTACTACTACTAACACAACGCCAAAAACAGATGAAACGACAAATTCGTCTACTACTAACAAAACAAACAACACACCTACAAATACAGTTACTAATACTAATTTGCAAAATAAAGTAAATAATACAACCTCTAACATAAATAATACCAATCAAACAAATAATTCTACAAACCCAAATACACAAAATTTTGTAAATAGGACACAAGATTAATGAATATTACTATATATAAGGTAAATTTGACCACCACCAACCTAATGTTAGGAACCTAAAAACCAAAAAATCCAATTCATAAGAGTTGGATTTTTTGATATAAAAAAATTGTTTTTGTCAAATTTTAAAAAGAAATATATTTATAAATAGCTTCTGCAAAACCGCTATTTTCTACTGTATTAACGGTTGTATAAGTCGCAATTTTTTTTACATCATCATAGGCATTTGCAACTGCTACACCAATTCCAGAATTTTTAATCATATCAATATCATTTAGATTATCTCCAATTGCCATCACATCAGAAGAAGAAAGTTGTAGATATTTGGTAAGAACATCTAAAGCTTCACTTTTATTGGTTTTACTAGGGGTAATGTCTAGATATTCATATTCTTTATTAATAATCATATCTTTGTATTGTTTTGACTTATTGATTCGATAAATGGTCAAATTGGTTTGTTTATCTAAATCATTTTTTAAGCTTGTCAAATTAGAGGGGCTAGAAATTACTAATTTAAAAACAATGGGATTGAAGTTTTTGACATATTGTTCTATATTAGGAACTATTTTAAATTCTAAATTGTTAGGATAAATAGAATCTTTTAATATAAAATTTCTTAAATCCATATATAGCAATTTAGGAGTAATTACTTCATTTTCTGTATATAAATGAAGATGTAATTGTTTAGACTTGGCAAAAGAAGTGCAAAGCCTAATTTCTTTTTGAGATAGTGTTTTTCGAAAAATTTCTTTACCTGTTTTTAGATCAATAATTTGATTGCCATTGCCAAAAATACCATAACTAGCATGCAATTCTTTACAAAAGTGTTTTACCATAGAATAGGGTTTTCCTGTGCAAATCGTAAGGTCGATATTGGCTTTTTTGATGGCTTCAATGGCTTTTAAATTTTTTTTCGTGATACTTTTATTTTCTCCTATTATGGTTCCATCTATATCACTTGCTATTAAACGAATCATTTATTATCCTCTTTTTTTTTGATTATTATATCATTCTTATTTTTATTTGTGTACTAGTTTAAAAAATTTTTTTAAATTAAGTTCTTTTTGCGTTATTGTTCAGCTATAACATGTTTTTGATAAAAAAATTAATAAACTTTAAGGTAAGAGTAAGATAAATGGGATAAATAGTAGTAAATTTTCATTTTGAAAAAACTGTTGGATAATAGAATTATGTAAAAAAAGTGAAGAGCAAATATGCTCTTTTTTATTGTCTAAAAAAAGAAGAGAAGA
>CASUIT010000021.1 GCA_949455995.1 uncultured Clostridia bacterium
ACCATAGGTTCTATGGCTAGTGTCATTCCAGGTTCTAGTCGAATTCCTCTTCCTGCTTTTCCATTGTTTGGTATTCCTGGTTCTTCATGCATGGCTTTTCCTATTCCATGTCCTTGAAATTCTTTTACTACACTATATCCTTGTGCTTGCACATATTCTCCAATGGCATGTGACACATCTCCTATTCGATTTCCTGCTTTGGCATATTGAATTCCTTCAAAAAATGCTTGTTTTGTGATTTCTACTAATTTTTTAGCTTCTTTGGATGGCTTTCCTACGATAAAAGTTCTTGCAGCATCCCCATGATATCCATTTTTTAAGGCAACGGTATCAATGCTTACAACATCTCCTTCTTTTATGATTCTATTTTTAGATGGAATGCCATGTATGACTTCATCGTTGATGGATACACAAATAGATGCAGGAAATGGTGGTATCCCTTTTATTCCAATGTTATATCCTTTTTGTGCTGGAATGGCTCCTAAGCTTCTCATTTTTTTCTCTGCTATTTGGTCTATTTCCCATGTGCTCATTCCTGGTTTTATTTTTTGTTCTATTTCTTGATAGGTTAATGCAACCACTTTTCCTACTTCTTTCATTTGTTCTATTTCTTTTTTTGATTTTATGGTTACCAATGTTTTCGTCTCCTTTTGTTCCCAATTTTAAAAGCGTTCTTCTATTAAAAGAACGTTCTTTTTTAGTTTAATAGTTTTTCTAAATTAAACTATTTTTATTGTTGTTTATTTATTTTTTATATCTTTTATAATATCTTGTGCTACGTCTTTTCCCATTCTGTTGATAGTTGTGCTTACAGTTTGCGTTCTTAGTACTCCTTTTTCTTCATAGTATTTTACTAATGGACTGGTTTGTTGTTCATATATTTCTAATCTCCTATGAATAGCTTCTGCATTTGAGTCGTCTTCTCTTTGTTTTAAGGTTGCTCCACATTTGTCACAAATTCCCTCTTTTTTAGGTGGTTGTAGTTTAATGTTATAGGTTGCTTTACAGTCTTGGTTTGTACATACTCTTCTTGTTAACATTCTTTCAATTAATTCTTCTTTTGGTGTTGATAAGTTTATGACAAGGTCTACTTTTTTTCCGGCTTTGGCTAAAATCTCATCTAATTTTTGAGCTTGTGCATAGTTTCTTGGAAAACCATCTAAAATGGCTCCTTGTTGTGCGTCTTCTTGGTTTAGCCTTTCTATTACCATTGGAACTGTTATTTCATCTGGTACTAATTCTCCTTTTTCCATGTATTGGTTTGCTTCTATTCCTAATTTTGTTTTCTCACTGATGTTTTTTCTAAAGATGTCTCCTGTTGAAATTTGTGGCCAATTGGTTTCTTTACTAATTAGCCCTGCAATGGTTCCTTTCCCTGTTCCTTGTGCTCCTAACATTATGATTATCATTTTTACCACTCCTATCTCTTTTTTTCATCTGTTTTATTGTACTATAATTATATGAATTTTTCAAGCATTTTATGGCAATCCTTTTAATATTTGAATAAAGATGAATTTTACAATCCATCTTTTAGTGATTATTGCCAAGTTAATATAGGAAAACCTTGATTGATATTTGATGGTGCTGTTTTAAATTGACTACCTAAAGTAGGTGCCATTCCCTTTAATTCTGTAGCAGAAACTGCTCTACTTTGAGTATCCCATGTAACTGTTGCTTTAGATCCAACAGCTGGTTTCGTAAGAACATAACTATTAGAGCAAGAAGCATAATGTAAATATCCTACTAATGACCCAATTCTTTGTGCACCACTTACAGTACCTATACTATAACAATTTTTAATATATAGTAACCCATTTCCAGATTGAGATGCCTGACATCCAAGAATTCCTCCAGCAAGAGGATAAGAAGTAACGATAGAACCTGTATTATAACAATTACTAATCGTAATAGATATATTATTAGAGGTTGTAAGTAATCCAACAATTCCTCCTACACAAGCATCTCCATATCCATTTTTGCTTGTTGCTTTAATCCTTCCAGTATTATAACAAGAATTAACACTACCACCCTTCGAAATCTGTCCTACTATTCCTCCTATGAACATTTCTCCCACTATATTAGCAGAATTTGCACACATTGTAATTGTTGACATTGAAACAGCTCCTACAATACCTCCTCGACTATTGCCGACTACCATAAGAATTAGTAGATTCATTCCTACAATTAACTATTGTTCCATTTTGAAGTCCTCCTACAATTCCTCCACAAAGATTTCCATCTCCAAATGCCCCTTTAACTGTTAAGTTTCTTACTGTTCCTCCAATAATCAAGCCAAAAATCCCATGAGATTTATAGTTTGTAAGGCTACTGTAAGATGATATATGAATATAATGATTTTTTCCATCATATATTCCTGCAAAATATCTTCCTGTCCAATTGCCAACCCCATCATAATAACCAACTGGAATATATCCACTATTTGTTACAATATTTGAGAGTTGTATTACCGTTTCTCCTGAAAGTGTATTTCCCATATTTACCACTTCTGCTAATTTATTTAAGGCTCTTGCATTCCCTATTGTATAATTTTTTATATTTAAAGTGGTTCTTCCTATTTTTCCAGTAGTGCTTGTCACTAACATTTCTACTGTAATATCATAAAAATCCAAGTTTTTTAATGCTGTTTGATTAAAATCTGCTAATCCTAAGTTTGATTTACTATAATTGAAATCTCCATTTACTTCTTCTGTATACAAAATATTATTTCCTACTTTTAATTCTATTTTTTCTATACCATGAGCAATAGCAGTTCCTCCTAATGTTGTTTTTGTTCCTTCTGTAAATTTGTTATTAGTAACACTTAAACTTGCTATAATTTTTTCTTCCCAAATAGCATATAGATTGGTATCTTCTGTTACTTTTATTTCTCCACCATCTGCATAGCTTGTTCCATTTCCTCCTATATCTGTGTTCCATTCTTTTAAATAATATCCATATTTGGTAAAAGTGTTATTAGGCAACATGCTACTTTTTCCAGAACCTACGATTATGCTATCCATTTGCCCTTCTCCTGTGTTTTTGTCAAAAGTTATGGTTACTGTATCTTCTGCCCATATGGCATAAAGTATTGTTTTTTCTTCATTTGGTTGGTATGAACTTTCACATACATATATTTTGTCTTTTCCTTCTTCTGGATTTTTTACAATACTCCAACCTACTATTTTTTTGTCTGTTTGGCTTAAAAATTCTCCTTTGGGAAGCTTTATAGAAAAACCTTTTCTTATTTGCATTTCCTCTGGTACATTCCCTTTTCCTCCATTTGCATCAAAAGTTATTTTGTACTTTATTGCTTCTCCCTTTGTTATAGATATTATTTCTCCTATTATTTTTTCATTATCTATATTTATAATTATTTCGTATCCATCTTTCGTTTCTACTATGATTTTATTACATTTTTCTACTTCAGTTTCAGTATTTCCATATTCATCACATATAGTTACTGTTTTTGACCATTCTTTTTTATTTATCGCATCTGCCACTACTTTAATGAAAGGTTCTTCTTCTCTTGGATTTTGTGATCTTTCTATCTTTTTTTCCATTATGATAATTTCTATCAATTCTTTGTATTGGGCTTTTTTGGTTTCCTCCTCCGCTGTAATTGCTTGTTTTAATATTCCATTTTCTCCCATCAATGTTCCTATGGTTATTCCTGCTAATATTAATAATATAATGATGGTTATTACTAATGCTATTAATGTAATTCCAGAATTTTCATTCCAAATTTTTTTCTTCATTTTTCTCTCTCCATCCTTTTACTTTAGTTTTCCATTATTTTTATATTTTATCCACTATGTTTATGCATACCATGTATATAGTATATTATTTTCTATTTTGTGTCAATATTTAAAAATGTTTTTTTACTTTTTTAGATTATATATTTTATTGTTTTATTAAACAATAAAAAAGAGCATATTTGCTCTTCACTTCTTTACATAATTCTCTTAATACCCGACACTTTTGCTTGAAATGAATAATATTTCATGGATTTTGTTTTTTAAAATAAATTTTTCGAGAAGTATTTACCATATATTGGTAGATATCTCTCGAATTATTAAAAATCTCTCATGTTTAATTAAACACTTCTGTGTTTTTGCTTTTTAGCTCTTTATATTTCATATAGTATGAAATTACATCTAATTTTAGGGACTCGATATGAATTAAAACATAAATTAAAATAGATTAAACCTGTACTAAATAATGATATAATTCTTTTGTTTTGATTTTTATATATTCTTATTTTTACTTTATTTCCTTGCTTTCCTTCTTGAACTGTATATTCTACTCCTAATATTATAAGCCATATTAATGCCACATATATGATTCCAAACATTGTTTTAAATGACTGTATATTCTTCATCTTTGTGCTTTCTAGTCGAAATCCGTTTGACTTTTGATTCTTAAATATACATTCTATTGAACCAAATCGATAACTATAATTTTTGATTCCTTCTTCTACTTTTCCATTGGTTAATACATATATTGCTTCTTCATGACCTTCTTTTTTACTTACTGCCATCTTTGTATCATATCTATGTTTTACTATTGTTACTTTTTCAAAATACTGTTCCTCTTTCTCTTTTGGTTTTATATCTTTTGTGTATCCTGCTATTTCTTCATAATCATGAATATAAAATGTTAATCTTGATTTTATCCTTATGCAATATGTTTCTCCTAGTTCTTCGATGTATTCCATCATTTTACAGTTATCAAACCATCTATCTGCTAAATATATTATTTTTAGTTGCTCATTTTTTTCCTTTAATAGCTCATATGTATCTCTGATTCCTTCTTTTATTAGTTTCAATTGGCAAGCTTCTGATGGCATCTTTCCTTTGAAACATCTGAACCATAATGGAATTCCGTTGCTTATCTATTTTCATTGAAAATACTAGTATTGTAAAATCATCTCTACAACACATATGGTCTATACTTACATGTATTTCTTTATTTTTAGGATTATATTTAGATAAGGTATTTGAAATAATTTCTTGATAAAATTTATAAATATCAAATTTTAGATTATTAAGAATTGTTCTAATCTTCTTACTGTTGAGAATGGATTAACAAGAGAAAAATCTCCTTTTAATTTCTTTACAATATCATTGGTTACAACTGATTCTGCTTCAATCATTCCTAGAATAATATAAGGAATAATTTTTAGTTGTGGTTTTGTAATACACTATAGTTTTTTGAAAAAATTTTGCTAAATCCCTTGCTAAATTCTTTTGTGTATTATACAATTTGTTCATAAAAACACCTTCTTTCGTGTAATATATTGACTTTTGTTGCTATCAATATTTTACCAAAGTTGGTGTTTTTTTTCAATTCTTCTTTTTTTCTAAAAAGTGTTAGGTATTAAGTCTTTTTATTCTAAAAATCCTTTATAATGTCTCATTGCTAATTGTGATTCTAATTGTTGCACTGTTTCTAAGGCAACTCCTACCACAATTAAGATAGAGGTTCCTCCAAATGCAATATTTAGGCTTGTAAATCTAAGTAACATTGGAAGAATTGCAATTAACGCTAGGAAAAATCCTCCAAACCATGTTAATTTTGATATAATAGATGATAAATATTCGGTTGTCGGTTTTCCTGCTCTAATTCCTGGTATAAATCCTCCATTTTTCTTTATGTTATTTGACACCTCTGCTGGATTAAAGGTAGCATAAGTATAAAAAAATGTAAATCCTATGATTAATAGTAAATAAACAATAGCATTTGCAATAGAATACCCTATGCCTACATTAGAAGTAGAAGTAGCTATGGAAAATTTATATAGCCCTGCTAAAAATCCTGTTTGTGTTTCAATATCTTTTACAAACATCTGTATTAGCATTGCTGGAAATGTCATAAAAGAAGAAGCAAAAATAACTGGCATTACACCTGCCATAGCAAGCTTTAATGGTATATGTGTGTTTTGTGCTCCTACCATTTTTCTTCCTACTACTTTTTTAGAATATTGTACTGGTACTTTTCTTTCTGCTTGTTGTACAAATACTACTCCAGCTACTAATACTAGAGTTCCAATTACAATTCCTATTGCTGTTAATAATCCTGTTGTACTAAACCCAGTATTGGTTATCATTAAATTCCACAAAGTAGTAATTCCACTTGGTAATCTTGAAACAATTCCTATAAAAATTAATAAAGAAATTCCATTACCAATTCCTTTATTGGTAATCTGATCTCCTAACCACATAAGTATAGAGGTTCCTGCAACTAGTCCTACTACTACTAAGGATCCTGTTAAAAAGCTATTATTTACAAATATTCCTGAAGATTTATAAGAAAGATATAGTCCAATAGCTTCTACTAATGCTAATACAAGTGTTAACATTTTTGTATATTTGTTTATTTTTTGTCTTCCTTCTTCTCCACCCTCTTTGGTTAGTCTTTCTAAAGAAGGTATAATCATTGCTAATAATTGAATAACAATGGAAGCTGTTATATATGGACTAATGGACATGGCAAATGTGGAAAATCTTGAAAATGCTCCACCTGAAATCATGTCAATTAATCCTGCTAATCCATTGGTATTTCCCATTGCTTCACTCAATGCAATGCTATTTACTCCTGGTACAGTAATATAGCATCCAAATCTAAATACGATAATTAATACTAATGTATATAATAATCTTTTTCTTACCTCTGGTGTTGCTACTGCATTTTTGATTGTTTTGAACAACTAAATCACCTCGGTCTTTCCGCCTAACGCTTCAATTTCTTCTTGTGCTTTTTTAGTAAATCTTTTTGCTTGAACATTTAGTTTCTTCTCTAATTTTCCTGTTGCTAAGATTACAATGCCATCATTTATTTTTCCGATGATTCCTTCTTCTAGTAAAGTTTGTGCGGTAACATCGGTAGCTTTTGATTTATTTAACATTTTTAGAGTTACTTCTGTGTAAGTTTTTGCATGAATGTTGGTAAATCCTCTTTTTGGTAAACGTCTGTATAATGGTGTTTGACCACCTTCAAAACCTCTTCTTACGCCTCCACCACTTCTTGCTTTTTGACCTTTATGTCCTCTTCCTGATGTCTTTCCATTTCCAGAAGCCATTCCACGTCCTACTCTATTTCTTCTTTTTTTTCTAATCGCTGGCTTTAATTCATCTATTTTCATTTTGCTTGCACCTCCTTCTTTATAAGATATCTTCTACTTTTTTACCTCTTTTTTTAGCTACTTGTTCTACTGTTTGCATCGCTTTTAGTCCTTCAATGGTAGCATAAACCACATTTCTTGGATTATTGGTTCCAATAACTTTTGTTCTTATGTTTTTATATCCAGCTAATTCCATTACTGGTCTAACACTTCCTCCTGCTATAATACCAGTACCTACTGCTGCTGGTTTTAACATAACTTTAGCACTTCCAAATGTTCCAATATATTCATGTGGCACGGTTGTGTCAACAACTGGTACTTCTACCAAATTCTTTTTGGCTTCTTGAATTGCTTTTTTTATAGCATCTGGTACTTCTGTTGCTTTTCCATTTCCAACACCTACATGACCTTTTTCGTCTCCTACTACTACTACCGCACTAAATCTAAAAGTTCTACCACCTTTAACAACTTTAGCAACTCTATTAATAGCAACCACTTTTTCTTTTAATTCATTTTTTTCTTCCATAAGGTTCGTTAATCCTCCTTTTCTATAATTTTTCTAGAATTTCAATCCGCCTTCTCTTGCAGCTTCTGCTAATTCTTTAATAACACCATGATAAATATATCCACCACGATCAAATACTACGGTTTCAATTTTTTGGTTTAATGCTTTTTTGGCAATTAAAGTTCCTAGTTCTTTGGCTGCTTCTTTATTGGCATATTTTGTTTTTATTTCTTTATCTAATGTAGAAGCTGCTACTATTGTTTTTGCTGCTACATCATCGATAATTTGTACATATAAGTTTGTATTACTTCTATATACACATAATCTTGGTCTTTGTGCGGTTCCAGATACTTTTCTTCTAACACGAATATGTCTTCTGGTTCTTTCCATTTTTCGATCTGTCTTCTTAACCATTTTTATTACTCCTTTCTTAATTTCGAGCTTTTCCTTTATTTCATTTTAATCAAATCTGGTATATTTTGCATTTTTGATAATTTAAAACGGTTCAAGGCATACATCTTGGTATATTGAAATCGGATTAACTTATTAAAAATGTGCAAGATGCCGGATTTCATTAAAATTATTTTCCTGTCTTTCCTTCTTTACGTCTAATAACCTCATCTGCATATTTAATTCCTTTTCCTCTATATACTTCTGGTGGTCTTTTCATTCTAATAACAGCTGCTGTTTGACCTACTACTTCTTTATCAATCCCTTTTACAATGATTGTATTAGGATTTGGAACATCAAACGTAATTCCTTCTGGTGCCTCAAAAATAACAGGATGTGAATATCCTAATGTTAGATTCAAGTTATTTCCTTGTTTTGCTACTCTGTATCCAACACCATTTATTTGTAATTCTTTACTATAGGCACTGGTTACTCCAATAATCATATTATTGATTAATGTTCTTGTTAACCCATGTAAACTTCTGTTTTGCGGTTGATTGTCTTTTCTTATTACTTTTATGATGTTGTCTTCCATTTCAACAGAAATATTTTTATGTATTTGTCTTTCTAATGTACCTTTTGGTCCTGTTACCGTAATATTTTGTCCATCTATTTTTATTTGCACTTCAGTTGGTACGGTAATTGGTTTATTTCCTATTCTTGACATGTTAATTTCCCTCCTTCTTTTATTTTTTACCAAACATATGCTAATACTTCTCCACCAATTCCTAAACTTCTTGCTTCTTTATCTGTTTTTAATCCTTTTGATGTAGAAATAATGGCAATTCCTAATCCATTTAATACTTTTGGTAATTCTTCCTTTGAAGCATAAACTCTTAGACCTGGTTTACTAATTCTTTTTAATCCGTCAATTACTCTGGTTCCTTTTTCATCATATTTTAAAGTAACTCTTATGATTCCTTGTGTTTCATCTTTTATTTCTTCAAATGATTTAATATATCCTTCTTTATATAAAATTTCTGCAATTCCTAATTTCATATTTGAACTTGGGATATCTACTGTTTTATGTTTTGAACTATTTGCATTTCTAATTCTTGTTAACATATCTGCAATTGGATCTGTAATGTTCATTAAATTACTTACCTCCTTTTTCTATATTCTCTCTTTTATTATAAATTGGTTTATTACCAACTAGCTTTCTTAATTCCTGGAATTTCTCCCTTATGTGCTAATTCTCTAAAACAAACACGGCATATTCCAAATTTTCTGATATAACTATGTGGTCTACCACATAATTTACATCTATTATATTGTCTTGTTTTAAATTTCTGTGGTCTTGCTTGTTTTATTTTCATTGACTTTTTAGCCATAATTTTCTCCTTCCTTCCCATTATTTATCAAATTAGTTCTTAAATGGCATTCCTAATAGGGCTAACAACTCTTTTGATTCTTCGTCTGTTTTAGCTGTTGTTACAAAAATAATATCCATTCCTCTTAGTTTATCTACTTTATCATACTCAATTTCTGGAAATATTAGTTGTTCTTTTATACCCATTGAATAATTTCCTCTACCATCAAAAGAATTAGCAGATACACCTCTAAAATCTCTTACTCTTGGAAGTGCTACATTAAATAATTTGTATGCAAAATCATACATTTTTTCTGCTCTTAATGTTACTTTACATCCAATATTAACCCCTTCTCTTAGCTTAAATGCTGCAATTGATTTTTTTGCTTTGGTAATGACTGGTCTTTGACCTGTAATTTGTGTTAAATCATTCATGGCATTTTCTAATGCTTTAGGGTTTTCTTTTAAATCTCCTAATCCTATATTAATTACTATTTTATCAACTTTTGGTACTTGCATTACTGATTTATATTCAAATTTTTTCATTAATGCTGGAATTGCTTCTTTTTCATATTGTTCTTTTAATTTTTCCATTGCGATTTCTTCCTCCTTTCTTTACTTTAATTTTGCACCGCATTTTTTACAAATACGCACTTTTTTATCTTTTTCTATGCTATATGCCACTTTGGTTGTTTTACTACATTTGGGACATACTACATTTACTTTTGAGCTTGGTATGCTACATTCTACTGATAAAATTCCGCCTTCTTCTCCTTGTTTTCTAGGTTTTACATGTTTTTTTCTAACATTTACACCTTTTACAACGATTTTTTGGTTTTTTGGGTTAACTTCTAATACTTCTCCTGTGGTTCCTTTATCATTTCCTGATAAAACTTGAACATTGTCTCCTTTTTTTATTCTCATTTTAGGACTATCCTCCTTTTCTTTGATTTTTGCTATTTTGTTTTTAAAGAACTTCTGGAGCTAAGGATAAAATTTTCATATAATCCTTTTCTCTTAATTCTCTTGCAACTGGTCCAAAGATACGTGTACCTTTTGGTGTTTTATCTTCTTTAATAATAACTGCTGCATTTTCATCAAATCTTATATATGAGCCATCTGATCTTCTTAATCCACTTTTACTTCTTACAATAACAGCTTTTACGACATCACCTTTTTTAACAACGCCACCTGGTGTTGCTGATTTAACAGATGCTACAATGACATCTCCTATATTAGATGTTTTTCGATAGGAACCTCCTAAACATCTGATACACATAATTTCTTTTGCACCTGTGTTGTCTGCTACTTTTAGTCTTGTTTGTTGTTGTATCATCTTAGTTTCTCCTTTCCTTTTTTTACAGTGTTTATCTTTCTATTTAATATCTGCTTTTTCCATTACTTCCACTACTCTCCATCTTTTATCTTTAGAAAGTGGTCTTGTTTCCATTACTTTTACTTTGTCTCCCATTTGACAAACATTTTCTTCGTCATGTGCTTTTAATTTATAAGTTCTTTTTACGGTTTTACCATATACTTTATGACTAACACTTGTTTCAACAGCTACTACTACGGTTTTATCCATTTTGTTTGATGTTACCGTACCAATCATAACTTTACGAAGATTTCTTTCTTCCATTTAGTTTTCTCCTTTCTTGTTAATTATGCTTTTTTGGTTTCTTCAATTTTTCTTTCTGTTAATACAGTATTTATTTTAGCTATATCTCTTTTTACTTCTTTTATTTTCATTGGATTATCTAATCCATTGGTAGCTAAACTAAATTTTAATTTGAATAATTCTGTTTTTAGTTCACCTAATTCTTTTTCTAAATCTGGTGAAGACATTTCTCTTATTTTACTTATCTTCATCATTTTCACCTACCTTTTTTGTTTGTCTTGCTACAAATTTTGTTTTGTTCGGTAGTTTGTTCATAGCAAGTCTTAAAGCTTCTCTTGCAGTCTCTTCTGGTACACCAGCAATTTCAAACATTACTCTTCCTGGTTTTACTACTGCTACCCAATATTCTGGTGCTCCTTTTCCTTTTCCCATACGAGTACCTATTGGTTTTGATGTAATTGGTTTGTCTGGAAAGATTTTTATCCAAACTTTTCCACCTCTTTTTATATAACGAGTCATCGCAATACGAGCTGCTTCTATTTGATTTCCTGTAACTAACGCTCCTGTTACAGCTTGAATTCCATATTCTCCTTCTGTTACTTTGTTTCCTCTGGTTGCTTTTCCTCTCATTCTACCTTTTTGCACTTTTCTATGTTTTGTTCTTTTTGGCATTAATGGCATTACTTGTCTCCTCCTTCCATTTTCTTCTCTGGAAGAATTTCTCCTTTATAAATCCAAACTTTTACTCCAATTTTTCCATAAGTTGTGTCTGCTTCTGCAAATCCATAATCAATGTCTGCTCTTAGAGTTTGTAATGGAATATTTCCTTCTTTATAGAATTCGGTTCTTGCCATGTCTGCTCCACCTAATCTTCCAGATACTGCTGTTTTTATTCCTAAAGCACCGGATTTGATAGATTTTTGCATACATTGTTTCATCGCTCTTCTAAATGAAATTCTTCTTTCTAATTGCCCTGCAATATTTTCTGCTACTAATTGGGCATCTGTATCAATATGTTTGATTTCTACAATATTTAAGTTTATATTTTTTCCAATTAATTTGGCTAATTCTGCTTTTACACTTTCTACTCCTGCTCCACCTTTTCCAATTACAATTCCTGGCTTTGCAGTATGCAAGTTTACTTTAATTGCTTTTGCTGTTCTTTCTATTTCTATTTTAGAAATTCCAGCAAGATATAATTTTTTCTTTAAAAATTTACGGATTTTTTGATCTTCTACTAAATAATTTGCAAAATTTTTAGAATCTGCATACCATTTAGAGTTCCAATCTTTGATGATTCCAACTCTTACTCCTGTTGGATGTACTTTTTGTCCCATCTGTTTTTTATGCCTCCTTTTTTATTAATCTCTTTCTTTTAAACATATTGTAATATGACTTGTTCTTTTTCTAATTCTTACTGCTGAACCTTTTGCAGCAGGACGGATTCTTTTTAAAGTTGGTCCTTGATTTGCATAAATTTCAGCAATATATAAATTTTCATGTTTCATATCATGATTATTTTCTGCATTGGCTATTGCTGATTTTAATAGTTTTTCTATCGTTTCTGATGATGCTTTTGGTGTAAATTTTAAAATTGCTAATGCTTCATCTACATCTTTTCCTCTAATTAAATCTGCCACAATTTTTACTTTTCTACTAGAGATTCTAGCATATTTCAGTGTCGCTTTGGCTTCATTGATAATGGCTGTTTCTTGTTCTTGCACTTTTTTTACCTCCTTGCCTTTTGCTAAGGGCTCTTTTACCCTTACTTTTTATTTTTTATTTCTTTGTTTTTTTATCTCCTGCATGACCTTTGAAGGTTCTAGTAGGAGCAAATTCACCTAGTTTATGACCAATCATTTCTTCTGCTATATAAATTGGAACGTGTTTTCTTCCATCATGTACCGCTATGGTGTGACCAACCATTTGTGGATATATGGTAGAAGCTCTTGACCATGTTTTTAAAACTTGCTTATCTCCCGATTCGTTCATAGCATCAATTCTTTTTAGTAGTTCTGGTGCTATATATGGTTTTTTCTTGCTTGATCTTGACATACTTTTAATGTCCTCCCTTCTTTTTATTTCCTTCTCTTAACAATAAATTTATTAGATGGTTTCTTTTTGTTTCTTGTTTTATATCCAAGTGCTGGTTTTCCCCAAGGTGTCATTGGTCCTGCGTGTCCTACTGGTGCTTTACCTTCACCACCACCATGTGGGTGATCAACAGGGTTCATAACAGATCCTCTAACAGTTGGTCTAATACCCATGTGTCTTTTTCTACCAGCTTTACCTATTTTTACATTTTCATGATCACTATTTCCAATTACTCCAATAGTTGCTCTACAGGTTGCTAAAATTAGTCTCATTTCTCCTGATGGAAGTCTTACATGTGCATATTTTCCTTCTTTTGCCATTAATTGCGCACTTTGACCTGCTGCTTTTACAAATTTTCCACCTTGTTTTGGATTTAATTCGATATTATGAATTAAGGTTCCTACTGGAATAGCACTAATTGGCATACAGTTTCCTGGTTTAATGTCTACTGCTTCTCCAGATATTACTTTGTCTCCATCTTTTAATCCTTGTGGTGCTAAAATATAGGCTTTTTCTCCATCTTCATATTGTATTAATGCAATATTAGCACTTCTGTTTGGATCATATTCAATTCCGATTACGGTTGCTGTCATATCGTCTTTTCTTCTTTTAAAATCTATGATTCTATATTTTTGTCTATTTCCACCACCTTGGTGTCTTACAGTTATTCTTCCATATGCGTTTCTTCCTGCATGTTTCTTTTTCTTTGTTAGTAAAGATTTTTCAGGAGTTTTTTTGGTAATTTCTCCAAAATCTGAAACGGTCATATTTCTTCTAGATGGTGTGTAGGGTTTAAAGTGTTTCATTCCCATTTTTGTTTCTCCTTTCCAAACGATAAAATGTTACTTTTATCTTGCGGATTTTTTCCTGCTCCGCTACAGATATTCTTTATTCTCCTGGTTCTTTCCAGCTATTTTTTATTTTTTGTTGCTCTTGCTTTTCTTTTTTTAGTTCACCTAGACATCTACTGACTATTCTATTGTATAATTCTATTTCTTTATAATCGACTTCTTCTAATTCTTCAAAATTTTGCCCAAACTTAATTTGACATCGTTCCAACAACTCTTTAGAAGCCTCTCTTGTCATTTCTAATTTTCTTGTTTGCTTTTTTCCTTTGGTTCTTCCTATTTCATTTTTTAGTTGCACTAATTTTTCTAGTAGTTGATTTTTTAATATTTCTCTTCTTTGCTCTTCTTTTCTTTTTAGCTTTTCTTTAAAATTATATACCTTTTCTTTTTGAGACATCATATTTTCAACCACTTTTCTACTTTTCTTTGGTTTTTACCAATTTTTATGCTCCCATAAATGCTTCAATACTATCTTTATATTTCTTGGTTACTTTTGTTGTTTTTCCACCTTTTGCAAGATAGGTTGTTTCACTTGGATTTGTATCAATTGTTACAATTGCTTTTTTCCAGTCTGATGTTCTACCTACATGGTATCCTACTCTTTTCTTCTTTCCATTTACGTGCATGGTATTTACTTTTATTACTTTTACTTCAAAAAGTTTTTCGACTGCATTTGCTATTTCTACTTTTGTTGCTTTTTTATTTACTTTGAAGGTGTATTTTCCTTCTTGTAATAAGTCATTGCTTTTTTCAGTAACAATTGGTGCCATAATTATTTCTTCTGGTTTCATTTATGCGTACACCTCCTCTAATTTTTTAACCGTTTCTACTGATAAAATTAGATTTGTATATTTTAATAAATCAAATACATTTACATTGTTTGCTGTAATTGTTTTTACACCTTCGATGTTTCTTGATGACATATATACATTTTGGTTGTTTTCTGGAAGGATGATTAATGTTTTTCCTTCTACTTTTAAATCGGTTAATGCTGTTTTCATTGTTTTGGTTTTGATTTCTTTTAATTCTAATTTATCTACTACTGTTAGTTCTTTTTCTAATACTTTAGAACTTAAGATTGATTTAATTGCTAATCTTTTTTCTTTTTTGTTGACGGTATATCGATAAGAACGTGGTTTTGGTCCTAAAGCAATTCCACCTTTTGTCCATTGTGGGCTTCTTGTTGACCCTTGTCTTGCTCTTCCAGTTCCTTTTTGTCTCCATGGTTTTTTACCACCACCAGAAACTTCTGCTCTCGTTTTAGTACTTTGTGTTCCTTGTCTTTGATTTGCTAAATAATTTACAAGTACACTATGTACTATATTTTCATTTGGCTCTATTCCAAATACTTTTTCTGCTAATTCTATGTCACTTACTTTTTTTCCTTTTAAATCATATACATCTACTTTTGGCATTTTGCATTTCCTCCTTTCCCTATTTAGTAGCCTTTATGGCTGATTTTACTTTTAAGATAGCTCCCCTTACTCCTGGAACGCTTCCTTTTACTAATATTACATTTTTGTCCATATCTACTTTTATGACATCTAAGTTCTGTATCGTGACAGTAACTCTTCCCATATGTCCTGGTAGTTTTTTACCTTTGAATACTCTTCCTGGTGTTGAACATGGTCCCATTGATCCTGGTCTTCTATGATACATAGAACCATGTCCCATTGGTCCTCTGTGTTGTCCATGTCTTTTGATAACACCTTGAAATCCTTTTCCTTTTGAGGTTCCTTGTATATCTACTTTTTCTCCTGCTGTAAAGATGTCTGCTTTTATTTCGTCTCCTACTTTGTAACCTTCTACATTGTCCATTCTAAATTCTCTTAGATGTTTTTTATTAGCAAGTTTTGCTTTTGCAAAATGTCCTGCTTCTGGTTTGTTTATATGTTTATCTTTTACTTCTCCATATCCTAATTGGATGCTATTGTATCCATCTGTTTCAACCGTTTTTATTTGTGCTACAATATTTCCTGCTGTTTCAATTACGGTTACTGGAATTACATTTCCTTTTTCGTCAAAGATTTGTGTCATACCGATCTTTTTTCCGATAATTCCCTTTTTCATTTTTTCCCTCCTATTAACTATTGGCTGAATTTTCTTTTCAGCTTGGTTTTTTTAGACTGTATGTTTTCTTACAGCTTAATTTCGATGTCAACACCAGCTGGCAATTCTAGTTTCATTAAACTGTCGACTGTTTTTTGTGTTGGATAAAGAATATCGATTACTCTTTTATGGGTTCTCATTTCAAATTGTTCTCTTGAGTCTTTGTATTTGTGTGGAGAACGTAAAATTGTTACGATTTCTTTTTGTGTTGGTAATGGAATAGGACCTGAAACCTTTGCTCCTGTTTTTTTAGCAGTATCTACTATTTTTTCAGCAGACTGATCTAAAACTACATGGTCATATGCTTTTAGTCTTATTCTAATTTTTTCACTTGTTGCTATTGTTGTGTTTGCCATTGTAATTTCCCTCCTTTTAATTTTTGTTTGGGTTTCCCCTTTTTAATAGCTTTGCTATTTTAAATTACCTTGGCAAGTTGAAACGCACTCTGGTGTTTCGAATGTCACTTTCATAAAATCCCAAAAATTGCATGTGTTTCTGGGATAAGTACATTTCTTACCGCCTGGTCTTTGCCATAACATACTCCACCAAAGTTCCCTCCATCTTATACTTTCCGTAAAGATGTAGCCACATTTGGCTTCAACGCTTATTCATGCTTATCTATTATACAATGCTTATTTGCGTATGTCAATAGATTTTTTAATTTTTTGTTATTGTTCAGCCCTTGTTTATTTTTGATTAAACAGTTTATCTATTTTTTATACAGTAACTATTGGAGTGAACCTGTAAACTTACAGTCTGTTATGTAATTAAAGACTGCGTAAAGCTGGAAGTGATAAAGAAAAAAATAAATAAACTTCTTTACTAATTTATTAGCTACTTCATATCTTTTCTTATAAAATTCTAAATGATTATATACTGTTTTTTCTACTAAAAAGTTTCTATTTCGAAGAAAACAGTTATGCACTTAAAATTCAGTTATATTAACTGTTTTAAGTGCATATTAAATTTTTTTTATAAAACAAACATCATTGGTCTTGTAAGCATAGAGGTATCATCTCGTTTCTTTATCGAAACGTTCTCCCTCCTAATAACTGGCTTCGAACTATATGATCCAGTTGCAACATTTTCCTGGTTCGTAGAATTCCCATATGGATTCCATATATCATATATATTGGCAACAACGTCTTGAGCACAAGCTCCGACAAACGCACGTTGAATTCCATACACCATATCTATAAGGATAATTGAAACTATTTTTTATAGTTACATTAATATTCGTACCACTTCCATGTTTCTTTCCATTTATAAAAACTAACATCGTATCCCAAGCTACGGCTGTAACAATCGTCGATTTGGCATAAGAAGTATTTACAACACTCTTACAGGCTACGATTATTCCAGCATGGTCAGTTGCAGCAAACTTCACAAGTGGAACTCCTTTTTTCACTCTGTATCCGTCCAGAATTTCCCAAACAGAATCTTCCCATGTAGAATCCACCAGCCGTAACTACATTCTGCTTCTGATCACTTACACCTGTAGGAAGAGTGTCCGAACGCCCATAGTAGGATAAAAAGCTCGGATTGAATCCCCAGTCACGAGTCCTAAACTCTTCCGAAGAATTAACTGGTATCCATACAAATTGATTTCCATTTGCATCCTCAACAACTACTCCATCTGAAACATTATTTGCAGAATCTGAAGCTATTTTAAACCCTCCTGGTACTTTTACAGAATTTCCACTTGAATCTTTTATTGTTGTTGTTGTATTAAATATAGAACCGCCTTTACTTTCTGCCACTGTTGGTGTTCCTGTTGTTGGTGTAATCGTTTGTTCATTAGTATTTCCTGCTTGATCATATACGATTACCTTGATGGTATATTTTGTGCTTGCACTTAAACCTGTAAAATTATAACTTCTTCCTGTTGCTACAGGC
>CASUIT010000022.1 GCA_949455995.1 uncultured Clostridia bacterium
ATCAACCTCATCAGGAATTACACCACATTAAAAAAGAAAACATCGGTTTGATTGAAGTAATGGGACTTGCTGTACTTCCTGCCCGTTTAAAAGAAGAACTGGAAGTATTAAAAAATTTTATTGTTCATAAAAAAGATTTCTACAGCGATGAAAGAACTGAAAAACACGCTCAATGGGCAGAAGAATTTATCAAAAAATATGATGCCATTACAGAAGAAAATGTTTCTGAAATTGTAGAAAAAGAAGTTGGTATTGTATTTGAACAAGTGCTTTGTCACGCTGGCGTTTTTAAAAGAAATGAGCAGGGCAATATTTATTTTGATAGATTTATGCAGTCACTCAATTTATAATTCATACCCCAAGAGAAAACACTCTTGGGGTTTTTACTATATCATAGTTAGTTTATACTGATTTATAACTTTATTTTTGAAACTGTAGGTGATATTTATGCAAAAAAAACGTTTTTCTATTTCAACCATACCCTATATTATCATTGCAATTTTTATTATGCTAACATTACCTACTGGCTGGATATATGACTTAAAAGCTGGCACAGGAACAGCACAAGGACAAAAAACTACTCAAGCGGTGCAACAAATTTTCAGACAAGAAGATATACAACATTTGTTTTATACAAATACTCCTGCAACAGTAAAAGGCAACAATATTGTATCTTGTCCATTAGCTAGATTACGTGATGTAGAACAAAAAGGCATACACTATCAAAGAGTTCGTCATACAACAAGAAAAGTTTACATTTCAGAATACATTACGACACACTATCCCCCACATCATGTGGAAAATATATTTCAAAAAATAATCAGTAGTGGTACATATAATCGTTATCATTTAATAGAATTGCCAGATGGTAATTGGCTTTGTGTATATTTTGATGACTACTTAGCACTAATAAGGGCAGACAATTACCCCACTGGCTATATTCGCTACACTACCACTACAGAACGCAATATGTTAAATCAAATGGCACAATATTATACTGTTGACACTGTTTATATGCTGGATATGTACCAATATGGTAAAGTAAATGGCATATTTGATATTGTGTTAAGATTTATCGTATTAGTTGTTGTAATTGTGATAGTTGTAACAATACAAGATGTATTACAAAAACAAAAAGCAAAATAATCTTATACTATAAAACCACGCCTTTCAGACGTGGTCAGTCTGTCAAAAAACTTCATTTTGCCGAAAAAAGCAAGGGGTTTGGGGAGTGCAACTCCCCATTCTAATCCGCAAGGCGAGCTTTGCCCGCCTGAGGAAAACAGCGAGTTTCAAGGCTTTTAAGCCGATGGAACAAGCTGTTTATACTTCTGTTCAAACAAGTCGAAAACCTGTTTTCGACTTAGCGTGTCGACTTTATCGACACGCTGACCACGCCTTTCAGACGTGGTTTTTCAAATTCTATGCCATTCTTTACTATGCTTTTTAATAATAGTATACTATGAATAATAAGTATTAGACATATTAACATTTATATATTATACTACTATCAACAGAGGGTATACTCTAGCCAAAACAATGACACTGTAATACTTTAAAAAATTTACTACTTTACAAAAGAAAATAAATCAATTTTATATAGGAGGAAAACACTATGAAAAAACGAATATTTCTAGCAGTTACGGCTGTTATGCTTACATTTTCTGCAACAGCGTGCAGTACACAAGCTAAGGCAACAACACAACAACAATCAGCAACAGCAGCACAATCAGAAAATAATACCACAATACAATCGGAGGTGACAGATTTGATTAATTATGGAGATATGAAAGACAATACAATTCATACAGAAAAAATTGCACTTACAGAGGAATGGGATAAGGTTTTCCCACTTAGCGACGAAGTAAATCATAAAAAAGTTACATTCACAAATCACTTTGGTATTACTTTAGCCGCTGATATGTATGAGCCAAAACAATATACTGGTAAACTTCCAGCAATTGCTGTTTGTGGGCCATTCGGTGCAGTAAAAGAACAAAGTTCTGGACTTTATGCCCAAGAAATGGCAAAAAAAGGATTTTTAACCATTGCTTTTGACCCTTCTTTTACAGGAGAAAGTGGTGGTTATCCAAGAGCATTTAACTCTCCTGATATAAACGTTGAAGATTATCAAGCAGCCATTGATTTTCTTTCTACACAAGAAAATGTTGATTCAGAAAAAATTGGAATTATCGGTATTTGTGGCTGGGGCGGTATGGCTGTACAAACAGCAGCACTAGATACCAGAATAAAAGCCACTGCTGCAATCACTATGTATGATATGAGCCGCAATACAGCACTTGGATATTTTGATACTATTGACGAAAATGGAAGATATGAAGCACGTGTTGCCTACAACAATCAAAGAACAGAAGCATACAAAAATGGCGTATATACTGCTGGTGGAGGATTGCCAGAACAAGCACCAGAAGATGCCCCTCAGTATCTAAAAGATTATATTGATTACTATAAAACAGAAAGAGGATATCACCCTCGTTGTGCTAATTCCAATGATGGCTGGGCAGCTACTGCAAGTGGTTCTCTTATGAATATGCGTTTATTTGAATATGCCCCCGAAATTAGAAGTGCTGTTCTTTTGGTACATGGAGAAAATGCACACTCTTTAATGTATAGTCAAGAAGCGTATAAACTTCTAAAGGGAGATAACAAAGAACTTATGATAATTCCTGAGGCTTCTCATACAGATTTATATGACCAAATGGACATTATCCCTTTTGATAAACTGGAAACATTTTTTAAAGATGCTTTTCAATAAAAAATAGCATTATATGCTTTGTGTAGTATCATAATAGCTACATAAAAGAATAAAAAGCCTTGCCAAATAAAATAGTATTCATTTGACAAGGCTTTCCTTTTTTGTATAAAATTATCAAAAAATTTGATTTTGTATTTATTAAGCTGCTAACGGGATTTGAACCAGTTATATTACTTTTATTAAAATAATGCTACAACTGTACGATATATAACAAATTACTTATATATCAAGCATTTTACCACTTTTTTTATTTGTAAATCAATACAAAAATAAGCATATTGACACACTATTTACACAACAAATACAACTCAATGCAACACAAAAATGCAACACGAAAACAAGGCAAGGTATCTTTCTTTACAAAAATAAGGGGAGAATTTCTCCCCCTCATTTCTAAAAATTAGATATAATCAATTCTTTATACACACCTCTTTTGCCATCATTAAGAGATAAATTATTACTCCTTTCTACTCCTTGTATATCAAATCCATCATACAAATTTCTTATAAAATCATCATCATTATAGCTTAGTACAAAATTGCCTTTGATATTTTTTAACATATCTCTTAACAATATATGCTGTTTTTTCCCAAAACTACAACCGCCCATATCATACATTTTTTCCGTTTTATAATAAGGCGGGTCACAATAAAATAACGTACCTTGTTTGTCATATTTTTGCAATATGTATTGAAAATCTTTATTTTCTATTACTACTCTTGACAATCTTTTTGAAATTGCTTCTATATCTTGTAAAAACAAATAAGGACTTCTGTAATTGGCACCATACTGCTCTAACTTTGCACCATAAGATGTCCTAACTAAATAATAAAATATCGCTGCCCTTTGAATGTCTGTCAAATCTGTTCTATTTCTATTTTGTTTAAAATCGTTAAACAGTTCTCTTGCATTGGGTGTAAATCTCAATTCGTTTATTATCGCATTAGAATGATATTTTACACATCGAAATAGATTAACCAATTCCCCATTTATATCGTTGTACACTTCTTGACTTGCAATTTTTTCTTTATAAAACAATACCCAGCCCGCACCGCCGAACACTTCAACATACCTACTAATATTTTGTGGAAATTTATTTACAATATGTTTTCTTAACAGCTTTTTGCCACCTATCCAAGGTATAAAACTATTCATAAAAATACTTCCTAAAATAAAAAAAGGGCATTACTGCCCTCATCTGTCATATACTCCCATTCTATCGTGTATTACAAACAGCCTCAACATTGTACCAGTTAACAACAATTCCCCTTTTTCATTTCCTTTTAGTGCACCTTTGTCAATCAGTTTTTGTACCGTTGGTTTTGCCCAATCTGGCATATTTTCATCAATATAGTTGTATATCATTTCTACACTTTCCTCCTTTTGTTCGCTCAACTTCTTTTTAAAGTCTAGCCATTGCACTTGGTTTCTAATAAAAGGTTCTGGGCACATTTTTCCTGTGACATCATAATGCCTTATTATATTTCCTATAGGTATACTGTACTTTGCCATAAGCACATTTATTAGTTTAATTGCTGTATTTTGCGTTTGTTCATTTATGTAGTATTGCCCTTTCTCATCTTTTTCACTACACATCTCCACACCTATGCTATTATCATTTCTGCATTTGGGGTGTTTGTAGCTTTTCGCTCCACAATGCCAAGCGGTATCCGTATCTTTCACACTTTGTACTACATTGCTTTCATCTACAAAATAATGAGCAGAAGCATTTCTATTTGGTTGAGCAAAATAATTACCATTACCTTCTGCCTTGTCACCATTATTCGCTGTGTAATGCACTACAATGTACTGTATAGATGATTTTCTACCTTTATTATAGTTACTTTGATGTGCTACTATCTCTTTTATTTCCATGTAATCACCTTTCATTCATAAATGATGTCTAAACCATAAGCCCTAGCTGTTTCATGCTCAATCCTACATCCTCTTGCCTTTTCCCAACCTCTACAAAAATAAACTGCTTGGCAGGTTGACATATATTTTAGAGATTTTGCAAGATGATACAAAGGAACATTTTCAAAACCTTTTTCTTTTAAATCTTGTTCATTATCATCAAAATAGGTATTTAACACTTCATAGCCTTTTTCTGTTAAAGCTGCTACTGCCCTTTCTCTTGTTTGTAAAATTTCTTGCTCTGTTTTGCCGCCCATTGTTTGTGATATCATTGCTATTTTTTTCATAATATATTTTCCTCCTGTTTTCTCTATTTTTTAATCTTTTTTAGGTTTCTGGTAAGTCAATGCCTGTTTACTATCTGTAATGCCTTGTGTAGTAGGGTCATTAACATAGCCCACAACTGCCACAACAACACAACCTAATGCAAAAGGATTACTCAAAAGGTTTTTCACTTGTTCCGCTAGTATTTCCCAACTGGTAAACATTTCTGGTTTTGCACCAACCGCCGCCAACACTATCGCCACCAATCCAAACCAAAAATACGGATTTTTTGCCCTTACCTTCCAGTTAATTTTTTTCATAGCTATACCTTCCTTTCTTCTAATATACTTATTCTATTCTCGTGTTCTGCTAGTTGTTCATCTTGTTTGTCATTGTGTGCCCATATTTTAACGTGGCTGTCGTGATTATGATTTTCAAATTTCTCCATTTTTGACTCTAAATGCTCACAAGTATCATTTAATTTTGTAATGGTATTTGTCAAATTCATAATAGGCTTTGTGACTGTAGCAATCAGCCCTAGTAATGCAATCATTACGGTTACAATTTCCCACTCCATACTATCCCTCCTTCCTACCCATACTAAAATCAAAATAGTCTACAAAAGTATCAATAAAAAAAAGAGCCTTAGCCCTTCAATAATTCTATCTCTTTTTGTAATTGTTCTATCATATGTTGTTGTTGCTGTATTGCCTTTATCATAGGAGCAATAAATTCTGTATATCCTAATGATAGTACGTCCTCCCCACCATCTACTTTACTATCTAAATATCCCGCAAAGTCAACACCCAATTCGTCCATAGCAATTTTGACTTCTTGTGCTATCATACCATAGTGTGGACGTTTTCCTGCTTTGCTACCATCGTTTGTTGCCGTAAAATCTCTTTCTTTGTCCTCCTCAAAGTATGCCTCTCTGCTATTTATGCGATATTTTACAGGGCGTAACTTCATAATAAAGTTTAAGCCAAGTGGACTATCCTCAATATCTAACTTGTCACGTGCATCGGAACGAGTTACTAACGCTTTTTGAGCATAAACTGTGATGGAAGAGTTTCCTAATTGCATTTGATTAGAACCCGTAACAGCTGCACCATGCCCTAAACCAACACATTCTGAATAATCTGTATATTGTAATGCATTTGCTCCTACAGATACATTGTAACTTCCTGTAGTGCTTAGCCTTAGGGCACTAACACCTATAGCTATATTACCATATCCAGCATTGGAATTTGTATATCCTCTTATGTTATAACCAGCATCAGCACCTAAACATATATTGTGAGAACAATTATTAGAGACTCCCATAGCATTTTTACCTATAGCTATATTACCGATATCGTTTGTACTAGTACTTATTGCATTTAGTGCCTGATAACCAATAGCTATTGTGCCATCTCTATTTAATGATAGAGCAGTATCAATTTGAGCTTTTGTTACACTTCCAAATTCTCCACCATTTTTAGTAATATTTCCACTTACAACAAAATTCACATTTTTAGCTTTAATCTCCATATTATCATCTGTAGGTTCACTAATATGAACATAATCACCATCGCCAAAATTGATTTTGCAACCATAATTGCTACTAGCTGTTTTCAATGTCAAATTTCCTTGAATGGTAGTTGCACCGCTTATCGTGCCACCAGTTTTAGCAAATCCACCTAAATTACTTAATGCTGTACTTGCTGTTGTTGCACCTGTACCACCGTTTGTTATAGGCAATGTACCAGTTACACCAGGTGTTATATTTGCTGTACCGTCAAAACTTGCCGTACTTGTACTTGCTAAATTGGTTCGAATTGTTCTAGCTGCATATAATCGGCGTGCATTTGCTGTTATCATTATCCAATGATTGTTATAATATACAAACTCTACTATTTGATTAGCTTCCCATTGACCAATAGGAGCATAATAACCTTTTATACAAGAAATTGCTTTTGCACCTGTACTATTTACATTTAATGTAAGGTTATTAGCTGTATTAGTATTTGTAAAGAAAACAGCTACTCTTGCCCCTTCTGTCAACGTAAAACCTGTAAGTGCAACTGTTTTTGCTGCAGTTGCTGCTGCTGTATTACATACTCCAAAATGCACAATATTTTTACTTCCATCAAACGGCATACCGTCTATTGTTCTAGCGGTTTGCAGTTTTGTAGCAGTAGCAGCATTTCCTGTAGTATTTCCTGTTCCACCATTTGCTATAGGTAATGTACCAGTTACACCTGGTGTAACATTTGCTGTGCCGTCAAAACTTGCTGTACTGGTACTTGCTAAATTTGTTCTAATTGTTCTAGCGGTTTGCAGTTTTGTAGCAGTAGCAGCATTTCCTGTAGTATTTCCTGTTCCACCTCTAGCAATAGGCAATGTACCACTTGTAATATCATCTGTACTATGTTGGTGTTCTTTATCCGCCTTCCCCTCAAACAATTCACTATGGGCATTACTATCCACATTATGGGTATCAAGCATATCTTTTGTCATAATAACAGTATGAGGGTCTATAGTAAATGAAAGTGCTTCTGTATTTTTAACAGCTAATCGCATCGTTAATTTGAGTTCTGTAGAAGCACCGTCCTCTAATCGCACTTTAGGCAAATCGGGAGTATTCCCTATTGCAACAAGTTCTCCTGTTTCATCAAGCAAAGCTATTTCTCTTACAATAAAGCCACTCACTTCTGCGGGAATTACTGTAGTAATTCTCAATATTTTTTGAGCGTCCTGTACAACATCGGCTTTAGAAATCGTACCCCTCCACACTTCATTTTTGATTGCGGTCATATCACTTGTGGGCACATAATATTCCCCATTACCATCACCTACTAAAAATGTGGTAACATTCAGCTTTTGCCCACCAGCCACCGCTTGTGCGATTTTGGACTGTCCTACATCTGTCAATATTGCAAAGTATTTTTTTGTCGACATCATTTCACACCTCCATTTTGTTCCAATATTGCTACTCTTTGCTGTAATTGTTCTATGATATGCTGTTGTTGCTGTATTGCCTTTACAATAGGGGCAATAAATTCTGTATAGCCCAATGAAAGTACATCTTCCCCACCGTTTATTTTGTGGTCTTGATAGCCTGCAAAATCAACACCTATTTCGTCTATCACCTGTTTGACTTCTTGTGCTACAAATCCTTGATGAAAGCGTTTTCCTGCTTTGCTGCCATCATTTTTTGCTGTAAAATCTCTTTGTTTATCTTGCTCAAAATAAAGTTCCCTACTATTCATTTTGAATTGTCTAGGGGTCAGCTTTTTGATAAAGTCTAAACCTAATACAGTGTCTTGTATTTCCACTTTGTCACGTGCATCGGAACGAGTTTGTACAGCGGTTTGAGCGTATACGGTGACATTTGTATTTCCCAGTTGTACTTGGTTAGAACCGGTGACGGTAGCATTCGCACCTAAACCGGTACAGTTAGAACAACTTATATTTGCTCCTAATGCTGTTAAAGCCTGATAGCCTATTGCTGTATTATAATCACCCTCTTGAATTGTTGTTAAAGCCATATTACCTATTGCTGTATTGTTATTTCCTGTTTTTAAAGCTAATAACGCTTGTACACCAATTGCTGTATTATGTTGCCCTGTTTCATTATTTAACATTGTACTTGTACCAATTGCTGTATTGTAATTACACGTTGTTGCTTTTTTCAAAACATATGAACCAATTGCTATATTTTGACTACCTTGTTTTAATTTTACCGCTGCCTCATCTCCAATTGCTATATTAGCTTCACCATTTTCGCATAATCCTAAAGCTGCATATCCTAATGCAACATTATATCCTCCTGTTTGTATAGCATTTAAAGCATTTTCTCCAATTGCTACATTATATTTTACCGCTGTAATATTATTTAAAGCACCACTTCCTAAAGCTACATTTTTATTTATTGTTACTTTATCGTCTAAACTTGATTTTTCAACGTTATCCAGATTTTTATTTGCTTTTAAATCTAATTCGTCTGTCATATCACCGCCACTTTGCCAACCAGCTGCTTCTAACAATTCCCCTATATTTTCCCCTGTAAAATCGGTTTTATCTACTTTTTTACTCAATTCTGTTGTAAATTTATTTTTATCTACTTTATTATTCAATTCTGTAGTAAAATCCGTTTCATTTACCTTTTTATCCAATTCTGCAATAAATTCCGTTTTATCCACCTTTTCATCAAAAAGCTTTTTATGGGCATTATCATCATTTTTGTGGGCGTCCAAATCCTGTACAGTAGCATAAATGGCACTACTATTTACCACAATATTGACGACATCGGTATTTGTAACAGCTATTCTCATATACACAACCGCTTCTGTGAGTGCCCCCTCCTCCAGTACCGCCTTAAGCAAATCGGGAGCATTACACACTGCTATCATATTATTATTATCGTCAAACAATGCCATTTCTCTCAGCACAAAATGCCCTACCTCTTTAGGAATAACACCACTGATTTTCATAACATTTCGTGAAATACTATCTATTTCGTAATTCTGTATTTCCCCTCGCCATATTTCCCTTTTTAATGCGGTCATATCGCTTGTGGGCGTATAAAAAACGCCGTCACCGTCACCAGCCGCAATACTTACTACATTTACTTTTTGTCCTTTTTGAGCCGCTTTTGCCATCAATTCCGTACCCAAATCTGTCACAATGGTATAATATTTTTGTTCTGCCATACTATCCCTCCTTTATTTCTGCACTCAATCCCACACACAACACACCATCTGTATACAATTCCGCTTCATTTTGATAGTTTGAGGGCATAAGCGGCAGTACATCAACAACTTGTGCTATTACAGTAGTAGCACCCACTTTTACACTGGTATGCTCTGCATCATAGCGAAATTTTTTGATATACTCTATATTTGCCGGCAATACCCTCTCAAACACTTCCATAACTTGCTTTACAATATGACTTTCTAAATTTTGCTCTGTAAGCTGTATGGAAACATCTAAAAAATAGTCATTGTGATACAATGTCATAGTGTAGCCATTTTTACCGCATATACTATCCATAAGCATTACAAGCCTTCTAAAAGTATAAGGCAAATTTTCATTTAATCGTATCCATATATTTTTTCTTCTTGTTTCTAATGTATCTGTATCAGAAGCATTTAATTGCAATATGTTCTCCCAACGTTTACAACCATATTCCGTTAAACTTTCTAAAAATCCATTGTCAAATACCACTTCCAAAGCCTTCCACATAGCATTGACTTGGGGAGTTTGTACATTACACAACACTTGATATTCTCTTACATTTCTTATCACTTCGGGCAAATAGCTACACAATTCAATTTCTCTTGTCATTCACCTGCCCCCTCACTACTATGTTATCTGCATCAATTTCTATATTTCTTTGTAGTCCATTTAATTCTGTATCACTTACATCTAATACGCCCTCTAAATCCAATATACGGCTTTCTATTCTTGATATTCTTACCACTAAATTTTTTTCATTTCCCCAGCTTTGATTGAGTTCATTAAAATAGTCCTCTATTGTTTGCTCTAATGCGGACTGTATTCTATCGAAATAGTAACCATTCTGATAAGTGATGCGAGCTGTAACATCTACTGTTGTTTGTTGTGCCCCTACTACTGTTACTACGTGCCCAATGGGTGCCAATCCCAGTCCCTGCCCTTGATTTTGTGTAGGGTCAATAGCGGTTTGCACCATAGTAATCAATTCTTGACTAGGCGTTTTATATTCCGAAGTGAGTATGACTAGTTTTACTGTACCGCCGCCTTGCCAAGTAGGATATACCTTCACTGCTCCAACGCCTTGCATTTGCAACACTTTCTGTTTGTAATCTGCAATATTTCCTCCAAAAGCAATACCAAAAAGACTATCATAATATCTTTGTCTTAAACTTTGGTCACTTTCTATTTCTTCACCGGGAATAAGCACTTCTGTTAATACTGCATTTGTCAAGCCTTGTATGTACTCTACAGGTATCATATTCCCTAATGGGTGATTGCCTTTTTCTCCAGCGGTTTCGCACTGCAATTTAAAAACATTTTGTGACATTTTTTCTATAACAGTATAATGTAGCCCCTCCAAATAAAAACGACTACCTATAGGCACATCAATGTTAAATTCCCCTTTACATATAGCATTGGTAGCGGGTAGTCTTTCAATTCCCCTTTCGTGACATTTTTTAGTGAGAAAAACACCTTCTGTAGTATCTACAAACACCATATCTAGTATATTGTCCATTTCAATATAAGCATTTTGTAATTCTATGGCAGAAGGTGCAAGGGCATTATATAGTACACTTCCCTCTCTTTTGTCCAAGTCATTTGGTATACGTGAAAGCATTTCTTTCATCAAACTTTCAAATGTCATATGTTCATACACTGTATTTCACCTCCTGCTCAAACGCTCCAAAAATGCTGTCTATCGTGAACTTCACAAATACATCATTTCCCTTTGCACTTGTCACAAAATCATATACATTTTGTATTCTATCGTCCTGTATGAGTGCTTGTTTTATCCTCGACGGCAACACCGCACAAGCGTAATTTGTGGGCTTACCAAATAAGTCTTTCAATTCAATGCCATAATTCCAGCTATATATTACATAATCATACCTTTCGATACTAAGTATCAAATAGATAGCTTGTTTTAAAGCCTCTAAACCATCTGTCATACCTGTCATTTTCTGTTTTTTAAAGTCAATATAATACGTTTTAGAAGCATTGCTTTTCACTTCAATGCCACTGTTAAGTAAGTTGTTGTTTTGTGGTAGCATTATAACTCCCCCTTATTCCAACTGTATCACCTGTCCTACCTGTATGTTGTTTGGTGTAGTAATACCGTTTTTCTGTGCAATTTGTTGATATTTCGAGCCATCTCCCAGTTCTTTTTTACAGATATTCCATAGTGTGTCACCTTTTTGAACGGTGTAGCTTTTTGAATTTTGTTTTGAAGTGGTATCTCTTTGTTTTTGTACTGTAGCAGTTTGACTATTTTGGTCTATTTGAATTTTACCCGTTGCGGTGGCGTAACTTCTATATTGTTTTAGTGAAATCTCCACACTACAATCAATGCCATATTGTTCTGCGTCCTCTTTAATGCTGTAGTCCTCAAGCGTGTAATAGGGTTCTTTGTTTTCGGAAGTACTGCCTGTATAAACTACATTACCACTATCGTCTGTTCTTATTACAAAAAATAAAAAAGGCTTTTGAGATAATTTGAGCCTTTCTAACAAATCTAGGTAATATTGAGCATTTTGGAAACTACCACTTTGATATACACTAAACGGATAGTTTTTATTTGGCAAAAGTGCCGTAAATGAAACATCTGACAACCCCGCTGATTTTACAATATTGATTTCTTCCCCATTCAGCAATGTTATTGTGGTATTTTTGTTGTTAATATTGGTGTCCATAGAGGCGGGAGCAATGGGCAACATTACGCCATCTATAAAAAATTGATACATTATATGTGCACTCCTTCCGCCGACATTTGTACAATATTTGCCATTTCTTCAACCTTTTTGTCAAAAAAGCCATCTAAATCCATATCATTTTGTATTGTGTTGTTGTTTATCATTTCAATATTGACTTGAGGCATAACATATTTATCACCATATTTGATATTTGCTACAGTTTTCAAAAATTCCAAATCTTCCTTATCCATTTGTAAACTGTCATTGATACTACTTGTATCTTTAGACATATTTTGTGTATTTTTGAGTATTCTCTCTAATAAATCATTTGTACTTTCTACCCCTTCAAAAGGGTTAAAATCTTTCATAAACTCTTTAAAACCAGTACCAAAACCAGCTACTTTAAGGTATACATTTTCCATTACATCATACACATTTGTGCGTTCCAATTTGGGCATCAACTCTTGCCAATTCATTTCATTTTTGATTTTTTGTGACATTTGTTGTGCATTATTTCTATGTTTGGTTAAAAAGGCATCTGCCTTCTCAAGCCCTTCTGTAACAAAAGGTATTTTTGGCATATGACGAGTAATTGACAAAAACCCTTGTACAATATGTTGTAAACTAGCAAATATATCATCTGCCATATCTAATAAAAGCACTTTGATAGCAGAAGTTGTGTCTTTTGAAAAGTTGTATACAAAATTTATAACATTTGCAATTTCATTCCATACCCCTACTACAGCATTTTTGACTACAGTAAACAGCCCAGCGAAAACGCTTGCAATAATACCTGTTGCGGAAATGCTTGTATTTTTGACTTTGTTTATGTGGTCAACCACTTTATAAAATAGCACTATCAGTGCCCCTATTGCCGCAATAATCAATGTCACGGGATTAACTGCCATAGCGATATTTAACGCCCATTGTGCCGCTGTAACTACAGCTAACGCCGCCGCTAATCCTGTCAATATAGGCTGAAAAGTGCCCCAATTTTGTACAACATAGTCAAAACCATTTACAATACTGTCAAAAACAAATGTGATTGTTGCACCAGCCGCCGCAAACACTGTCATAATATCTTTTGAAAATGACTGAAATGCTTCACTATTTAAAACAGTTTTGAGTGTTTCTATTGTCACTGTAGCCCTATCTGCAATGTATTGAAATACTGCTCCCCACTGATAGAGTATACTATCTGCATTACTGTTGTTAAAAAGTCCATTGATACCCTGCAATACTGGCGTAAAACTTTTTATTGCAAGTGTTTTTAGCTTTTCAAATGTTCTACTTATTGTGGTAGGCATACTGTTGAATTTCTCGTTTGTTTCTTCTGCCATAGAGAGCATAGCATTTTTAACCACTTCCGCCGTTACTTTGCCATCTTCCGCATAACTTTTAATACTCCCTTCTGCCCAACCCATATATTTCTCAATATTTCGGGCTATACCCGGTGCACCGTCCAGTATGGAATTGAGTTCTTCCCCCCTCAGTGCCCCCGCTGCCATAGCTTGTGACAACTGTACCATAGCATTTGACTGTTCTACTGCCGACGCACCGCCTATAGCAAAAGTCTTGTTTATTTGCTCCATAAACGCTATCAATTCATCATTACTTGAAAATGCCGAACCAGCATTTAATCCCATTTTGGCAATAGCTTCGGCGGTGTCCAAATACCCCGCACCACTTTCAAAAGCCGCTTTCATTATTACTTCTGATAATTCTTTTGTAGTTCTCAAACCGTCATTCATTAAATTTAATCTAGACAATACCGATGTCACATTATCAGATAATTCTCCCGTAAATTTAATGCCTTGAAATGACAAATACATACCTGCCATACTTTTTAATGTTCCCATTAGTCCATTTGCGGCACTGTTTGCCCCTGTCAATTCCCTTCCCAAAACAGAAACGGCGTGTGCCGCCCCTCTTATCGGTGTCGTCATTGTCTGAAAAATCCTTCTAAGTAATGTCACACGTTGTGTCTGTCTTTGTGTTTCTTCCGTTTGCCTTTGTGTTTCTTGCGTTTGTCGTCGCCTTTCACGTGTTTGCCTTTGTGTTTCTTGTGTTTGTCGACGGGTTCCTTCTGTTTGGCGTTGCGTTTGTTGTGTTTGTCTTTGTGAACTTTCACTTGCTCTATTCATAAATTGTTGCATTGCTTCAGACATTGTCAATATGCTATTTGTCTGTTGTTGTATTGCTTCTGTCATTTGCTGTAATGCAGTTTCAGATGCCCCCGCCAATCCTGCTATTGTATTTTGCTGTTGCTGTATTGTTTGCAATGCACCATTTGCTGCTAAACCCACATCATCATAGCTTCTTGCAACTTCCGCACCACTTCTGCTAAATCCTGTCAAAGCTTCTTCCATTTCCACAATAGTCGCTTCAGCATTTCTGATTTCAGCCCTAGCTGCTTCAAAGCCCGTAACATCAATACTATTCCTTGATACCCTTTGCATTTGCTCGAAATGGCTTATTGTCATATTTAAAGCATTTGTAATGCTCTGTAATGCTGGTGTCATACCATTTGCAAGTTGTATTGTGGAGCGTATCTCACCCATTTGCTACACCTCCTTAGTGAGTACATTTGACGCTTATGAGAGTTGCGACATAGCGTTGATGAAGTAACGCAGGAGCAATTCGAATGTCAAATGTACGAATGGTTTTTCGCATTCTTGCGAAAAAAAATACCTTAATATTTTTGAGCATAAAAAAAAGAACAGTTTTATGACTTGTTCAGGTCAAATATAAATAATATAGCCCTTTAAAATATTACATTTAGAAAGTTAGGTCATTTATTTTAAACATTACTTTCCAATTTTTACTTTAAAAATTCTGGAACTTCAAAATTACGTTTTTGTTTTGGTTTTAAATTCTTCAAATCATCTTCTTTTAGTAATCCTTCTTTTATACCACTACACACTATATTCAATGTTTCCATATAACCACTAAGCTTTTTTTTATCTTCTTTAGGTGCATCTGATTGAAAAAATTTATCTACCTCTTTTTTATATTCCAAAACTTCTTTAATATTCATTCCACCATTTAAAAAACGTTGTAGTAATTCCTCGCCTTTTGTCATTCAAACATACCACCTTCTAATTGACTTACAAATTTCATTACATCACTATAGTCATTAAATGAAACTTTTTGTTCTTTTAAACTTTTACTAACTTTATTTCTTAACCATTCATATCTGTCTGGTAATGGAACGCAAAATAATTCTTTTGCAAATTCTAAATCTGTACCATAATGAAAATAATTATTAAGAGCCTGCAATACTCTTGTTAATTCTTCATATGATGGTTCAAATAAAATTTTTCTTGTTTTACAAATTTGTTGCTGCAAAAATTCGGTAGAAGCTTCCTCTATAAATTGATTATGAATATATATTGACATATTATAATGGCTAACGGAATGAGAATGAAGTAACTCATGTAATAATGTCCCATCAGTAGCATAATCTACTACTGTAATATCACAATTCCATTCTTTTTGACCAACAGCATCATTATCAATTAAATCATTATTAACAATAATTTTGCCACTCCATTTTGATGGAGTTATCGTATATTCTTGGGCTATTTTTGCCATTTCTTCTGCTCTTGCTTGTAACTGTTGTTGTGTTTTAATTTTATTATAGTCTGAACTGTTTGCTTCATCAATAGCTTTTGGTACAATTTTTCTTTTTTCTTTCACTTTTTGCTTGAGATTATCCCATTTTTCACTATCTCCATATTTCATATTTTGGAAATTGTCAAAACTTCCGACTTCCTTTTTACCCAGAACCATTTTATAATTTTCATACTGTTTTTTATCAGCACTCTTATTTTGATATTTTTTCTCCTGTAACAGCCATTCGGGGTCGGCTTCTACATAAGTTTTATGCCACTGTTCATATGTCATATCAGAAGGGACGTAATAAGTTTTACCCTCTTTATTTCTTGCGGCTCTTTGCTGATTTTGTATGTATTTACTATCTATGTTTGGTACTGTGGTACTTCTACATCTTGGGTGAAAAGGGTTAGCAGTAAGCCCTATTTTGTAGTCTTTTAAGTCAAATATTTTTCCGTCCATTTTACGACACATTTCACTTGTTTTTATATCCAGTGTCGCAAGCACTTTGTACTGTTTTACTCCTAAATTCTCGTAAGTATCTTTTCTGGACGCAGACGCAACAAAGGCACTTTCTGTTAACACAAGCCTTTCTGTGGCTTTTCGTGAACTATACAGTGCCTTTGACATATCTTTTATGATTTTTTGAGAGCCTTCGCCCCTTATAATGCCCTGTGTAAATCGTGTTTGTAGCTGATAAATCAGTTGTGTCCTATCTGTACCCCATACCCTTTCAGAAAAGTTTTTACCATCGGGAGCCCAAGCCCTTGCTAACACTTTATCAATTTTATTTTCGTCTATTTTAGAAAATGCTTGCCCTATGCCAGTGCCTTTTTGTATTTCGTAAGCTGTGCGGTAATACCCTTCTTTGTAGATGTTTTTGAGTGTTTCTGTAATGCCCTTTATTTTTTGGGCTTCTAGTTTTTCTACTTGTTGCTGTAGCTGATACTGTATTGCCTGCAAACGGGTTATTCTGTGAACTGTACTCGCATTTTCTAGCTTTTTTATCCACACATCATCTAAATTGTTTTGCTGTCCGTATGCTATGTATTCCTCTAATTCCATTTGAAATGCTTGTCTTTGCTCGCTTGTCAACAACTGTTTTGCCTGCTGGTATGTCATACTGTTTTCATTGGCAAATCTGGCATAAAAATGATTAATATCCTTTTCAATTTCCAGCATAGCAAGCATATAAGCCCTAGCGGCATTTTGGGCATATTCCTCCCCCTGTTGCAAAAGCATTTCATTTAATAATAAAAATCGTTCGTCCCAGTAGTCATACTCCATTATTATCACCTCATTAGCGAATACATTTAACGCTTATAAGAGTTGCGACCCAGCGTTGACAA
>CASUIT010000023.1 GCA_949455995.1 uncultured Clostridia bacterium
TCTTTAATTATGTATGTAAAAGATTTATACCAAAAAGGTTTTATTGATAAAGAGGATCTAAAAAAAGAAGTTACTGTTGATAAAAAAGAAAAAAAGAAAAAAAACTCTATGTAATCAATTTACAAAGAGTTTTTTCATTAATATCCATAATCGGATTTATCCTTTTCCCATAAATTTGGCTCATATAAACTTCCCACAAACCATATCTCACCTGTATTTTTATCTTTGATTAAAAATACAAAAGGACGATTTATCTCTACTAAAATAGGCTCATCTTGTGCTACAATTATCGCATTATCTTTCATTGCAAAAATTGTTACAGCTGCTGCTTTTATCCCTTTTTCTGAAAAATCTATGGTAGCTTTATGTTTTGCATCTCCCACATATAAATTTCCAAAACCTTGTTTTCCTATTTCTTCTAAATTTACCATATTTGAAAAATCTGCTATATCTGGATCAAAAGCATCTGTTATTCCCATATCTTTTAAATCTTTTATTAATTTTAAATCATAATCAAATTTAAATTTTGGTATCGTTAGTTGAATACCATTTGTTGCATTAGATGATGGAACTAGTTTTTTAGTAATTTTACTAATCTCTTCTTGACTCAAATTTTTTATATAGTCTGTTATATTTCCTGTTGGCATGATGGCTACAAATTCTAATGCTTGTTGCTCATATTCTTCTAAATCCATTGATACTGCTGTCACATCATCTCCTACATAATAAGAAATATCATCTGATGATGTCTGTTTTTCTAACATCGTTGCTATTACTTTTTGTCCATTTTCTAAATAAAAATCTCTTCCTTTTGTATTTTCACTTTTAAACGCTTCTTTCCACTTCATATCTATTGCTAAAGCATTGATTAACATCACTTTCAAATCTGGTGTTAAATCCTCATCATTTAACATATTTTTTATCAGTCCTAATGTTTTATTTTCGATCCAATCATTGATAGGAAAAACATTCGTAAAATCTTCCATTCCTATTTCAGCCTTATATTTGTTTTTCAAGATATCTAAATAATTATTTTTTACAACTTCTTGATACGTATTTTTGATATAAATTTTATTAGCCAAAGATAATACCTTATCCACATTCTCATAGGTTGTTAGCTCTAAATCCTTTAGAACATTACTTATTTGCTGTTTGGTAGTTCCCTGTGCTCCTTCTTCTAGCATTTTTAAGGCATATTTTATAGATAATGGACTATATACCATATTTTCTTTAGTATCTTCCATTTGTAAAAAACGAATGGAAAAGTCACTACTACTACTTTTTATTTTATTATCTTCTGTCTGATTTTTACTAACTACGAAATCATCTTTATCATCCTTTTTCAAATAAAAACCTAATATTACTAACAAAATAATTACTATTACCACACCTATTAATGTAATTAATCGAATGGAACCATTTTTAGTTTTCATATTTTTGTGTCTCCTCTTTCTTTTATTATTTTTAAATTAAATTTTTAGGATTTAAACATTCTAATTCTGGCAATACAAATTTTCCATCTTTTCTGATTAAAACCTCATCAAAATATATTTCTCCTCCTCCATATTCTGGAGTTTGTATATTTACCATATCCCAATGAATACTAGATCTATTCGAATTATCACTTTCTTCTAGGGCATCTCCTGGGGTAAAGTGAAAACTTCCTTTTATTTTCTCATCAAATAAAGTATCTCCTATTGGTTTTTCTATATATGGATTTAATCCAATTGCAAATTCCCCAATATACCTTGCTCCTTCATCTACATCTAATATTTCATTTAGTTCTTTTTCTTTATTAGCAGTTGCTTTTACTATTTTTCCATCTTTTAATTCTAATTTTACATTATGAAACGTAATTCCATGGTAACTAGTTTCTGTATTATATGTTATATAACCATTTACACTATTTTTTACTGGTGCTGTTGCTACTTCTCCATCTGGTATATTAAAGGTTCCTGTATATTTTTGTGCTGGTATTCCTTTTATACTAAAATATAAATTGGTACCTTCTCCTACAATATGTACTTTGTCTGTTTTATTCATTAGATTTTTTAAGTTGTCCATTGCTTTTGACATTTTGACATAATCTATGTTACAAACTTTAAAGAAAAAGTCCTCAAATTCCTCTGTACTCATTTTACTCATCTGTGCCATTGCATGGTTTGGATATCTTAGAATACACCATTTTGTATGTTTTACTCTTTCTTCAAAGTGTACTGGCACTGTATAATATTTGTTATATTGTTCTATTTTTTCTTTTGCAATTCCATGTAATTGAGAAGTATTTTCTGTTGCATTTATTCCTATATAGGCATCCATTTCTTCCATTCGATTCCTATCATATTTAGCATATTTTTTTATTTGTTCTTCATCTGCATTTTGTAAAAATACTCTTAATATTTCATAATTTATAATATTAAATTGTGGTTTTGCTCCTAATTCTTGTGCTTTTTTTATTATTTCTTTTGCTAAAGGTATCCCTTCTTCTCCTAATATTTCTACTAAAATATGTTCTCCTTTTTGTATGTTTACTGAATGCGTTAATAAATTATTAGCTAATTTCTCATATCTTATATCTTTCATATGTTCCTCTCTCCTTTATCTTTTTTTGGTTAAAGCATTTTTATTATATCACTTTTATTGATAAAAAAACAGCCGTCGTTCACTAAAAAACAAAAAACTACTAAAACGATAGATTTATCAATATGAATGAAAATTCGAATGTAACTGAAAAATATTTAGAAATATTGATAACTCCATCGTTTGAATTAATTACCTACCTTAGTGAACTGTAGTTAAAATTTAAATTTTTTTATAAAAATATTTGTATTCTTTTTAAAATTATGTTACAATTTGATTGTTAATGTTTCTTTTTAATTTACAAAGGAAGATATAAGGAGTGTATAAAAATGGAACACTGGACAGTGGATGATTACAAAAATTTTACAAATGGAAAAATAAAAAAAAGTAAATATAGAGCTCATAAAGTTTCCCTTGATGGCCATACTTTTGACAGTCAAAAAGAAGCTGATTATTACTGTGAATTAAAACTTAGATTACAAGGAAAAGAAATTAATGGTTTTTGTTTACAACCTATCTTTATCTTGGCTCCTGGTTTAAAATATAAGGCTGATTTTGTTGTTTTTCATAAGAATAATTCGACAGAAGTAATCGATGTAAAAGGTTTTAAGACAAAAGAATACATTGCTAAGAAAAAAGTTTTTGAAGATAAATTTAATTTGAAAATAACAGAAATTTAAAAATAGTTAATAAATATATGTTATATTAACTATTTTTTTCTTATTATTTCTTATTTAACAGTTTTATTTCTTCATTTCGTTTTATTTTTTGTGTTGTTGTTTTTATTAGTTCTTTGTCTGTTAATATTATATTTTTGATATATTTATAAGGAGGAAATGTTTTGTTGACTTCTTTGATTTTTTGCCAAATTATTTTTTCTAATTCCTCTTTTGGTATATTTGGATATTTTTCTTCTACGACTTCTTTATCATATACTACTTTGACAGATAGTTTTAAATCGTTTTTATCTTTTGGATCTGGCATACCATATACCATACATTCTTTTATTTCTTCTATTCGATTTAATAAAGTTTCTATTTCATCTGGAAATACTTTCTTACCATTTTTTAATACGATCATGTCTTTTTTTCTTCCTGTTAAAAATAAGTAACCTTCTTTGTCAAAATATCCTAAATCTCCTGTATAAAACCACCCATCTTTTAATACTTCGTTAGTTTCTTCTTCCATTTCGTAATAACCAAGCATGATGTTTGGACCTTTTACTTTTATTTCTCCTATTCCTTGTTCGTCTTTATTTTCTAATTCTAATTCTACATTTTCCATTGGAATTCCAATGGATCCATATTTCATTTTTTTATAATTTTCAGCTGCTATTACTGGTGCTGTTTCTGTTAGACCATATCCTTGTACAATACTAATTCCTATTTCTTTGAAACCTTTTGCTATTTTTCCATCTAGTGGAGCTCCTCCAGAAATGACAAATCTTAAATGCCCTCCTAACTGGTCTAATATTGGTTTAAATAGCTTTTTTCTAATATCTATATGACATTTTAATAGTATATTACTAATTTTTTTGGCCATGTTTACTATTTTGGTTTTTCCTTGCTTTTCAATTTCTTTTTCAATTCTTTTATAGATAGCTTCTACTAATAAAGGTACTCCCACAAATATAGATACTTTATATTCTTTTAAATTTTGTGCAATATAACGAAGCCCATCTGGAAATGCTGTTGTTACACCAAATGCAAGCATAACTACCATACAAGTAGAACCAAAAATATGATGAAATGGCAAAAATGCTATGTTTACATCTTCTTTTCTTATGTCTTCTACTAGTTGCATGCTGTATACATTTGATGCAATGTTTTTTTGAGAAAGCATGACGGCTTTTGATTTTGAAGTGGTTCCTGAAGTAAATAGTAATATATTCATTTTATCATTATCTATTTTGGCTTGTATGTATTCTTTATTTCCTGCTTGTATTAGTTCTTTTCCTTGTTGTTTTAATTTTAATGTTGACATAAATTCTTCTTGCTCACTCATACAAATATAATTTTCTATTTTCGTGTTTCCTCTTGCTTTTATTTGTTTTATGTTTTCTATATATTTTTCATCAAATACTAAGACATCTGCCTTGCTTCTGATACAACAACTTTCTAATTCGTCTATTTGTAATTCTTTGTCTAATGGAATACTAACTATTCCACCTAATAAATTAGCCAAATGTGTAACAACCCACTCATATTGATTTCTCCCTACAATAGCTATTCTTTTATTTTGATAGCCTAATTCATAAAATTTGGTTCCTAATTGATTAATTTCTTCTAATAGTCTTGTATAACTTATATTTTCATAAGATATTTCTTTGTCCTTTTTATGTTTTAGGATAAATGCTGTTTTTTCATTATATTTTTGTACAGCATCATAGATAAGCTCTTTTATGTTCTCAAACTCAGTTGCTTCAAAATACTTTTCTCTTTCCATCTATTTTCTCCCTTATCTAGTATTGATTACTAGATTATCATACTTTTTCATATTCTGTCAAGTGGTTGACTAAGTATTCAAAAGATGTTATTATTATTCTATTATGAGGTGATTTTAATGAACGCAGAAATACAAGACTTTCACCTTCCTAGGTGGAACGAACTTCCTAATATTGATCTTTATATTGATCAACTAGTTTCTTTATTAGAACAATACTTATCTGGCTATATTAAAAATGACAATGAAAAAGAAGAAAAAATTGTAACCAAAACGATGATTAATAATTATGTAAAGCATAATATTATCAAATCCCCTATTAATAAAAAATATAATAAAGAACATGTGGCTTCTCTTTTTGTCATTCTAGTATTAAAACAAGTTTATAGTATTAATGATATTAAAAAATTAATTCATTTAGCAATAGAAACTTCTCCTATTGAACTTGCTTATAATCGCTTTTGTTCTGAACTTGAAAAAGCCATCCGTATTGTTTTTGCAGAAAAAAATTACGTAAAAAACAGTAGGCTTTCAGAAGAACAATATATTTTAAGAAATGTGGTTCAGTCTTTTGCTAACAAGTTATATGTTCAAAAAACTTATTTAAAAAATACTTAGAAAAATAAATATTTTTATATTACTTCTTGCATTACTTTTGCCAAATATTTCATACTAGTTAGGCATTGTTCTAAGGTATTTCCTGTTGCCCCTACTTCAATGATATTTGCATACTTGGCAGTATGTTGATTATATCTTGATTTTGTTAGCGTAATTGGTTTAAATAATCCGCGGATACATTTCTTCTGCTTTTTCTTGTATTTTGATTGCAAACTTCAAATTTTGATTCCAATTTGGATGCCATAACCCTCCATTATCTGTTCCGAATAACAAACATTATTTGTGCTGCTACATCGTTTTCTCCAATTTTTACAATTGGTGCATAATCACTTCTACTACCTATGGCATCTCTATGTAAATCTATTACAATATCAGATGGTGTTGTTTTTAATATGTTTTCTACTGTTGCTAAAGAACGTGTATAAGAGCCATTATATGCTGGATAATCATGATAAGAAGTATTATGTGTTATATTAAAATTTAATTGCTTTAAGTGATTTTCTAACTCTGTTCCTACTCTTACCACACTATAATTTAAATCTGTTGTTCGAAAGTTTCCTGTTGGTATATAGGAATAAGCATCACTTGAAGTATAACTTTCACAACTATGTGTATGAAACAATACCATATTTTTATTGTCTATACTAATATCTGGTGTTAACATATCTTGAGTCAATTGATAAGACGTTTCATTTTTTATTTTTACTTTTCCATATTCAGTATTATAATTTTCCTTTATGGGATTTACAGTAATTACTTGTGTGGTAAGTCCTGTTTTTGCTTCTTCTAATTTTTGTTTTTCTTCATTTTGTATTTCCTCTTGATTACTTGTTTCATCTTTTTTTTCTATATTTTCTAAAACTGGTATTGAACTAATTTGTGTTTTTAAAATACCTTGTAACCAATCCTCTTTGTTTTTTATCTCTACTTCTTGTTTATTGATACTTGACATGGCTGGAACTGTTTTTTCTAAACATCCTATCATATTATTTTTAACCAATACTTTTTGTATTGCTTTTTTTTCCTTAGTAATTTGTGGAAAATATTTGCAAACTACTATTACTAACATGATAGCAATTATGATGCCCATTGCGTACTTTTTGATATCTTTCATTTTTAGTACTGTAACATTAAACATACTTTTCTCCTTGTACAAATCTTCCTATCTATATGTATATTCTAATGTTTTTATATTTATGACAAACAAAAGCAAAATATATTTTTCCTATACAATAAAAAAATAAGACATTTCGTCTTATTCCCTTTTTTCTTATATTTTTTTCCAAAACCAATCTAAACTATTATCAATACTTTTCTTTCCTTCTGCTTTTGCTTCAATATCATCTACCCATAAATAGGAAAAGAAAGTAATTAAAACAAATATAAAGTCAATTGCTATACATCTTGATAAAGTTGTTAACATGTATCTAAATTCTTCTGGCAATGTGGCTATTTGTGCAACATGCATAATTAAAATTACTAAATAAGAAAATAATATGATAGCTCCTATATAGCTTTTTTTTATTTCCTGTGCTAAAAATATTAATAATACTGTCGTTGCTAACATTAATATTAAGGTTAATGGATTTGATATATCAAAAATAAACATGCCATTTCCTCCATTTTCTTTTGTTATCTATTTGTATCTTATCATTATTTATTTATTTTAGCAACACTTTTTTATCATTTTTTTATTACATTTTTGTTACAAAGCTTACAATCCAGAGCTGTCTGAAATGAATCGATAAAAAAGCTTGTCAATATATTTTTTATTGCAACTTTTGCTCTATTAATTTTGCTAATTCTTGTGCTTTTTTTGTAATATATTCTTGCTTTTCGCCCTCAATCATTACTCTTACTAATGGTTCTGTACCAGATGGACGTATTAAAACTCTTCCTTTACCTGCAAATTCTTTTTCTAGATTTGCAATGGCTTCTTTTATGGTTGCTTCTTTTTCATAATCATATTTTTTTTCACTGTTTACCTTTGCATTGACCAATACTTGTGGATACAAATTTACCATTTTTCCTAGTTCGGATGCTTTTTTATTGGTTTCTAACATAGATTTAATAAGCATTAAAGAAGTTAATATGCCATCTCCTGTTGGATTATAGTCTAATAAGATGATATGTCCTGATTGCTCTCCTCCTAAGTTTAGTCCTTTTTCTAGCATTTCTTCTAATACATAACGATCTCCTACTTTTGTTTGTAATAATTCTAATTTATTTTCTTTGGCATATTGGTGAAGTCCTAAATTACTCATAACAGTGGCTACTATTGTATTTTTGTTTAGTTTTTCCTCTCTTTTTAAATTACTAGAAATAATTGCCAATATTTTGTCTCCGTCTATTTCATTTCCTTGCTCATCAATGGCTAAACACCTGTCTCCATCTCCATCATAAGCAATTCCTAAACTTAATTGATTGTCTATTACAAATTTCTTTAATGTTTCTAAATGTGTAGAGCCACAATTTTGATTTATATTGATACCATTTGGTTGATTATTTATTATTTTATAATGAATTCCTAATGCTTTAAAAATTTCTTCTGCAACTATTGATGTTGCTCCATTTGCAGTATCTAATCCAACAATAAAATCATCTTTTTTATTTTTTTGTACTACATCTTCAAAATGTTTTCTAAAAAAATAAATATATTCTTCTTTTAAGTTGTAATCATATTCTAAAATACCAATTTTGTCATTTACGGCTGTAAATTCTTCTAATTTTCCTGATTCCATTACTTCTTCAATTTCTTCTTCTAAACGATCTGGTATTTTCATTCCTTTGTTACTAAAAAATTTAATTCCATTAAATTCATAAGAATTATGCGAAGCAGAAATAACAACACTGGCATCTGCTTTTAGCTTTCTTGTTAAATAGGCAATTGCTGGTGTTGGCATGACTCCTAATAATTTAACATTAGCTCCATAACTTAAAAATCCTGTTACCATAGCACTTTCTATTAAAGAACCTGAAATACGTGTATCTCTCCCTATTAAAATAGTTGGTGTGTGGTCTGTATGTTTAGATAATACATAAGCTCCTGCTTTTGCTACTTTGTAAGCTAGTTTTGGTGTTAATTCAGTATTGGCAATTCTCCTAATTCCATCTGTCCCAAAATATTTTCTCATGTTTTTCTCCTTCCTTTGCTTTTTTATTAAAAAAAGCACTTGTGTATTTATGCTTTTAAACTTAATTTAGAAATTCACAAGTACTATTTTTTAGCTTTTTTAATTTCTTTTTTTCCATTTTACTATAATTTTTTCTTTTAGTGTTAATTCTATTCTATTCGGTTCGGCGATATCTATTCTTTTATTATTTAGTAATAATTTAGGATTTATCGTTGTTAATTCTTTTAACTTTTTTTCTCCTATTAGATTTTTTAATTCTTCTAAGATTTTTGGAATTCTCGGATAAATTGTATTTCTTCTATGTACATCACTTCCTAAAAAGTGAATCATATTATTTTGTAATAGTTTTTTTACTATCATTTGGGGTATTTTTCCATAATATCCTATGATACTTCCATAATTTGCTTGCATCAATACGCCCTTTTGTATTAAATCATAAATTAATTCTGGTTCTTGTTGCACAAAAGCATATCTTTCTGGATGTGCTAATATTGGAACTATCTTATACTGCATCATTTCATAAATTACATCATACAAATTAGAAGGCTCTGTTTGTAATGACATCTCGAAAAGTACATAACTTGTGTTATTTATCGTAGAAGCCTTTCTTTCTTCTAATAATTTTATGATGTTTTTTGATAAATATATTTCATTACCCAAATATAAATTAATATCAATATTTCTTTCCTTTAATTTATCACAAATAGCACTAATCCATACTTCACGCTCTGAAACAGCTGTTTCGTACTGACCTTGTATATAATGTGAAGTGGAAATAATTGCTTCAAATCCAACTTTTTTGGCTTCTCTTATTAATGAAAATGTCTCTTCTACACTTCTTGATCCATCATCTATATTGGGCAATATATGAGAATGTACATCTATCATTTAGTTTCTTCTCCTTTTTTTGCCTTTTTTAATTGTTTAAATTCTTTTTTTCTTTTTCTAAGTATTCATTAATTTGTTTTAAGATATCATTTGTTTTTTCTAGTGATGTATCTTTTGTCTCTTCTTTTGCTTTTTGAGTTGGTTTATTTTTTACATTTCCTTCATTATAAAATGTATTGGTCTTTTTAAATGTTTCTTTTGTATTGATATTATTGTTTTTCTTGTTTTTCTTATTTTTTATAATAGTGTTGTTTTTTCCATAGTAGTAATAGGTTTCTCCATACCTTCTACTTGATATTGGTACTTTATTAATAATTACTCCTGCTAATTTCCCTCCAACATTTCGTATGTTTTTTACCATTCTCTCTAGGGCATCTTTTTTGGTGGATTTATGAGATGTTACAAGAATTGTCGAATCTACTAGCCTAGATAAGATAATAGAATCAGTTACTAATTCACATGGTGTACCATCTAAAATTACTAAATCACATAATTCTTTTAATTCTTCTAATACATTGATCATTTTAGCAGAAACTAACAATTCAGATGGATTTGGTGGAACATTTCCTGCTGCTATTACATATAGATTTTTTACATCTGTTTCTTGTACATAGTCTACTATATTTTCTGAGGTTTTTTCATTTTCATCTATTTCTACTTGTGATAAATAATTAGATAATCCTGGTCTCGGTGATACTCCAAAAATAGAATATTGTCTACCTTTTCTCATGTCTGCATCTATTAGTACTACTTTTTTTCCTGCTTGTGCAAAGGTAACTGCAAGATTAGAGGTTACCCAACTTTTTCCTTCGTTTACAAATGTGGAGGTTACTAATAGGGTTTTCATTTTTTTGTTTGTGTTCATATATTGTATATTAGTCCTTAAGGTTCTAAAAATTTCTGAAATAGGAGATTTTGGATTATTATGTACAATTACTTCTTTTCTCATTATTTTCTACCTCCTCTTCCATTCTCAAAAGTTTCTATTAGTGGAATAGATGCGATTACTGGTATGCCAAACCCTTTTTCAATGTCTTCTGGTGATTTGATGGTAACATCAAACATATTGGCAATTAATACATATACAACTGAAATTACAATACCCATTAATGCAAATAAAATAATATTCTTGAAGTGATGAATATTAGATGGTGCATTAGAAATTTCTGCTTCATCTACAATATATACATTATTGATATTATAAATTTCTTTTACTTTTTCTGTAAAAACTTTTGCTATTTCATTGGCTACTTTTGCTGCATATGTTGCATTTTCATTAGATACGATAATTTCAATTAATTCTGTATCTTCTACTGCAGTAACTTTTATATTTCCTCTTAATGCCCCCTCACTAATGTTGATTCCTAAATTAGAAATAACTTGTCTTAGAATATTTTTACTTTTAATCAATTGGCTGTAGGTTGATACTAATTTTGCATTTAATGCTACTTCTGTTGTTGTAATAGAATTAGTAGTCTCTGCTGTTACGGCTGTATTTTCTACTTTTGCTAATACTAGTGTTGTTGATGATGTATACATTGGTATGACAAATCCCATCGTATAAATTGCTCCTATTATTGTAAATATTGCTACTATTAATAGTATATGAAGCTTTTTATTCCAAAATATGTTAAATAACTCCTTTAAATCTAATTCTTCCATAATTCCCCCCAAATTTATTTTTCCTATGTTTAATCTTCTTTATATTTTAATTTATTATGTATTAAGTTTGATAAAATAATTAGTAGTATTCCAATAGCTGACATAATATATCCTTCATAATGAATGGTATTAAAAATATGTGTTAAAGTACTTTTTAATATGTTTGATATTGCTTCATTTAATATTAAAATAGTTTGTACTTTAATCTTGGCATTTAAAAACATGTGTACAATAATAAAAAATACTCCACTTATTGTTAAAAATATTCCTCCCAAACAAAAGGCTTTATAAATTTGATTTTTATTTAATATTAACAATAAAATGATTCCTATAGCCATACTAATTAATAATACTTTTTTAATAATAGCTACATATTTCATTACTTTTTGGTATAAATCATTAATTTGCTTTTCATATTCATAGTGTGATATGGTTCTTGTATATTCTGTACATATTTCTTCTATTAATGTATCAATTGCCTTTCTTTGCGTAGCATTTATTTGGGTACTTTTTAATGTCTTTTCTATATTTTTATTCATATTGTCTTTTATTTCTTGTGTATCAATTTTTTGTACTAGTCCATCATATAAATTACTGATAATTAACTGGGTATCTTTTTTTATTTTTTCTTTTGTAATGATACCTTCTAACACATTTTCTTCTAGTCCTGATTGATAAATATATTTTTCAAAATTTGATTTTACGTCTTCATAGATTTGATCATAATAATTTGTTTCTTCTAATTTTGATAATATATAACTTTCCTTTAATATAGTAGAAGTTGCTAAATTAATTACTAAAAATAAAATCATAGCTATTGCTATTATAATCGTTATGATATATTGCGTTATGGTTTTTGCTATTTTCATTACCTTTTTTCCTTTCTTCATTATATAGATACCTTTTTACTTTTGTAACTCTGCATATATTACATATCTTTGTGTTGCATAACCTATGTTATTGAATGGATAACAGGTGTATACCATTAAAATTTCTTTTTCTTCTTGAATTGGTAATTTCTCTACTTGTGTTTCTTTGATTAGTTGCATATCATATATTTTATAGTGGTATTCTCCATAATTCGTTTTTACTGTAATTTCATTTCCTATTTGTAATTCAGAAAATCTTCGAAACATTTTGCTAGAATTATGACCCATGTAAATAATGGATCCACCTTCCCCTGGAAAATAACTTCCACTTGAATGTCCTACTCCTTTTTTTAAAACTTCTAGTGTGTCACCAAAATAAACTGGTAAATCTACATCAATTTTAGGAATTTGAATGGTTGCATATTTTGTTCCATATTCTGGGTAATTTCTTATTTCATTTTCACTGTTTAGAATCGCTTCTTTTACTTGCTTATTTTCTAAATCTATTGATACTTTATTAATTAAGGAAATAGTTTCATCTATTTGTGCCCTAAAAAATAGATAAACTCCTATTACCATTATAATAGTAATAATTAAAGCAACTATTATGCTAACAATAGTTGCTTTTATTGTTTTTCCTATATATTTACGCATTAGCAATTTTCTTTCTTAGTATGAAAGTTGTAGCTAGGGCTATTACTGCTACTGAAGTAATACCTATTATTGTATTGTTGTTCTCTCCTGTATAAGCTAATTTTCCATCTCTAAATGTAATTACTTCAATTAGTTTACCATCTTTATAAATTTCAACGGTTCCATTTCTATAAGTTAGTGTTAATCCAATTATGCTTGCTGCTTCATTTGCAATTGTTTTTAATTGGTTTTTTTGTGCTTTTGTTAATTGATTTACATCAGTAGTACCTGCATCTTCCATTATTTTAACTGCTTGGTTTACTTTTTCCATTATTTGGTTTGCTTGTTCGTCTGTTACAGGATTATCTGCTAAATATCTTTTTATTTTTATTTTGTCTGATGAGGATAATCCATATTTTGTTCCTATGTTACATAATTCATCAGCTAAAGTACTACCTGTAGTAGCATTTACATTTGTTACTGTAATTAACATTATCATAATTATAAATGAAATTGCTGTTGCAATTATTTTTTTCATTTTTATTCCTCCCTTTTTCAACTCTTTATATTATAGCACTTTTTCTCGTTCTTTGCAAGAGTTTTTTATTTATTTCTTCATTTGTTTATTTGTATCTTTTAAATATCCTACATAATTTTTCCCAGATATAAAAATAATACTGCCAAAAAGTACAATTCCTATTAAAATAATGAGCTCTATTCCTGTTTTGGGTAATTGTTTAGTTGCTGTTGAAATGTCTGTATTTTGGGCTTGTGTTTGTGTGGTTGTTTTATTGCTTTGTGTATTAGCTTGTTGTTCATTTACTGTTTTATCTTCTTCTTGTATGGTTATTGTTATTTTTTTATCATACTCAAAATCGTTTTGGTCATCTGTTAATAAGATGTTTTTTAATGTAATATCTGTAGTGGTAGGTTCTACTGCTTCTTTTAATGTAAATATTATTTGTGTGATTGGTGTATTTTTCTTTGCTGCTGAAGTATCTCCTATTAAAATTTTTGTACTATCTTTATAACTACAAGTCCAACCATTTAATCCTTTTACTGTTACATTTTTAAATATATTTTCGTCATATTCTAAGATCGTTTCATATCCTAATACATAATTATTCGTTACTTGGGTAATGTCTCCTAATGTTATTGTGAGTATGTAAGTATTTTGTGTTGTTTTTATTTTGCTTGCTCCTTCTAATTGCATTTCTATGTTAGCATTTTGAGCATAACATTGCATATTTCCTAATATTAATACTGCTATTATAACTGTTATTATTCTTTTTTTCATGGTTATCACCTTTTGTTGAATTTTATTGCTATTTTTTATTTCTATATAACTGTGGATAATTTTATCACTTTCGGCAAAATTTGACAAGCATTTTTACTTTGTTTTTTATTACATTTGTATTACATTGGTATAATTAGTCAAAATTAGATCTTTAGTTAAAGCCATAATTCTCATTCTTACTAAATCCTTAATATTTATGCTATCATTGTCTAAATTAGTATCTGCTGCTAACACTTCTACTTCATCTAATGTATTTCTTTCTAACAAATACTTTCTCATTTTTACAATGTCTTTTATATTTACTTCCCCATCTTTATTAATATCTCCCACAACAATTAATGTATATTTTTCTTTTGCTTTTGTTTCTAAAATATCTCCTGTTGCTATGACATCTCCATTTTCTAGTTTTTGGTCTCCTCGGTAAATTTCATAATCTACTTTTAAATTTAATTTTTCACTAAAATCTGTCTTTTTTGTGCTACTAGCTATATTTTTAATAGTATTACCTTCTATTTTATAGTCTTCTTGTTTATTTTCTATGATATAAAAATAAATGGTAGTTCTATTATCTACTTTGTCTATTGCTGTTATTTGGTATTCTCCTTCTCCTTTTACCTCAGAATTTGTTTGATAATTTTCTACTGCTTGTCCATTTAGGAAAAGTTCTACCTTTTTTAAGTTGGGATCACTTATTTTAGGTAATACTTTTTTTATATATACTTTGTTGTTTTCGACTCCTTCTATGATAGGTGGTGTTTTATCTATGTTTTCTACTTTTGCTTCTATTTTTAACTTTCTTCCTTTTATTACATATTCAAATGCAAAAATTCCATTTTCTTTAAAAGTATATTCTCTACTATTTTCATTGTTGGTTACTTCTATCTTAGCATTTGTTTGTATGGTTGCTATTACATCTTGATTTGTTAGATTGGTTTGTGAATAGGTAATCATTACTGGATTATCTTGTATATATTTGTCAATATATAGGTTAGCAAATAGATTGGCCCAGTTGGTAAGTAGATAACTATGTAAATTTTTGCTAACAATTAAACCTGTTTTAATTCCATTTTCTTCTTCTAACTGATTAATATAATAAGATTTTTCATAATAGTCTTTACTAATATTTAATATTTTTTCTGGATAAACCATTTCTAAATCTGGATTATTTTTTATTAATTCTTCTGTTTCTTTAATCTTTTGATCCGTCTGCTCTAAATTTACATTTCTTGTCTTGGCACTTACTGTTACTAAATTTTCAAAAGAATTTCCTATATCATTTAACATATCTAACATGGAACTCAAATTTACATACTCTATGTCCAATTGTTTTTCTTGGTAAGCTTGTATCATTATATTTCCTAAATCATAATGCTCTTGCATTTTTTGTATTGCTGTTGTTTGATCGAATGTTGATAGCTTTCCTATTTCATCCATCTTCTGTTTTAACTGTTGTATCTTAATTGATAAATTAGGTACTTGTTTTATTTCTTTTTCAAAGCTTCCTTCAAATTCTTCATATTTTTCTATGGTTCTTTTCGATATTGCTTGGTAAAAATATTTTGAATCCAACTCTTCTAAATAACTAGGTGCTGTTTTTATCGTTAACATTCCATTTGTATTTTCTATTTCTTTTCCATAAATATCTTTGGCTATAAAATTCTCATATGGTATTTGAACTGATTTATGCTTATTATTGGTCCATACTATTATTTTAGGTTTCCCATCTTTATTGTATACATGAGCTTCTACTTCTTTTGCTAATTCTACTTTTCCTATATATTCTGCACCATTTGTATTTTCACAATAATTTTTGATTGCATAATAAGATGGCTTTGGTGTATAATCATAATTTACTAATCCGAAGTTATTTTCCATATTTTCCTGATTATTAGCTGTATTTCTAAAATTATAGATATATGAATTTTGTATTCCATATTCATTTCTTAAATTGGTTTGTTGTACTAAATAATATCCTTGTTCTTGCTCATTTATATTTTCTACTAAGCTTGACGAAAATCCTGTTTCTGTAATATCAAAAGGAAAAAAACCGCCTATTTGATTTTGTAATTTTTTATGAGATGTAAGATAAGTATTATATTTTTGATTTAAAATAGAATTTTCCTTTTGCCATCCATATAAATGAAAAGAATATTTAGAAGCAACTGCATAAGCACCTTTTTGGGATATTTCTTTTAAAAATTTTTCTGACTCTGTTAATACCGTTGCTCCTCCTACTATTTTTTTACTTTTGTCGATCGCTTTTACGCCTTTTACTGCTTCTACATACCATTTTATGTCTTCTTCACTTTTATACCTAATATTGGGTTCATTAAAAATTTCATAATTTTCTACTTCTGGATATTGTGTTATCACAGCTTGTGCATATTTTAAATAATTGTCTAATTCTTCTTGTGTTGATATTTTTCCATCTTCTCCAAAATAGCTATTTGGTGCACAAAATATGATTTAAGGT
>CASUIT010000024.1 GCA_949455995.1 uncultured Clostridia bacterium
ATCAGCAAAAGATATGGCAACAGGAAATAGTCAAGATGTAGCAATTACAGCATCTACTAACTTAACCGATGAAGATATTGACAAAGCAGTAAAAGATGCTCAAGAACATGCAGAAGAAGACAAAAAGAAAAAAGAAGAAATCGAAGTAAAAAATAATGCAGAAAGTTTAGTATACAACAGTGAAAAAACATTAACTGACTTAGGAGACAAAATTAGTGGAGAAGAAAAAGCAAAAGTAGAAACAGAAATAGAAAGCACCAAAAAGGCACTTGAAACAAACGATACCGAAAAAATAAAAGAAGCAACCGAAAAATTAACAAAAGTATTTTATGAAATGTCAGAAAAACTGTACAAAACAGCAAACCCTAATGGAGCAACACAAGCAGAAGATGTTAATGGACAAAATCCAGAAGGAGAAGAACAAACAAACAATGATGGCAAAGTGTATGATGCCGACTATAAAGTAGAAGATGATGACAACAAATAAATCAAATAAAACTTCGTCTTGTAAAAAAATGGGAGGAAAATAATGGCAAGTAAAAGAGATTATTATGAGGTATTAGGTGTCAATAAAAATGCAACAGACGATGAATTAAAAAAAGCTTATCGTAAACTTGCAAAAAAATATCATCCAGATGCAAATCCAAACAGTAAAGCAGAAGCAGAAGCAAAATTCAAAGAAGTAAATGAAGCATATGAAAACTTATCAGATCCACAAAAAAGAAAAATGTATGACCAATTTGGAACAACTGACCCCCAAGGATTTGGGGGAGCAGGAGGACCATTTGGAGGAGGTCAAGGATATTATTCATATAGCAGTTCAGACTTTGGAGACTTTGGAGATTTAGGCGATATTTTCTCATCCTTCTTTGGAGGAGGTTTTGGAGGAAGAACATCAGGAAGAAGGCAATCTGGACCAAAAAAAGGTGCAGACTTAAATTTAGGAATCGAAGTTACTTTTGAGCAAGCTTTTCTAGGAATAGAAAAAGAAATAATTATTACAAGAGATGAAACCTGTGATAATTGTCATGGAACAGGAGCAAAACCAGGAACCTCTAAAATGAAATGTACTGTATGTAATGGTACAGGTCAAGTAACACGGAGTACAAAATACTATTTTAGGACAAATGCAAACCAGAAGAACATGTACTAGTTGTCATGGGACAGGAGAAATTATTAAAGAACCATGTACTAATTGTCATGGAAAAGGAACCGTTAGAAAACAACCTAAAATAAAAGTAAAAATTCCAGCAGGAATAGATGATAATCAAACAGTTGTATTAAGAGGAGAAGGAGAACCAGGAGAAAAAGGAGGACCAAAAGGAGACTTATATATTACAGTAAGAATTAAAAGACATAGTATTTATACAAGAAAAGGAAATAATGTCTTATGCGAAGTACCAATAACCATTACACAAGCAAGTTTAGGAGCCGAATTAGAAATACCAATGGTAGATGGTACAAAAGAAAAATATAAAATTCCAGATGGTACGCAAACAGGGGCAAAATTTACGATAAAAAATAAAGGATTTAAAGCAATTAATTCAAGTAATATAGGAGATTTTGTATTTACGGTAACAGTACAAATACCAAAAAAGCTAACAAAAGAACAAAGAGATTTATTAATGCAATTAGCCAAAACCATGAATGAGCAACCACCAGTTAAAAAACGAGGATTATTTGGTTAGAAAATCAAAGCGTTTTTAAGAGATATATTAACATTTTTTGTTTAAATTCATATTATTAGTAAATACTTATAATAGAAAGAAAAAATGAAGAAGGTGTTAATTTGAAATTAGGAATAGCCTTATCTGGTGGAGGAATTAGAGGAATTGCACATGCAGGAGTATTAAAAGCATTAGAAGATAATGAAATACAAGTAGATATCATAGGAGGTACTAGCTCAGGGAGTTTAGTAGCCTCCCTTTATGCTATGCGGATATTCGCCATACTATATTTTTCTATTGTTTAAAAAATATGCAAAAGATATCATAGAAATTAATTCTATGCCAATTATATCAGGAATAAAAAATTTTATGACCAATAAAGATTTTTGTTTTTCTGGTTTAAAAACAGGAAAATCAATAGAGGAAGTATCTGATGAATTAGCTAAAAGAAAAGGAGTATGTAAAATAAAAGACATTACAAATATGTCTTTAGTAATTCCGAGTGTCGATGTAAAACTTTCAAAAGAATATATTTTTACCAATAGGCTTCCTAAAAAAAGTGAGGAACAATCTCAATATATTACAGATATATCTATTGGAAAAGCAGTAAGAGCAAGTAGTAGTTTTCCAGCCATATTTTGCCCTTGTGATTTTAAGGAACATAAATTTTTAGATGGTGGTATATTAGATAATATTCCAGTATCAGAAGTAAAAAAACAAGGCGCTGATAAGGTAATTGCAATTAATTTTAAAGCAGATGATGTAGAACAAAATAGTAATGCTATGGATATTGTGATGAGAACATTAGATATTATGGGAAATAAAATTTCAGAAGAAAGTTTAGAAAAAAGTGATTTTATTTTAACCATTCCAACCGATCAAACTGGATTATTTGATGTAGAAAAAATAGACAAATGTTATGAATTTGGTTATCGAACAACGATAGAGAATTTAGAAGAAATAAAAAAGATTTTAAATAGTCACCAAAATAATTCATCCCTTTTTTGAATATAATGTATAAAACAAAGAGACGAAAGGATGGTATTTTAATGAAAATAAGATATTTTGATCATGCAGCTACAACAAGAGTAATAAAGAAAGTATGGGAAGAAATGGTTCCCTATTTTGAAGAAAGATATGGAAATCCCTCATCACTTTATAGTATGGGAAGAATTTCTAAAAAAGCAATAGAAGAAGCAAGAATAAAAGTGGCGACACTAATTAACAGTAATCCAAATGAAATTTATTTTACAGGTTGTGGTTCAGAAAGTGATAATACAATTATCAAAGGAATAGCACATCGTAATAAAAATAAGGGAAAACATATTATTACTTCTAGTTTTGAGCATCCAGCCATACTTCATACCTGTCAAGTATTACAAACCCAAGGATTTGAAGTGACGTATTTGAAAGTAGATAAAGAGGGATTTGTTAAAATAGAAGAACTAAGAAATGCCATTCGAAATGATACAATATTAATAAGTATCATGTTTGCTAATAATGAAATTGGAACCATTCAACCAATTGAAATGATTGCAAAAATTGCAAAAATGTATAATATTGTATTTCACACAGATGCGGTGCAAGCTTGTGGTAATATCCCAATTGATGTAAAAAGATTAGGAATCGATGCTTTATCATTATCAGGACATAAAATATATGGTCCCAAAGGAATAGGAGCATTATACGTAAGAAATGGAATTGAATTTGAAAAATTAATAGAGGGAGGACATCAAGAGAAAAACAAAAGAGCAGGAACAGAAAATGTAGCAGGAATTGTAGGATTAGGAAAAGCTTGTGAGTTAGCAAATAGACAATTGAAAGAAAATATGCAACATTTGAAAAGCTTGCGAGATTATTTTTTATCACAAGTAGAAGAGAAAATAAAAGATGTTAAATTAAATGGAAGCATAGAAAATAGATTACCAGGAAATGCTAATTTGTCATTTCCTGGAGTAGATGGGGAAGCCTTATTATTAAATTTAGATGCCAAAGGAATTTGTGCATCTGCAGGATCGGCATGTTCATCGGGTTCATCAAAGCCATCCCATGTGTTATCAAGTATAGGACTTTCTAAGGAATTAGCAAATAGTTCATTAAGAATAACATTTGGAGAAGAAAATACCAAAGAAGATGTAGATTATTTGGTAGAAAATTTATGTGAAATAGTAGAAAAATTAAGAAAGTAAAGCATAAGCACATTTGATACCATCTACAGCAGCAGACATAATGCCACCAGCATAGCCAGCTCCTTCTCCACAAGGATAAATACCTAAAATATTAGAAGTTAAATGTTCATTTCGAAGTATTTTAACAGGAGAAGAACTTCTGGTTTCTAAACCTGTTAATATACTATCTGGATGGGCAAAGCCATGAAGTTTGGTATCAAAAAATCGAATGCCCTCATGTAGTGTATCCGAAACGAAATCTGGTAATATTTCCTTTAAATTTGACAAAGTAACCCCAGGTTGATAAGTAGGTGTTACACAACCTAGGTAATCAGATTTTTTATTATTTAAAAAATCTGCAACCCTTTGAACTGGGGCAAAGTAATTACAACCACCTAATATGAAAGCTTTTTCTTCTAAATCCTTTTGAAAAAAGATGCCAGCCAAAGGAGAACTACTTTTAAAATCGTTAGGTGTTATATTAACTAAAAGCGCAGTATTTGCATTTTTTCCATCACGTAAAAAATTACTCATACCATTTGTTACAATAGTATTTTCTTCACTAGAAGAAGGCATAACAACACCACCTGGACACATACAAAAAGTATAACAAGAACGCTTATTATCTTTGGAATGATAAGCTAATTTATATTCTGCTGGAGGTAAATTTAATTTGGTAATAGTACCATATTGGGCTTCATTAATCCATTTTTGTAAATGTTCAATACGTACGCCAACTGAGAAGTTTTTTGGAACCATTTTGACCCCTTTTTGGTAAAGGGTTTGAAAGGTATCTCTTGAACTGTGTCCAATTGCTAAAATAACATGAGAAGTATTTAGGGTTTTTTGTGAATTTTCACAAAGAGTATGTAGAGCAACAATATGATGATCTATGATTTCAAAATCAATAACTTTAGTATCAAAAAGAAAAGTGCCACCTTTAGAAATAATATATTGTCTCATATTTTGAAGAATATGAATTAAATGATCTGTACCAATATGAGGTTTAGAAAGGTATAAGATTTGCTTTGGTGCACCAAAAAAAACAAAATCTTCTAGTACTTTTTGGCAAAAAGTACTATGAATACCAGTTGTTAATTTTCCATCGGAAAAGGTACCAGCACCACCTTCACCAAATTGTACATTAGAAAGGGGATTTAGTTTTCCTGTTTTTAAAAAGTTTTGAATACTTTCTTGTCGTTTTTCAACAGGTTGTCCTTGTTCTATGATAATAGGTTGTACTTTATTTTGTACTAAAGTAAGAGCAGCAAAAAGACCAGCAGGTCCAGCACCTACAATAATAGGGCGAGAAGTAAACGTTTTTTGGGTGTGCAAAAAGGGATAAGATATTTTTTTTACTTTTTCTATTTTTTTATAAAGATGTTCATTTTTGACTTCTATGTGGAGGCAATAAAGATAATGAACATCATCTTTTTGTCGGGCATCGATTGATTTTTTTGCAATATGCCATGATAAAATATCTTCTTTTTTGATGTGATGTCTTTTTAGAGCTATTTCTAATATTTCGTGTTCAGATAAATCTTTTCTAATTTTTATATTATTTATTTTTAACATAGGTACCTCTGATTGAATTAGATTTTGAGTTTTCTTTGTTTTTAAAACTCTTTTAAGTACATTATAGCATATAAAATATAATTATGCTATAATAAAAAATAATATAAGACACCTTAGGTTGACTATTTAGTGGTATTTAGATAGAAAGGAAGAAACAAAAGTGGAAGAAAATTGGACAAATAGAACGGAACTGTTAATAGGAAAAAAAGCACAAGATAAATTAAAAAAGGCAAAAGTAGCAGTATATGGACTAGGTGGTGTAGGATCTTTTGTAGTAGAAGGATTGGTAAGAGCAGGTATAGGTCATATTTTGTTAATCGATCAAGATATTATTACAAAAACAAATATAAATAGACAAATACATGCAAATGAAAAAACGATAGGAAAAAGAAAAATTGATGTAATGAAACAAAGAATTTTAGACATTAATGCAAAAGCAATAGTAGAAACTTATATGGCACAAGAAATAAAACAAGGAGAAGAAAATTTAATAAACCAATCACTTTCCTATGTAGTAGATGCAGTAGATACAATAGACACAAAAATAAAATTAATTCAAAAAGCCTATCAAATGCAGGTTCCTATTTTATCTAGTATGGGAACAGGAAATAAATTAGACCCCACAAAATTTGAAATAGCAACAATTGAAAACACATCTGTATGTCCATTAGCAAAGATAATAAGAAAAGAGTTAAAAAAGAGAAATATTAGTAAAATAAAGGTATTATATTCTAAAGAACAACCTAAAATAACAAAGGAAAAAAGAACTTTGGGAAGTATTTCTTTTGTTCCTTCTGTAGCAGGACTTATTATAGCAGGAGAAGTAATAAAAGACATTATCAAAGAAAGTTAATTGCTATTTTTTATGAGAATTGATTAGAAATAAAACTTAATTTTTTATTAATTTTATAAAGAAACTTTTATTTTTTTTATATTTAGTATATAATGTGAATAATTAAAATAAACGGGGAACTAAATATATGTGGAAAAAGATAATTAATTATAGTATCATAATATTTTGGATATTTGTAATAGGAAGTGTATTTGGCTTTTTTGCAGAAATGTTATATGCTTTAGTGTATACAAGAACATTAGAAATAAGACAAGGATTAATATATGGACCATTTATACAAATATATGGTTTAGGAGCAGTAGCTTATTATATATTAATTTCTAATATACAAGAGCCTAAATTGGCATTTTATTCGGGAATGGCAATGCGGCGGTATGTTAGAATATTTATGTTCTTTTTTTCAAGAAATCTTTTTTGGAACTATTTCATGGGACTATTCTCATTTGTTTATGAACTTAAATGGAAGGACGTCACTTTTATATTGTGTATATTGGGGAATAATAGCTATTTTTTATCTAAAAGTAGTATATCCCATTCTTCAAACAAAGCTAGAGCCACTTATTCATAAAAAAAATATGAAAATAATTACTACATTTTTTGCAATGTTTATGACTTTTGATATTACTATATCTTGTATGGCACGGTAGTCGCCAACAAGAGAGATATCAAAATATACCAGCAAATGGACCAATCGATGAATTTTTAGATAAAGCATATCCAGATGAACTCTTAGATAGAATTTACAACAATAAAAAAAATATATAAACTTTTCTTTTTTTGTTTTGATTTAAAAGTGGACTACAAGGTTATAATTTTTTGAGTAAAGTCTAAATTATTAAAAGGTGTTTCATCGTATCCAAGGGTAAAAACATTAGTTGCCCATATATCTTTTTCTAACAAAATTTTTAAATTTTTGTTAGAATTTTTTTTAGTAAATTGTTTCACAGAAGTGATAATTTCAAGTTTAGGATTTGCTTTTACCATTTCAGAAATAAGAAATTTACCCTTATGATTTAAACCTAATACTCTCACATAGGGTTGGACTTTTTTAGAAAGTTCCATATCCTTTTTGGTTATTCCTAATAAAATATATAATAAAATTCGTTGAAGACGAGTTTGGGTATATCTTTTGGATTTTATAATATTAAAAAATTCATTTAAGTGATTACAATTATCTGCTGCATTTTTTATGGCAAATTCTAATCCTTCCGAAACATCTGGTAATTGAGTGATTTCAGAAGTGTCTAATTTTCTTATAGTATAAATGATTTCTTTTTCAAAAACAGAAATATCTGGAATAATATGTCCGCATTTCCATATTTTTGATTAAGATGGAATAGCTAGATTCAGGCATAAGATTGGTTAAGGCATGAAAACCATTATTTTTGATCATATTTCTAATGGCTGTACTACTTGCTACGTTTTCAGTATAAGTTAAATCGTTATGACCTACTTCATAACGAGAAATACTATAAGGTTGAATAGAACTTTTTAATTTTTTTATAGCCTTTAAATATTCAATTCCTAGAATATTATTAGGATAAGAAAGAACGTTTGCAAATTTTCGAATGTCATTTAGGTACATCATCAAAGCATTTTCGCGAGCTTTGGGAAAAGAAACCCCTTTTTTTAGTTCATGGGATAATAAGGTTTTATATTCTTTAGGTTCATCATATAAAACGTCAGCACATTGTTGTAAAACTTCTATATTATTGGTTTCAGATCCAAAAGAGATATAGTCTACTATTTTTAGTGAATCTAAAATTTTTATAGCACCTTGAGCAAAATTTTCTGCACTAGAGGTTGCATATAAAACAGGTAATTCAATGACTAAATCGATACCACATTTAAGAGCACATTCAGCTTTTGACCATTTATCGATTAAAGATGTACTACCGGCGTTGTGTAAAGTTTCCACTAATGACAGCAATCGTATAAGAAGAACCAGTGTCTTTTTTTGATTTTTCTAAATGGTATAAATGACCATTATGAAAAGGATTATATTCTGCAATAATACCTAAAACTTTACTCATTCGAAAATTCCCCTTTTTATCAAATTTTTTTTATGATATAATAATATCATAAAATGATAAAAAATACAAATGGAAAGAGGGATTTAAATGGAGAAAGTTATTATTTATACAGATGGAGCCTGTTCTGGAAACCCTGGTCCAGGAGGTTGGGGAGCAGTTTTGATGTATCAGCAAAATAAAAAAGAAATAGCAGGAGGAAAAAAAAATACAACCAATAATGTGATGGAACTTACAGCAGTAATAGAAGCATTAAAACTTTTAAAATATCCATGTAAGGTAGAGCTATATAGTGATAGTGCTTATGTGGTAAATGCTTTTTTGCAAGGTTGGATCGATAATTGGATCAAAAATAATTGGAAGACATCTGGAAAAAACATGGTAAAAAACCAAGAACTTTGGAAAGAGCTATATGATTTAACCAAAAAACACGAAGTTCATTTTAATAAAGTAAAAGGGCATAGTGATAATGAATATAATAATCGATGTGATACATTAGCAAGAAATGCTATTTTGGAAAATAATTAAACAATGTTACATTTATGTTACATTCTAGAAAAATATTGAAAATTCTACAAATTTTGAGTATAATAAAAAGAGTAGGAGGAATCGTATGAATACATTTGCAAATTATATATTAGAAGAAAAAGAATTAGATTCAAAAATGGAAATTATATACTATTTGTCCAAAAAAACGAAAGTATTTTTTGATAAATCTATTGTATTTAAAACAGAAATTGCTAGATTATTTTTAAATTATGCCAAAATAGAGGTTGATAAAAATTTAGTATTAACAGCTTGTTTACTATGTAATTGTAAAAAGAAAAATAATACACAAGATGTTAATCAAATTTACGCCTATGCAAAAGAAGGAGCCACTTATTTAAGAGAAATGGGGTTTGGGAAAAGATTTTGCAAAATATGTGAAGAAATAAATCGTTATAGTGATAGCAATCCAAGAGAAAGAGAAAGTGATATATTAGAGCTAGTAGACCAATTTGGAGCTATGATATTAGACAGACCAGAAAGAATTGGTTTTAAACCAGATGAAGCACTTGTATTATTAGAACATAGAAATTTAAAAAAACAATATAATCGTTATTTAAACACCTTTATCGAGTTTGTTGAATTTTTAGAAAACATTCCAATGAATGAAGAAAAAAATAGTACTATATTAAGGAAACTTTTAAAAATATATAATGAAACAGAAGAATTAACAAAGTTCATTTCAAAAGTAGTTTATGAGTTTGAGCCTCAAATGGACAAACTAATTGCAAAACAAAACAAAGAATTAGCAGGAGAAATGTTTGCAAAAGTAAAAGGAGCCAATAGAGCATTATTTAGTGAAGAAACTACTAAAAAAATTATGGAACATATCAAAAATGATTCTAAAATAGGAGATTTGAAAGATATAAAAAAGACATCTTAAAACAAGGAGAATAAAAATGTACGAAATATTTGCAGATTTACATGTACACATAGGAAGAAGTGAGAATGGGAAACCAATAAAGATAACAGCAGCCAAATCATTAAATTTTGCAAACATTGCCAAAGAATGTGTAGACAAAAAAGGAATCCAAGTAGTAGGAATTATAGACTGTGCCTCACCATATGTCATAGAGGATATTGAAAAATTCTTGCAAACAGGTAATGCCTACGAATTAGAAGAAGGAGGAATTATCTATCAAGATAAAGTATGTATTTTACTAGGAAGTGAAGTAGAAACATCTGAAAAAGGAAGAAACGCCAAATGTGGAAGTGCACACAACATCTGTTTTTTTCCACATTTACAAGATATCAAAAACTTTTCAAATGAATTAAAACATCATTTAAAAAATATTACATTAAGCACACAAAGAACAGACTTATCAGGATATAAATTAATTGACATCGTAGAAAAATACAATGGAATTTTAATTCCAGCACATGTTTTTACACCACACAAAAGCTATTATGGAAACTGCACAGACCAATTAAAAAATATATTCAAAGAGAAATTTGATAAAATATTTGCCATTGAATTGGGCTTAAGTTCAGATACCTACTTAGCAGATACCATTTCAGAATTAGAAAACAAAACCTTTATCACAAATTCAGATGCACACTCTTTGCCTAAAATAGCTAGAGAATACAATAAAATACAGGTAAAATCCATATCATTTAAAGAAATCGTAATGGCATTAAAAAATGAACAAGGAAGAAAAGTAGTAGCAAACTATGGGCTAGATCCAAAACTTGGAAAATACCATAGAACTTTTTGTGATGATTGTGAACAACCCATTGAAACCAAACAACCAGTTGAAACTTGTCCAATATGTGGTGGAAAAAATGTTACTTTTGGAGTTTTTGACAGAATAGAATTAATCAAAGATAAAAAAGAAACAAAAAGTCCTAAAAACAGACCGCCTTATATTTATCAAGTACCACTAGGATTTATTCCAGGAGTAGGGGGAAAAACAATTGACAAATTATTAAATACCTTTGAAACAGAAATGAATATTTTACACAAATTATCAAAAGACGATATTGAAGCAGTAGTGGGAAAAAAGGTGGCAAACTATATTATCAATGCACAAGAAGGAAAAATGCAAATTCATGTAGGGGGTCGGAGGAAATTACGGAAAAGTAAAAACTTAAAAATAGTTCTAAAACCATCCTTATCGAATACACATGATGTATAAAGATAAGGAGAAAAGCAATGAAAAAAAATAAGCCCATTAACATATTAGACATGATAAAAGAACATGTTTATAACAACAAAAAAGAGTACATGCTAGTAACACTATTATTCATAATAGGAATATTTCTAGGAGTATTTTTTGTCAACAATATACAAGAAACGCAAAAAGAAGAAATTACACAGTATTTTAATACTTTTATTGAAAATGTAAAAAATACAGAAAATTTAAATTGGATGGAATTATTAAAAAGCAGTCTAAACCAAAATGTAATATTAGCTATTATCTTATGGTTTTTTGGAACAACTGTAATAGGAATACCAGTGGTGTTTGGATTGGTATTATATAGAGGATTTTGTTTAGGATATACCATTTGTGTATGCATTAACATCATGGGATTATCACAAGGGATACCTTTTGTATTAATTTTATTACTTTTACAAAATATTATCTTTATACCAGCCATTTTAGCATTAGCCGTCAGTGGATTTAAATTATATAAATCCATTATAAAAGATAGAAAAAAAGAAAACATAAAAATAGAAATAGTACGTCATACTATTTTTTCTTTTATCATGTTACTTATTTTAGTTATCGCATCACTAGTTGAAGTCTTTTTATCTACTAATATTTTAAAAGGCGTAATAAAATATTTTTAAAAATATTAAAAAATGTATTTACAATTTTAGAAATGTTTGATATAACATATAGAGTTTATGTAAATAAAATAAAAAATTAGATTATAACAAGAGGTAGGGGAAAAAAATGGAAAGACAGTTAAAATATTTTTTTGATTTCTTAGAAAAAGAAAGAAAATTATCAGAAAATACTTTACAATCCTATAAAAGGGATTTAAAACAATTTAGAAGATATTTAGAAGCATGTGAACTTCACTATAACAGAGTAAAAGAAGAAGACATAAAAGATTACATGAAAGAATTAGAAGAAGAAGGAAAAAAGCCATCTAGCATATCAAGATGTATCGCATCCATTCGTTCTTTTTATCAATTTGTATTAAAAAACAAAAAAGTAAAAATAGATCCAACACACAACATACAATCACCAAAAATCGAAAAAAGAGTACCAAGCATATTAACAGCAAAAGAAGTAGAACTATTACTAGATCAACCACAAGACATTGACTTAAAAGGAATCAGAGACAAAGCCATGTTAGAATTTGCTTATGCAACAGGAATGAGAGTAAGTGAAATCGTTTCCTTAAATATAGAAGATGTCAATACAGAAGAGGGATACGTAATTTGTAAACATGGAAACAAAGAACGTAACATACCATTAGGAAACATGTCATTAAAAGCATTAAGAGAATATGTAGAAGAAGCAAGAGACATTTTAGTAAAAACAGAAGGAGAACAAGCCTTATTTGTTAACATCAATGGAAGCAGATTAACAAGACAAGGATTTTGGAAAATCATTAAATTTTATAAAGAACAAGCACACATCACAAAAGAAATCACACCACATGTTTTAAGGCACTCTTTTGCAACCCATTTACTACAAAATGGAGCAGACCTAAAAGCCATCCAAACCATGCTTGGACATTCAGACATATCTTCCACGCAAGTATACATGCAATTTCAAGACGAAGGTTTAAAAAATGTATATAAAAAAGCACATCCAAGAGCTTAAAAATAAACCTCTTATTATTAAACTAGAGAAAATTAATAATAAGAGGTTTAATTTATATTATAGGAAATCCTAATTTTGTGCGACAAAGAACAACCGTCAAAAAAGTTAATTAATTGCTTTAGAAATGAAAAAGGCAACAAATAGAAGAAAAAGAAAAGAAGATAGACAAAGATTGCAATATATGACTAATTACTAGACATTATATGAAAAAAAAGATATAATAAGAAAAACCAAAAGGAAAGAATGAAAATGAAAAAAAAAGTATTATTTATAGCAAGTACAGGTGGACATTTGAATGAACTTATGCAATTATCACTGTTATTTGAAAAATATGATTATCATATTATAACAGAAAAAGATAAGGTAAATGAGAAATTAAAAGAAAAATATGGAGAAAGGCTATCTTTTTTGCCATATGGAACAAGATCTAAGATAATTACCTATTTTTTTAAATATTTTTATCTTTGCTTAAAGACAATTTATCTATATTTTAAGATACATCCTAAAGTTATTGTAACAACAGGAACACATACAGCAGGACCAATGTGTTATTTGGGAAAAATATTTGGAAGTAAGATAATATATATAGAAACTTTTGCAAATCACTATAAAAAAACAGCAACAGGAAGGTTAATTTATCCAATTGCCGATTTATTTATTGTACAATGGGAAGAAATGCTAAAGATATATCCAAAAGCAGTATATGGAGGTTCAATTTATTAATGATTTTAGTATTATTAGGAACACAAAATAACAGTTTTCATCGTTTATTAGAAAAAATAGAAGAATGTATACAAAATCAAATAATAACACAAGAGGTAGTAGTACAAGCTGGTTATACAAAATATACATCTAAAAATATGAAAATATTTGATTTTATATCAAAAGAGGAAATAGAAAAATTACAAAAAAAAGCAAATGTCATCATAACCCATGGAGGAGTAGGTTCTATTATCCAATCGATTACTAAAGGCAAAAAAGTAATTGCCATTCCAAGATTACATATATACCAAGAGCATGTAAATGATCATCAAAAAGAGATAGTAGAAATATTTAATGAAAGAGGTTATATTATCGGAATACAAGATTTGCAAAAATTAGAACAAGCACTAGAAAAAATAGAAAGCTTTCAACCAAAAAAATATAAGCAAAATCATGAAAAAATGTTAAAAATAATAGAAGAATTTATTGAAAATTGTTAAAAAATAATAGTTGTTGTTTTAAAGGAGAGAAGAATTTATGGTAAAAAAAGAAATAATACATAAAGTAGGAAATTCTGCCATTTTTGTTATTTTAGTAGGACTTTTATTATTAGGCAAAACCTTTTTGTTTTATCATAATACCATAGCAGTAAATGAAACATTAGAAATGCAAACTATCTTTGGAACCATTTGTTTTATTGTTAGTATAGGATGTTTTATTAGTATATTACCAAATAGAACAACAATGGTAGTTGCGATAATAATAGATTTTTTAATGAGTCTTTTATTATGGGCAGATCACATATATTATATTTTTTCTAATAATGTATTATCTGTTGCACAAATTGGAAATCTCCAATATGGTGAGGAAATAGCAAGTACATTGCCAATGATAATACAACCAAAACAGATATTGTATTTTTTAGACATTTTAGTAATAATAGGTTTATGGATTGGGAAAATACTAGTATTTGAAAAAAAAGAAGAAAAAACAAAAAAAGAGTTAATTATTAAAACCATAGTAGGGATAGTAGGAATTGGCATTTTTTGTTTTGTTGGTTTAACTTATATAAAAAATGGAGAACAAGTATCTTATAATAAAGACTTGCAAATTCGTAAAGCAACTATTTTGGGTTATCACATATCAGATATTACAAATAGTTTTACAATGAAACAACAAACAAAATATAAAAATAAAGAAGATATGCAAAAAGCCTATCAAGAGTTAGAAAAATATCAACTAGAAAATGACCAATTAAAAGGAATATTAGAAAATCAAAATGTCATTATTTTACAACTAGAATCCATACAAGAATTTGTGCTTCATAAAGAAATAAATGGTAAAGCCATTACACCTAATTTAAATGAATTTTTAGAAGAAAACATTGAATTTACCAACATGCATATGCAAAGCTATTCTACTACAGCAGATTCTGAACATTCTACCATAACATCTCTTTATCCAGTAGAAAATGGAATGTGTTTTAGTAAATATGGTACAAACACCTATGATGATATATTTAAATTATTTCATCAAAAGCAATATCATACCTCTTATATGCACGGAAATTACCCTTACTTTTGGAATCGAGGAAATGTATATGGTAGACTAAATATAAAGGAATTAGTTTTTAAAGAACAATTTGAAGACCTATCAGAAAACATCAATGGAGACTTATCAGATGAACTTTTTTACAAACAAGCAATAGAAAAATGGAAAAAATATCAAACCCCATTTTTTTCATATATTGTATCAGTTTCCTCCCATATACCATTTACCTTAGAAGGATTGCAAGATAGAAGTAAAATAACAATTGATGTAGGAAAATATAAAAATACCTATTTTGGAAATTACTTAGAAGCAGTAAATTATGCAGATTATGCCTTTGGAGAATTAATAAAAGGGCTAAAAAAGGAAGGAATATATGAACAAACAAGTATACTGGTCTTTGGAGATCATAATGGACTAACCATGTATGACGAAGAATTAATAGATTTCTTAAATACAAATCGCAAACAAAATATAACAGAGGTAGAAATGAAATTAAATTATACAAAAGTAGCAGCAGGACTTAAAATACCAGGAATAAAATCTAAAAAAATAGAAAAACCAATAAATAAATTAGACATCAAACCAACCCTTGCTTATTTATGCAATTTAGAAGACAAATTTTCGTTAGGAAATAATATATTTTCTAACAAAGATGCAGTATATTTAAATAACGAAAGAATCATAACAAAAAAATATTATTATGACGAACAATGGTATGATATTCAAACAGGAGAAAAGCTAGACTGGGAAAAATTAGAAATCGAAACAAAAGAGAAATTAAATAAATATTATCAAGAAATGAAAAAGCAGTTAGACATATCAAATTCAGTAATCATACACAACTTATTAAAATAATCCCAACCATTGTCATTGCTTTTCTGGGTTGAAAGGGAAAAAGGAGAGAAAAAAATGGAAGAAGACAGAATTTTAAATCCAGAAATGGAAGGAAAAGCAGAAGAAAAGCTAGAAAATTCGTTAAGACCTAAAACATTAAACGAATATATTGGACAAGATAAGGTAAAAGAAAATATGAAAATATACATAGAATCAGCTAAAAAAAGAGAAGAGCCACTAGATCATGTATTATTATATGGACCTCCAGGACTTGGGAAAACAACATTATCCAATATCATATCCAATGAAATGCAATCCAATATCAAAATAACTTCAGGACCAGCCATTGAAAAGCCAGGAGATCTAGCATCTTTATTAACAAATCTTTCTGAATTTGATGTATTGTTTATTGATGAAATTCATAGACTAAGTAAAAGTGTAGAAGAAATTTTATATCCAGCCTTAGAAGATTATACACTAGATATTATCATAGGATAGGGACCTAGCAGTAGATCCATTCGATTGGACTTACCAAAATTTACTTTAATAGGAGCCACTACAAAAGCAGGAGCTTTAACAACACCACTACGTGATCGTTTTGGAATTATCCATCGATTAGAATTATATTCCATTGCTGATTTAACAACTATCGTAAGAAGATCTAGTAAAATTTTAGAGGTAGAAATAGAAGAAAAAGCAGCAAGAGAAATTGCCAGAAGATCAAGAGGAACCCCAAGGATAGCTAATCGATTATTAAAAAGAGTAAGAGATTATGCAGCTGTTTTAGGTGATGGCAGAATTACAGAAGAAATTGCAAAAATAGCAC
>CASUIT010000025.1 GCA_949455995.1 uncultured Clostridia bacterium
ATGGCATAAAGAAGTAGCAGTTCTTATCCAAAATGAAAAGCAAGAATATTTGGTGCAAAAAAGAGCTGCAACCAAAAAACAAGGTCCTAATAAATGGGGATTAACCGCAGGACATGTCGATACAGGAGAAACTTATGAAAATGCTATGGTAAGAGAAATAAAAGAAGAAATAGGAATAGAGGTTAAACCAGAAGAATTAAAATCACTTGGTATATTTAAACAAAAATATGAAAGCGAAAAAACCACCAATAATAACTATACAAAATATTATTATTATCAAACCAATAGAAAAATACAAGAATATACAATTTGTGAAGAAGAATTAAGTGAATTAAAATATATAACAAGTAAAGAATTAGAAGACATAGTAGAAAAACAAGATAATAATTATTGTTTTGCTAAAAGAGGAGACCAAATGAGAGAAATCGTTAAATTATTAAAGAAAATAAAAACATAGAAAGGAAAAAGTTAGAATGAGAAAAAAAATAATTGCAGGAAACTGGAAAATGAATAAACTTCCCAATGAAACCATAAACTTTATAGAAGAATTAGCACCACTAGTCAAAAGTACACAAAATGAAGTAATATTATGTGTGCCATATACGGATTTATTTTATGCCTTACTAACAGCACAAAATACAAACATAAAAATTGGCGCACAAAACATGCATTTTGAAGAAAGTGGAGCCTATACAGGAGAAATATCCGCAAAAATGTTAAAAGCTATAAATGTAGAATATGTTATCATAGGACATTCAGAAAGAAGACAATATTTTAAGGAAACAGATGAAACAGTAAACAAAAAAGTAAAAGCAGCTTTTCAAAATGGATTAAAACCAATTGTATGTGTAGGAGAAACGTTAGAACAAAGAGAAGCACAAAAAACAGAAGAAATTATTACCAATCAAACAGAACTTGCATTAGAAGGATTAACCGATGAGCAAGTAAAAAATACCATCATAGCATATGAGCCAATCTGGGCAATTGGAACAGGAAAAACAGCAACCAAAGAAGATGCCAACAATAGTATAAAAGCAATACGAAACAAAATTGCTAAAAATTATGGACAAAAAGTAGCAAATAGCGTTATAATACAATATGGTGGAAGTGTAAAAAGCACAAATGCCAAAGAACTATTTGAAATGTCAGATATAGATGGAGGACTAGTAGGAGGAGCAAGTCTAAAAGTAGATGAATTTAGTAAAATAGTAAACTTTGAAAACAATAATAGTAACAATTAAAAAATAAAAAAGGATGGTAGATATGAAAAATAAGCTAACAATGTTAATGATATTAGACGGTTTTGGAAGTAATGTAAATGAAGATGGAAATGCAGTAAAACAAGCCAAAACTCCTAACATTGATAAAATAATAAAAAAATATCCCAATACAAAAATTTCACCAAGTGGTTTAGCGGTAGGATTACCAGAAGGACAAATGGGAAATTCAGAAGTAGGACACACCAATATAGGAGCTGGAAGAATTGTATATCAAGAGCTAACAAGAATTACCAAATCAATTGAAGATGGTGAATTTTTTACGAATCCAGAATTTATAGCAGCCATTGAAAATTGTAAAAAACATAATTCAAAATTGCATATATTGGGGCTTGTATCAGATGGAGGTGTTCACAGTCATAATCGTCATCTATATGGACTATTAGAAATGGCAAAAAGAAGAGACTTTGAAGATGTATATGTACATTGTTTCTTAGATGGAAGAGATACACCACCTGCATCAGCAGAAAGTTATATTATGAAATTACAAGAAAAAATGACACAAAAACAAATTGGAAAAATTGCAAGCATATCTGGAAGATTTTATGCAATGGACAGAGACAAAAGATGGGAAAGAGTAAAAAAATGTTATGATGCACTAGTAAACGGAGAAGGAAACAAAGCAAGAAATACCATAAAAGCAATTGAAGACTCCTATCAAAAGGAAGTCTTTGACGAATTTGTAGAACCAACGGTAATTACTAATGCAGAAGAACCAATAGCAACTATTGGAAAACATGATTCCATTATATTTTTTAACTTTAGGCCAGACAGAGCAAGAGAAATTACAAGAGCATTAGTAGATCCAGAATTTAAAGAATTTGAAACCAAAAAAGATTTAGATTTATATTATGTATGTTTTACAAATTATGATGAAACCATGCCAAATGTACACATTGCATTTCAAAAAGAAGTATTGCATAATACATTTGGAGAATATATTAGTAAAAAAGGCTACACACAATTACGTATTGCAGAAACAGAAAAATATGCACATGTAACATTTTTCTTTAATGGTGGGGAAGAAAAACAATTTGAAGGAGAAGAAAGAATATTAGTACCATCACCAAAAGTAGAAACCTATGATCAAAAGCCAGAAATGAGTGCCTATGAAGTGACACAAAAAGTACTAAAAGTTATTGAAAATGAACAATATGATTGTATTGTATTAAACTACGCAAATCCAGACATGGTAGGTCATACAGGAAGTTTAAAAGCAGCTATTAAAGCAATAGAAACAGTAGATGAATGTGTAGGAAAAGTAGTAGAATTAATAGAAAAAAAGCAAGCTAATATGCTTGTAACAGCAGACCATGGAAATGCAGAACAAATGGTAGATTATCATACAGGAGAACCACATACAGCACATACTACTAATTTAGTACCATTAATTTTAGTAACGGCAAATGAAAACATAAAACTGAAACCAGAAGGGAAATTGGCAGATTTAGCACCAACCATGTTAGATTTAATGAATCTTGAAAAACCAGTTGAAATGACAGGAGAGAGTTTATTAGATAAGGAATAAGAGAGATATGTTAAACCATACAAAGAAAATAAAAGAAATATATGAAGACATACAAAGAAAACTATTTTATATGATACCAGAAAAATGGGAAAAACTATATCTATATAGTTCTGTTCTTGATGAGCCAGATAAAGAAGGAAAAACAGGAGAATTATTTTTCTATTACATCCCAAAAGGAATTTTCAAAAAGAAGCCAGTAAATGTATATGAAATACCAGCAAGATTTAATTTAGATGAAAATCAATATCTAAAATTAGTTCAATTATTATATATGAAAATAAAAGAATTAAGAAAAGAATTTCGAAAATCAGAAAGAAGAGAAATATGGACTAACTTAAATTTATCCATACAAAATTTAAAATTTAAAGTAGAATATGACTATACCGATTTAACACAAAGTGATTTTTCTAGTTATGAAAGACATGTAATATGGCGACATGAAAATTTAGGAATAGGTGAAGAACAAGTAAGCAAAGAAGACAAAGAAATTTTAAAAAGATATTATCTAGGTGCCAAAACATTAGTAAGAAAAGAGCACTATGATTCTGGTATTTATATTAAAGACATTGAAAATGTAATAGCCTACAGTACACAAAGTTATTCTAGTATGCAAGAAGAAAAAGAAGAAGTAATAGAAAAACAAGAAAAGAAACGAAAAAATCAACTCTTATTATCAAAAGAAGAAGTAGAAAAAATGAAAGATAAATAAAGTTATTAAATTTATATATATAGGCATATATATAAATGATAAAATAAAATGTAGAAATGAAAGGAGCAATAAAAAATGATGTATTCAAAAGAATTAGAAGAAATGTGTGAAGTTCGAAAAGGAGTAGACCATGGACCAGCACCTATTCCAGAAGAAGGAAAATGGGTAAAAGCAAAGCAAATAAGTGACATATCAGGACTAACACATGGAATTGGATGGTGTGCCCCTCAACAAGGAGCATGTAAACTAACATTAAATGTAAAGGAAGGAATTATTCAAGAAGCATTAATTGAAACCATTGGTTGTTCAGGAATGACACATTCAGCAGCAATGGCAGGAGAAATTTTAACAGGAAAAACTTTATTAGAAGCTCTAAATACAGACTTAGTGTGTGATGCCATCAATACAGCAATGAGAGAATTATTTTTACAAATTGTATATGGTAGAACACAAACAGCATTTTCAGAAGGAGGTCTTCCAGTAGGAGCAGGTTTAGAAGATTTAGGAAAAGGTCATACCTCCCAAGTAGGAACTATTTATTCAAGTTCTCTAAAAGGTCCTAGATACTTAAATTTAACAGAAGGCTATATTGTAGAATTAGGTTTAGATAAAGACGATCAAATTATTGGTTATAAATATGTTCATATAGGTAAAATGATGCAAAATATTAAAAAAGGAATGGAACCAATGGAAGCAATAGACAAAGCTTCTGGTACATATGGAAGATTTGGAGAAGCAGTAAAATGTATCGATCCAAGAGAAAATTAAATATATATTTTTCAAGCTCTATTAACAGTTCCCTCTTTAGGATTGGGCTATGAAATAGCTTATGAAAAAATAGAAGAATTAGAAGAAAAAATACATGAAGTCATGAATAAAATAGGAAGAAAATAAGGAGGAATAAAAATGACAGTAACATTTGAAAGTTATGAAAGAAGGATAAACCAAATAAAACCAGTAATGGAAAAATATGAAATAAAGGATTTTGAACAAGCATTAGAAATATGCAAAGAAAAAGGATTTAATCCCTATGAAATTGTAAAGGGAGTACAACCAATATGTTTTGAAAATGCAGCATGGGCATATACATTAGGAGCAGCTATTGCAGTAAAAAAAGGATGTACTAAAGCAGCAGATGCAGCAAAAGCAATAGGAGAAGGATTACAAGCATTTTGTATACCAGGTTCTGTTGCAGATGACAGAAAAGTAGGATTAGGACATGGAAATCTAGCTTCTATGTTATTATCAGAAGATACAAAATGTTTTGCATTTTTAGCAGGGCATGAATCTTTTGCAGCAGCAGAAGGAGCTATTGGAATTGCTAAATCAGCCAATAAAGTAAGAAAAGAACCATTAAGAGTTATTTTAAATGGATTAGGAAAAGATGCAGCACAAGTTATTTCAAGAATTAATGGATTTACTTATGTAAAAACAGACTTTGATTTCTTTACAGGAAAAGTAAAAGTAGTAGAAGAAATTGCTTATTCCGATGGAGAAAGAAGTAAAGTAAGATGTTATGGGGCAAATGATGTAAGAGAAGGCGTTGCTATTATGTGGATGGAAGATGTAGATGTTTCTATTACAGGAAACTCAACAAATCCAACAAGATTTCAACATCCAGTAGCAGGTACCTATAAAAAAGAAAGATTAGCAGAAGGAAAAAAATATTTCTCAGTTGCCTCAGGTGGAGGAACAGGAAGAACACTTCACCCAGACAATATGGCAGCAGGACCAGCATCTTATGGAATGACAGATACAATGGGAAGAATGCACTCTGATGCACAATTTGCTGGTTCATCATCTGTACCAGCACATGTAGAGATGATGGGATTAATTGGAATGGGTAACAACCCAATGGTTGGAGCATCTGTGGCAGTTGCAGTTGCTGTAGAAGAAGCAATGAAACATTAAAAATTAAAACATTTTTCCTTAAAGTAGACACTGATTTATTGGTGTCTATTTTTAAAGTGTAACAAAATTTCAGTGAAAGGAAGGCTATTTCAAGGTAAATGCTATTTCCTAAATTTTTGACATAAAACATTCGGTTTCCTACATAAATTAAGAAATTTTAATATTATTTTTTGGCACCCTTCCATTAAAAATGAACTCTTTCCAAAAAATAATATTAAAATTTCTAAGTTTATTTCGGTCACATTCATGTTTTATGTCAAAAATTTAGGAAATAGCATTTATAGAAAGTAGTATTTGAACGTAAAAAAGATTCATTCAAAACCAAATAAATCCTATTTGTATTTTTGTAGTTTTTATAGTATAATGTGAAAAATAGAAAAGGGAGTAAAAAATGGAAGAAGAGATAATGAGACCTACCAGAATGGAAGTTAACATCAACAATTTTAAATATAATATAGAGCAAATAAAAAAGAAAATAAACAAAGATACCATTCTTATGCCAATCATGAAAGCAAATGCCTATGGAACCTATTTAAATACAAAACTAGATATCATAAACGAATTTGAAATAATAGGTTTAGCAACTGTAGAAGAAGGAGCATTTTTAAGAAAAATAGGATATCAAAAAGAAATTTTTATATTAAATCAACCAAGTGTAAGTCAAATAGATAACATCATAGAAAATAAATTAATTATAGGAGTATCATCAAGAGAATTTTTAAAAGAAGTAGAAAAACGAAAAAAACAAATAAAAATTCATCTTGAAATAGAAACAGGAATGGGAAGAACAGGAATTAGTCTAGCACAAATATATGACTTATTAGAAGAAATAAAACAAAATTCAAACATAACCATACAAGGTATTTATACACACCTATCCTCACCAGACATAGATGCTACCTACACCAAAGAACAATTAAAAATCTTTCAAGAGGCAGTAGAAAAAATAACTTCAAAAGTAAAAAACATTACTTATATTCATGTAGCAGCTTCTAATGGAATCCTAAACTATCCAGAAGCACAATACAATTTAGTAAGAGCAGGTATGATATTATATGGTTATGAATCACAAGAACACATACAAGAAAAAATATCTTTAAAGCCAACAACCAAATTAAAATCCCAAATAACCTTTTTAAAAACAGTAGAAAAAGGAACAAGCATTAGTTATACAAGAAGTTTTATCACAAAAAGAGATAGTAAAATTGCAACGATTCCAATTGGTTATGCAGATGGTCTAAGAAGGATATTATCAAACAAAGGTTATGTCATCATTCAAAACAAAAAAGTACCCATTATTGGAAATATCTGTATGGATAGTTGTATGGCAGATGTGACAGAACTTACTAATGTAAAAGTAGGAGATGATGTATGGATTTGGGATAACAATCAAATAACATTAGAAGAAATTGCCAAGCAATGTGATACTATTAATTATGAAATCATAAGTACTATATCTCAAAGAGTCCCAAGAGAATTTTTTAGTTAAATATGAATACTTTGGTTCTTGGATTTAGATGGAAAGGATGAAACAATATGTCAAATTTTGTGCATTTACATATACATAGTGAGTTTAGTTTGCTAGATGGAGCCAATAGAATAAAAGATTTACCAGTAAGAGCAAAGGAACTGGGAATGGATGCCATCGCAATTACCGATCATGGAGCCATGTATGGAGCTATTGATTTTTATAAGGCATGTAAAAAAGAAGGAGTAAAACCAATTATTGGTTGTGAGGTATATGTGGCACCTAGAAGTCGCTTTGACAAAGAACCCAATGTAGATAATCGATATTATCATTTAATTTTATTAGCTAAAAATCAACAAGGTTACCAAAATTTAAGTAAATTAGTTTCCATTGGATTTGTAGATGGATATTATTACAAACCTCGTATCGATTTAGAAGTTTTAGAAAAATACCATGAAGGTTTGATTTGTTTAAGTGCTTGTCTAGCAGGTGCTGTCAATCAAGCATTATTAAATGGTGAAAATGAAAAAGCGCAAGAAATTGCACTTTGGCATAAACGTGTATTTGGAGAAGATTATTATATAGAAATTCAAAATAACGGCTTAGAGCAACAAGTATTAGCAAATCAAAAATTAATCGCCCTATCTAAAAAACTAGAAATACCACTAGTTGCGACAAATGACGCACATTATTTAACAAAAGAAGATGCCTATAACCATGAAGTATTACTTTGTATTCAAACTGGTAAAAGAATGAGTGATGTAGATAGAATGCGTTTTGAAACAGATGAATTATATGTAAAATCACCAGAAGAAATGGCAGAGTATTTTAAGGCTTTTCCAGAGGCAATTGAAAATACTGTAAAAATTGCCCAAAAATGTAATGTAGAATTTGAATTTGGACATACCATTTTGCCAAATTATGATGTACCACCAGAATTTTCGACACATTATGATTATTTCAAAAAATTATGTGAGGATGGAATTAAGAAAAGATATGGACAAAACCCATCCCAAGAAATATTAGATAGAGCAGAATATGAACTAGGTGTCATTCAAAAAATGGGATATGTAGATTATTTTTTAATTGTTTGGGACTTTATCCATTATGCCAAAACAAATAAAATACCAGTAGGACCACGGGCGTGGTTCACGGTGCAGGCTCTATTATTGCCTATGCCATTGAAATTACAGATATTGACCCAATCAAATATGGACTTCTTTTTGAAAGATTTTTAAATCCAGAAAGAATTAGTATGCCAGATTTTGACGTTGATTTTTGTTATGGACGTAGACAAAAGGTAATTGATTATGTGGCAAAAAAATATGGACATGACCATGTATCACAAATTATTACATTTGGAACCATGGCTGCTAAAATGGTAATTCGAGATGTAGCAAGAGTGTTAGATGTACCCTATCAAGAAGCAGATAATTTAGCAAAAATGATACCAAATGAATTACACATTACCATTCAAAAAGCATTAGAACAAAATAAAGAATTAAAACAGCGATATGATACAGAAGAAACCGTAAAAAAGGTACTAGATATTGCAATGGCATTAGAAGGAATGCCAAGACAGGCATCTACCCATGCATGTGGAGTAGTTATTACCAAAGATCCAGTAGATACTTATGTACCATTATATGTTCGAGATGGGCAGATATCGACACAATATATTATGACAACATTAGAGGAATTAGGGTTGTTAAAAATGGACTTTTTGGGTTTAAGAACATTAACTGTAATTCAAGATACCATGGATCTTGTCAAAGAAAATACCAAAATAGACGTGGTATTTGATAAAGACATGCAAGACGAAAAAGTATATAAATTATGGCAAGAAGGAAAATCTTGTGGTATTTTTCAATTTGAATCACAAGGAATGACGAATTTCATGAAAGAGTTGAAACCAGACTGTTTAGAAGATTTAATAGCAGGAGTTTCCTTATATCGACCAGGTCCAATGGATCAAATACCAAGATACATAAAAGGAAAATTAAATCCTGGGCATAATGAATACACTCATCCAAGATTAGAACCAATTTTAAATGTAACCTATGGATGTATGGTATACCAAGAGCAAGTAATGCAAATTGTTCGTGACTTAGCAGGATATTCGCTTCGGAAGAGCAGACCTAGTAAGAAGAGCAATGGGAAAGAAAAAATTAGATGTTATGGCAAAAGAAAGAGAAATTTTTATTCATGGACAAGTAGACGAAAAGGGAAATATAATTGTTCCAGGCTGTATTAGAAATGGCATTGATGAAAAATCTGCCAATAAGATATTTGACGAAATGGCAGAATTTGCAAAATATGCTTTTAATAAATCACATGCAGCATGTTATGCGGTAATTGCTTATCGAACCGCTTATTTGAAAGCGTATTATCCAGCTGAATTTATGGCTGCTACCTTAAATAGTTTTTTAGGTAATCTGGATAAAATACCACAATATATTGATGAATGTAAAATTCTTGGTATAGAAATACGAAAACCAGAAATCAACAAAAGTGATACTAAATTTACCACAGAATACGAAAAAAACATTGCTAAAATACGTTTTGGTTTAGGTAGCATTAAAAATGTAGGAACCATTCCTGTGGACAACATTGTAAAAGAAAGAAAGCAAAATGGTCCCTATAAAAGCTTTACCGATTTTTGTGAAAGAATAGCAGAGGAAGCAGTTAACAAAAAATGTATAGAAAGTCTAATAAAAGCAGGAGCATTTGATGAATTTGAACAAAACAGAAGTACACTACTTGCTTCTTTTGAAGGAATTGTTGATGTAATTCAAGGTGGAAAAAAGAAAGCCATGGCAGGACAAGTATCTATGTTTGATTTAGGTTCTGACCAAGAAAAAGAAGAAATGCAAGAAATAAAATATACCTATCATGAGCAAAAAGAGATGTCAACAAAAGAATTACTTTCCATAGAAAAAGAAATGTTAGGAATTTATCTATCAGGACATCCACTAGAAAAATTAAGAAACCAAATAACACAAATGACAACCATCAATACCATGCAATTAAGACAAATAGAAGAGCAAATGAATTCACAAATGGGAACAAAGCCCAATTTTACAGATGGGCAAAATGTAAAATATGCAGGAATTATCACATCCATTAAAAAGAAATATACCAAAAACAATAAAATCATGGCATTTGTTACAATAGAAGATTTATATGGTATGGCAGAAATTATTGTATTTGAGAATGCTTATTTAAATGCAGGTCAAAGTCTAGTAGAAGAAAACATTGTAATGGTAGATGGGCGCCTAAGTATCAGAGAAGATGACACAACCACCATTATTGCAAATGAAATAAAAAATTTTGGAGAACAAAAACAAAAAATATTAACATTGGATCTTACTAAAACCAATGAGGAACAAAAAGAAAAGCTAAGAGGAGCATTACGATACTTTAATGGAGACAAAAATAATATTAACGTACAAATAAAATTACAAGAAGAAGTAAAACCATGTGGTCAGATTTTTTTAACCGATTCGATTAAAGAAGTATTCGAAGAAATGCTCGGAAAACAAAATATAAAGGTCGAATAAAAAAGATAGGAGAAGTCATATGAGCAAAGTAAATTGGACAAAAGAGCAACAACAAGCCATCTATGAAAAGGGAGCCAATATATTAGTGGCAGCAGCAGCACGGAAGTGGAAAAACAGCAGTATTAGTAGAAAGAATCATAAACAAAATCATACAAGAAAAAATAGACATTGACAAATTACTAGTAGTAACCTTTACCAATAGTGCAGCAGCAGAAATGAGAGAAAGAGTTTTAAGTGCGATAGACCAAAAATTAGAGGAAAATCCAGAAGATATTAATTTACAAAGGCAAATTACTTTATTAAACAAGGCAAGTATTTGTACGATCGATTCTTTTTGCTTAGAAGTAGTAAAAAATCATTTTTATGAATTAGAAAATATTTCTCCTAATTTTAGAATAGCAGATACAACAGAAATAGAACTACTAAAACAAGAAGTAATAGAAGATATTTTTGAAGAAAAATATGAAAAAGAAGATGCAGACTTTTTGAAATTAATAAATACTTATACAAGTTACCGAGACGATACCCCACTAAAAGACTTAGTATTAAAAATCGATTCTTACATACAAAGCAATCCATTTCCACAAAAATGGTTACGAGAAAAAATAGAAATGTTTAACTTAAAAAAGCAAAACGAAGAACAAAAAGATTTTAGTAACACCCCATGGGGAGCTATTTTATTGCAAGAAGTAGAAGAAGAGTTGGTAGATGATATTTCAATTTTAGAGAAAGTAGAAGAAGAATTGTCTTATGAACCAGAATTAGAAAAATTTTTTCAAACCATAAGAAGTGATATCGAGCAACTACAAAATTTAAAAAACAATTTAGATAATTGGGATAAAGCCTATCAAATGGCACGGACAAATTAAATTTGTTACTTGGCCAAGACAAAAAATAGATTCACAAAGTAAAGAAAAAGCAAAAAATACAAGAGATGAAGTAAAGAAAAAGTTAATAAAAGTATTAGATAAAATATTAATATGTCATTGGCAACAAGCAAAACAAGATATACAAGACATGTATTTTATTTTAATAAAATTACAAGATTTAATCATAACATTTGAAAAAGAATTTGCCAAAAGAAAACGAGACAAAAACATAGTAGATTTTAGTGATGTAGAACATTTTGCATTAGATATTTTACAAAATGCAAAAGAAGTAACTAAAAAATATCAAGAAAAATATGAAGAAATTGCAATTGATGAGTATCAAGACAGTAATTTAGTACAAGAGACAATATTAACTTCTATTGCAAGAGGCAACAATATTTTTATGGTAGGAGATGTTAAGCAAAGTATCTATAAATTTAGGCAAGCCATGCCAGAACTGTTTTTAAACAAATATGAAACCTATCAAAAAAAGGAAAATCAAAAGTTAGAAGATAATTTAAAAATTCAATTATTCAAAAATTTTAGAAGCAAGCAAAATATTTTACAATTTACAAATTGTATATTTGAAAACATAATGAGTAAAGAATTAGGAGACATTTCGTATAACAAGGAAGAATATTTGAATTTAGGGGCAAATTATCCAAAAATCGATCAAAACCAAACCATAGAAATTGATATAATCGATTCTCTAACACAAGAAGTAGAAGAAATAGAAGAAGAAAATATATTAGATATTGAATTAGAGGCTAAATTTGTTGCCAATCGAATAAAACAATTGATAGAAGAAAAATATCAAGTATGGGATAAAAAACAAGAAAAATATAGAGATATTCAATATAAAGATATCGTGATTTTATTAAGAACCACAACAAATGTAGCACCTATTTATGAACAAGAAATAGTAAATTTACAAATGCCAGTATTTTCAGATAGTTCACAAGAATATTTAGAAACAGTAGAAATTCAAACCATCATGAGTTTATTAAAAATTATTGACAATCCAATTCAAGATATTCCATTAGTTGCAGTAATGAGATCAAATATTGGAAAATTTACAGATGACGAATTAATAAAAATTCGTATTGCTAGTAAACAAGATAATTTTTATACTTGTTTGCAAAAAGCAAAACTTTGCGTAGATACCATATTAAAGGAAAAAATAGAAAGATTTCTTGAGAATTTAGACAAATGGAGAATCGAACAAGAATATTTGGCATTAGATGAGTTAATATGGAAAATTTATTCTGATACTGGATATTACAATTATGTAGGTTTAATGCCAAATGGAACGTTAAGACAAGCAAATTTAAGAATGTTATTTGAAAGAGCCAAACAATACGAAACGGCAAGTTTTAAAGGATTGTATCATTTTATTCATTTTATAGAGAAATTGCAATTAAGTAGTGGTGATATGGGAACAGCCAAAATTATAGGAGAAAATGATAATGTTATTAGAATTATGAGTATTCATAAAAGTAAAGGACTAGAATTTCCAGTGGTATTTTTGTCAAGTACAGGAAAACAATTTAATTTAATGGATTTAAATCAAAATATTTTATTACATCAAGAGTTAGGAATTGGTGTAAAATATATTGATTATGAAAAACAAGTACAATATGATACCTTAACCAAAGTAGCCATTCGAAATAAAATATTAACCGAAAACTTATCTGAAGAAATGAGAATTTTGTATGTTGCCTTAACTAGAAGTAAAGAAAAACTAATCATAACAGGGATAAAAAAAGACTATGAAAAACAAAAAGAAAAAATGTTACAACAAATAAAAACATATAAAAAGCAACAGCAAAAAATCAATCCTATTTTAATAAAAAAATATATTAAATATATCGATTGGATTCTACTAGTGTATTTTTATGAGAACAACTTAGAAGAAATAACAAAGCTAAAAGTATATACAAAAAAACAGGTATTAGACCTTTGTCAAAAAATAGAAAAAGAAGATATCAATATAGTAGAAATCGTAGAAAAACAAAAAATAGAAGAAACACAAATAGAAAACATAGAAAAATTATTAAATAAAACGTATCCATATGAAACATCCACCAAAATTCCTACTAAAACATCAGTAACCAAAATAAAGCAACAAAACCATCAAGAAAAAATAGAAATTCATTTTTCATCTCCTAAGTTTGCAAAAAAAGAAGAGGATATGCAATTAACAGGTGCCGAAAAAGGAACCTTACTACATTTATGTATGCAAAAATTAGATGAAAAAAAGGAATATGATCTAGAAAAAGTAAAAGAGTTAATTTATGATTTAGAAAAAAGAGAAATCATCACAAAAAAAGAGGCAAACAACATAAATCCAATGACAATTTTAAAATTTACACAATCTAAAATTTGGCAACAAATGAAACAAGCCAAAGAAATTCAAAGAGAAAAGCCTTTTTATAGAAATGTGCAAGCTCAAGAAATTTATCAACAAGAAGTACCAGAGACCATATTAGTACAAGGGATTATTGATTTATATTACATCGATCCAAAGGATGAAATTGTTTTAGTAGATTATAAAACCGATTTTGTAAAAACACAAGAAGAATTAATAACTAAATATCAAAGTCAATTAAATTTTTATAAAATGGCATTAGAAGAAGCACTACAAAAAAAAGTAAAGCAAGTATTTATTTATTCTACTTTTTTAGGCAAAGAGATAGAAGTATTGAAAAAATAAGAAAAATTTGATATAATAAAACAGATTAATAAAGTAACAATTAAAGGAGAATTGTAATATATGAGTACAATGCAAAAAATTATAGTATGGGTATTAATATTAATAGGGGTTTTTATATTGTCAGACTTTCTAATCAATGTGGGAATTAATTCAACCTATAAAGACATAGCAAGTAAAAACGAACATCCACAAATTGTTGTTTACCAAGCAGATGCAACCTATGTAAATGGAAGAATTAGAGGACTAATCAAAAATACAAAAGAAATACAAGATAAATATTTAAAAATAGAAATGTATTCTAAAAGAGATACATCATTAGGAGAAGGTTATATAGAAATTGAGCCAGAACAAGAAGAACAAGCTTTTGAATTGTTATTTAAAGCAACAGATGTAGCATCTTATAAAATAGAAACCGTAAATGAAAAAAATCAACAAGAAAATAAACTTGAAATACTACCAAAAGAATGGACCAAACCAGAAGTTTTATTAACAACAGCAATGATGTTTTTAATATTTTGGTAGTTACCAATATTTAATGTCCCCATTGATTTTTGTTTAATGGGGACATTTTTTATGTTATAGGAAAATCTCCAATTTTCCTATAACATCAGTCAATACAAAAAATTGCTATGTGATTTTGTTCGGATTTACATATAATGTTTTTTGTTGACGATAAGTTACCATTCCTGGCTTAGCACCATTGATTTTTTTTACATACTTTACTTCACAAAAGTCAACAGGAACATTAGAAGAATTTTTGGCTTTACTATGATAAGCTACTATTTGGGCACATGTTATTAAAATAGATTCTTTTGGAAAACAATTACAATCATGAAGTTGTAAAATAGCATGACTACCAGGAATGTCTTTGGTGTGAAACCATAAGTCTGTTTTTTTGGCATATTTTAAAGTTAAATAATCATTTTCTTTATTGTTTTTTCCAATCAATAGGGTATAGCCATCTATGCTATATTTCAAAGGATTAAAAGAAACTTTTTTATTTTTTGTTAAGTTGGATTTTTTAATTTTTGTTTTTGGAGACTGCTTAGTTTTTTCTTTAAAAATGATATTTTCTGAAATTTCTTCCCATATTTCAAAAACCTCTTCTATGGTAGAGCAATTTTCTAATTCATAGACAATGCTCTCTAAGTAAGATAGCTCTTTTTGCGTTTCTTCTTTTTGAAGAGTGACAATAGCTAGTGCATTTTTTAATTTTCGATATTTTTTAAAAAAAAGTTTAGCATTTACAGATGGAGTGTATCGAAAATCTAATGGAATGACAATTTCTTTACCATTATAATAATTGTTAAGTGTAATTTCTTTTAAATTTTCATTTTTTATTTGGTATAAATTAGCAGTAAGTAATTCTCCATATAATTGATATTTTTGCATATCTTGACAAGAACTTAGTTTTTCATCAATATGAAAAAGACGTTTTTTATATTTTTTTAAAAGTTCTAATATCATTTTTAAAATACCATTTCGAGCATTTTTAAATTCTTCGTTTTCTTCTTTTTGGGTATAAAAGTCATCGATAAAATAGTTTAAAGAAAAAGGTATAGAATTTGTAGTTTTAGAAGGAATTAAAATATAATCTTTTTTATTATCGCTAATGCTAATAGTTTTAAAGGTTAACAAATTACGGTTGGTTCTATTTATGATATCTTTTATATATTCATAAAGTACTTTTAGACTGGTTTCATCTAGTTTGGTAATTTCAAGATAAGATATACTTGCATCAATAAAAGATTTGCTAATACCATTAAATAAATCACTAATAGAAGTATTGGGAACTATTTTTTCGAAAAATGCTGGAAAAGTAAGACAGTCTAAAAAGTTAGATTTAGTGGTAGTGGGATATTGGTAGGGAATGTGAGGAACCATATTTCGAAAATTATCTTCTTTGTAGATATGTCTTAAACTATCAATAATAATGTTTTGTTCATCTAGTAAGATGATATTACAGTGTTTTCCCATCAGTTCAATAACAATTTTTTTAGAAATAAGATCATCTATTTCATTAAAACCTTCTAATTCAATAATGACAAGTCTTTCTAAGTGATTGGTAATAATGTTTTTGATATGTAATCCTAATAAATGTTTGCGAAGTACCATACAAAAATTAGGTGCTACTTTAGGATTGGGTTTTGCATGTGTTGTTAAATTAATTCGGTAATTTTGAGAATCTATACAAATATTTAATAAATAATTAGAACCATTTAGATAAAAACCTAGTAAAACAGTGTTTTTATTAGGTTGAAAAATTTTATCAATTCGTGCTCCTGATAATTGTTGTAATTCAGAAGCAATTGCTTTTGTTACAATTCCATCAAATGCCATTTTGTACTCCTTTTTTGGTTTTTATTATTTTACTATAGGTATGAAAAAAAAGCAATCTTTTTATTGTATAGGAAACAATTTTTCCTATACAACTAGTAGAATTATGTAAAAAAGTGAATAGCAAATATGCTCTTTTTTAT
>CASUIT010000026.1 GCA_949455995.1 uncultured Clostridia bacterium
GAACGCTAGCCTGTCACGCTAGAGGTCGACGGTTCGAGCCCGTTCCGGGTCGCCATTTTTTTATAAAATAGAAATATGGCGATTTACTATTTTTATGCCTTTATAGCTCAGTCGGTAGAGCAAAGGACTGAAAATCCTTGTGTCCCTGGTTCGATTCCAGGTGAAGGCACCAACGACGTATCTGTTCGAACTTTTTACAGAACAGAGATACAAAAATCAATCAGAAAATAAAATCTGGTTGATTTTTTTGTTGCTTAAAAACAATATAAAAATCATCCAAACGAAAGGATGGTGCGAAAAATGAAGATAATTAAACAAGAACTAGAATTTGAGGAATGTCTAAAACAACGACTAGAGTTTATATGTGAGTTTTCTAAAGCTACTCCTACTTTTATCAATGGTAGCATTAGAAAATTAGAAAAAACTAACCTTACATATATCGAACCACATAGAGTGATTATTAAGAATATTACTTTTTTAGTGTTTAATTACTCTAATGATGTGTATATTTCTAACTTGACTAAAAAGATTAAATTATCAGAGTTAGAAGAATATTTGAAAAATATATAATTGTAAATATTTGACATTTCTCAAAATCGTAGTATAATATAATCAATAAAAATTTATATTTACTTGGCAAGAGTTATATATATTGAGTACTTTGAAAAAATTATATTATATTCATTGTTATATTTTAGTTTAGGATAAATGTGTTTAGGAGATGTCAAGGATACTCGTGTACTTTGATGTCTCTTTTTGTTAGGAGGTTTGAAAATTGAATGAAGAAAAGAAAAAATGTGGATTGTATATGAGAGCAGGTAAAATTAATTATATTGTAGCTTATAAACTAGATAGAGTTACAAGGTCTGTCAGAGATTTAGAAGTTCTAATTTCAGAATTAGAAGAACATCATTGTTATCTTGTTTGCGATAGAGATGATGTAAATACTTCAACCGCTAATGGAAGATTTTTCGTACGTATGCTAACTGTATTATCTCAGTTAGAAATTGAAATAGTATCAGAAAGAACAAAGTTCGGTTTAACAGGTGCAATAAAATCAAGTCATATTCCACGGAACTTGCCCATTAGGTTATAAACGAGATACATCAAAGAAAATGGTAATTGATGAAACTACAAAAGATATTATTATTAGAATATTTAATTTATATTTACAAGGTAAAAGCTATCAGACAATAGCAAATATATTGAATGAGGAAAAAGTTTTATTTAACTTATAGAGGTGGTTCCACAGTGTGGAACCAGTTGAGTTGGAGCCATAATCGTTTAATAATGAATATTGACGATGAAAATAAAAGAAATTTTTATTTAGAAGAAACAATAAAATCAAATTGGAGTGTTAGACAATTAGAAAGACAAATAAATAGTTTCTATTATGAAAGGCTATTATCAACAAGTGAAAATAACAAAGCAGAAGTAAAAAATGAAATAGATATTTTAGAGAAAAAAGAAAAAGTACAAGACTTTATTAAAGATCCTTATGTTTTAGAGTTTTTAGATATAAAGGATAGGAGATTTTTAGAAAAGGACTTAGAATCTAATTTACTTGAACATATTTCAGAATTTTTACTAGAATTAGGTCGAGGATTTTCTTTTGTAGCAAGGCAAAGGAGAATTGATGTTGATGGAGATAACTTCTATATAGATTTGGTATTTTATAACTATGTATTGAAATGTTTTGTTTTAATTGATTTAAAATTAGACAAGCTAACACACCAAGATATTGGACAAATGGATTTTTATGTTAGATACTACGATAATGAGATAAAAGCAGAAGAAGATAATCCAACAATAGGAATAATACTATGTTCAGACAAAAAGGATACAATAGTAAAATATTCTGTTCTGAATGATAATAAAAATTTATTTGCTTCAAAATATCAATTATATTTACCAACAGAAGAAGAATTAGCAAGAGAAATAGAAAAACAAAAAGAAGAATTTGAAGATAAGAAATAGGGTGCTTACACAGTGTGAAACCAGATTTAGTATTAACAAAGAATAAAGCAAGAAAGGATAGTAAATGAAGAAAGTTGATTTACATATACATACAGTACCAAGTATAAAGGATGCTAATTTCACTTTTGATATTGATAAAATGCGATTATATGTCCAAACATTAAAATTAGATGCAATAGCTATTACAAATCATAATCTTTTTGATAAAAATCAATTTGATGAAATAAAAAACAAATTAAATATAACTGTATTTCCAGGAGTTGAAGTTGATTTAGAAAATGGACATATAATAGTTATTGCTGATGTAGATAGTTTAGATAAATTTGATGATCAATGTAATTTGTTAAAAGAAAAAATAGTAGATAATAAATCAGTTATAACATATGATGAATTTATAAGTATATTTACTAATTATGAAGAATATTTATTAGTGCCACATTATAAGAAGAAACCAGCAATGCAACAAAGTATACTTAAAAAGTTCGGAAAGAATAGTACTTGTGGAGAGGTAGATAATATAAAGAAGTTTTGTGTATTAAAAAAGCAACAAGATGACCTAGTTCCACTTTTATCTTCTGATGTGAGAATAAAAAAAGACTTAGAAAACTTTCCAACAAGATTTACTTTTTTAGATATAAATGATACTTCATTAAAATCTATAAAATATGCATTAAAAGATAAGAATAAAGTGTTTATAAATGAAACAGGAATGATAATAAATTTATTTTTACATCAGATGGCTTAGTTGCATCGACAAAGTTAAATGTTATAATAGGAAAACGTTCTTCAGGAAAAACATATACCTTAAACATGATAAAAGATACTTTTGATACATCAGATGTAAAATATATTAAACAGTTTGAAATAACTGATATTATCTTATAGCTCAATACGAAAAATTATTTATTTTTGGTGGTGCAACTATAAAAGTTGAATGGAATTACAAAAATTAAGAATATAACAAAAAAATATAAAAAAATTAAAAAACGATTGCATTATTAAAAAATATATAGTATAATCTCATAGAGGTGCAAAAAATGATAAAATTTCCAAAAAAAGAACAAAAAATAAAAAGAATTGTTCATACAGTTCAAATAACTGTAATTTTTGCATTTATTTTATCATTTAGCATAAATTTTATAATAAAGATACTAAATTCATTGGAAGTGGTATCTTTTTTTGTTGTATAGGAAAAATCAATTTTCCTATACAACAAAAACACATTCCACAGAAAATTCTTTCAGAATTTTTGCGGACGAACAATTAAACGGGGCTTGAAAAATATAATTTTAAAGGGGGATTTTAAATGGAACAAGAAAAATTACTATTAGATGTAAACGAAAAACCAAAAGTAGCTAAATGGATTATTTTAGCTATACAACATGTATTTGCAATGTTTGGTGCTACTATATTAGTACCAATTCTAGTAAATAGTACAGCAGGAGAAACAGTTTTAACCATACCAGTTGCCTTAGTAAGTTCAGGAATAGGGACCTTAATTTATATCTTATGTACAAAAGGGAAATCGCCAGTTTATTTAGGAAGTTCTTTTGCTTTTATTGCACCACTTGCAGCAGCCTTTTTAAAAGGAGGAGTTGCAGGAGCGATGACAGGTGTTATGGCAGTTGGACTAATTTATATTATTTTTTCACTTATTATTAAATTAATAGGAAAAAACTGGATGGACAAATTATTACCGCCACTTGTAATTGGACCTATGATTATGATTATAGGTTTGGGTCTAGCACCAAGTGCTATCTCTCAAATTGGACTTTCTACAGGAACACCAATAGAATGGAAAGGAGTAGCAGTTGCATTAATTACATTTTTAACAACAACTATTGTTATGGTAAGAGGAAAAGGATTTTTAAAAATTATACCATTTCTAATTGGAATCTTAGTAGGATATCTTTTTGCTGTTTGCTTTGGATTAGTAGATTTTGCACCTGTATTAGAGGCATCCTTCTTTAGTATGCCAAGTTTTATGCTACCATTTGTAAATTATACACCAAGTTTATCAGCAATTCTTACAATAGCACCAATTGCTTTAGTTACCATGTGTGAACATATAGGAGATCATACCGCTTTAGGAACCATTATTGGAAAAGATTTGCTAAAAGATCCTGGTTTAGAAAAGACATTATTAGGAGATGGAATAGCAACATTTGTGGCAGGATTGTTAGGAGGTCCAGCAAATACTACCTATGGAGAAAATACTTCTGTAGTAGGGATGACAAAAGTGGCATCTATCTGGGTAATTGGATTGGCAGCCATCTTTGCTATTTGTTTGGGATTTTTAGGAAAGTTTACAGCATTAGTATCTACCATACCAAGTCCAGTATTAGGAGGTGTTTCACTATTACTATATGGATTCATTGCAGTTAATGGATTAAAAGTATTAATACAAAATCAAATTGATTTTGGAAAATCAAAAAATGTTGTAGTAGCATCTACCATGTTGGTATTAGGATTAGGCGGTGCAGCTATTTCGATTGTTTTGGGAGATTTATCAATTACTATTTCAGGTATGAGCTTGGCTGCTATCATAGGTATATTATTAAACTTATGCTTACTAGAAGAAAAAGAAAAAGAACCAAAAATACAAGAAAAAGAAGAAAAAATAAAACAAACCATATAAAATTTAGAAAAGAAAGGAAAGAAGTTAAATGAAAGCAATTGTTTTAGAAAACCCATTAATTCAACATAAATTATCCATCATTCGAAATAAAAATACAGGAACGAAAGAATTTAGAGAAACAATAGGAGAAATAGCAACTTTTTTATGTTATGAAGCAATGTCAGATGCTGTTTTAGAAGATATAGAAATAGAAACACCAATAGAAAAAACGAAATGTAAAAAATTAAATGAAAACCAATATGCTTTTGTTCCTATTTTAAGAGCAGGAACAGGAATGTTAGATGGACTAATAAAAGCAATACCAAATGCCAAAATAGGGCATGTAGGATTGTATCGAAACGAGGAAACATTAAAACCAGTTCGTTATTATTATAAAATGCCAAAAGATATTCAAAAAAAGGAAGTAATTGTACTAGATCCAATGCTTGCTACAGGAGGATCGGCAGTAGATACTATTACAATGTTAAAAGAAGATGGTGTAAACAAAATTAAGTTTTTATGTGTTATTGCTGCACCAGAGGGAATCAAAAAATTGCAACAGATCCATCCAGATGTACAAATTTATACAGCATCTATCGATGAAAAACTAAACGAAATTGGTTATATTGTTCCAGGATTAGGTGATGCAGGAGATCGAATTTTTGGAACAAAAGGAGAATAAATAAAATTTTTACTTACATGTTGTGTTTTTGTTTGTGTGCTATATATTTTTTGTATGGAATAAAAAATGTCAGGAAGAAAACATATGTATTCTTTCTGACATCTTTTAAACTTATCTACAGTTATTATTGTTTTGTTTTTCTGAATTATTATTTTGGTTGTTGTTGTTGTTTTTGTTTTCTTTATTTTTCTTTGACATGAAAAGCACCTCCATTAAAAGTTTAATATTATTTTTGCCTAGAATAACGAAAAATATACCTAATAAATTTGTCTTTTTTTTACATTTGATATATAATAGGAAAAAATGATAAATTTTCATATCCAGGAAACATTTTGTCACATATAAAGTATTATATAAAGAAAGGAAATGTGAAAATGAATTTTAAGAATGAAAAATTAGAAGAATTTAACAACTACATAAAATTTAGAAAAGTGGCAATCATAGGATTAGGAGTAAGCAATTTGCCGTTATTAGATGCTATGTATGAAAAAAAAGCAAAAGTTACTGTTTTTGATGAAAAAAGTATTGAAGAAATCCCAAAACAAATAATGGATAAAGTAACAGCTTATCAATTTGAATTTAGTTTAGGTAAAAATTGTTTAGACAAATTAAAAGGATTTGATCTTATTTTTCGTTCACCAAGTTGTTTACCAACAAGAATGGAATTACTACAAGAAGAAAACAGAGGAGCCATTGTTACCACAGAAATTGAGATGCTAATGAAAATGTGTCCATGTAAGATAATTGGAGTAACAGGAAGTGATGGGAAAACAACAACAACCAGTTTAATACATGCAATTTTACAAAAGGCAGGTTATCATACTTTTTTGGGAGGAAATATAGGAAATCCACTTTTTACGAAACTTCCAGAAATGAAACCAGAAGATATCGTAGTTTTAGAACTTAGCAGTTTTCAATTAATGGGAATGGAAGTAAGTCCTCCTATTGCCGTTATTACTAATATAACACCAAATCATCTAAATATCCACAAAAGTTATGAAGAATATATAGAAGCTAAAAAAAATATATTTCGCTATCAAAAGGAAGAAGATATTTTAATTTTAAATTATGATAACGAAATTACCAAAAACTGTGATAAAGAAGCCAAAGGAAAAGTTATCTTTTTTAGTCGTAAGCAAAAGTTAGAAAACGGATTTATAGTAGATGGCAAAATAATAAAAGAATGTGAAGATAAAATTAGAAAACATATTTTTAATGGGGAAAATGCTATTTTAAGAGGAGAGCATAATTTGGAAAATATAGCAACTGCGATTGCTGCAACAAAAACACTAGTATCCATAGAAGATGCTATACTTGCAATCCAAGAATTCAAACCAGTAGAACATAGAATTGAATTAGTAAAAGAAATAAATCAAGTAAAATGGTACAATGATTCTTCAAGCTCTTCACCTACTAGAACCTTATCTGGACTAAATGCTTTTGATGAAAAAATTATTTTAATTGCTGGTGGTTATGATAAAAATTTAGATTATGAACCACTTGCTAAACCCATCGTAGAAAAAGTAAGTGCTTTATTATTAATTGGTCAGACTTCTGGTAAAATTTTTGATGTGGTAAAACAAGAATTGGAAAATCAAAATAAAAACTTAGATATTTATATGTGTGAAACTTTAGAAGAAACCATAAACCTTGCTAGAAAATTAGCAAAGCCAAATGATGTTGTTTTGTTTTCACCAGCTAGTGCAAGTTTTGATATGTTTAAAAATTTTGCCGAAAGAGGAAATCAGTTTAAAAAATTGATAGATGAAATAGAAGGGTAACACTTTATCATCTAATACATATAATATACAAAAACAAGGAGGTTATTATATGTATCAAAATGAATCTTATGAAGACTACATAAGAAGTATTTTAGGATATCCTAATTACAATGATAGCTATCAAAACGATTATAATTTTGATAGAATAAACTATAGAAATAGTCAAACAGAAACACAATTAGAAAATTGTTATCCAGAAATATATAAAATTGTCTACCCCATGGTAAACAAAGCATGTAGTAATAATACAAGACCTGTTACAGAAGAACTAATAGAGGAATTAACCAATGAAATTTATTCCTCTATTGAAACCAATCAAGAAATAAATGTAACCATCAATCTAAACAACGAAATACAATCCACAGGAAACCGAGATACTGCTAGCAAAAAAGTAGAAAATGAAAAAGAAAACCGAAGTGAAAATAGAAACGTCAGAAATAGAGGGTTACAAGATTTAATAAAAATCTTATTAATAAGAGAATTATTAGGAAGACCAGGAGGATTTCCTGGCAATCATCGTCCACCATTTCCACCAAACAGACCACCAATGAGACCACCATTTCCAGGAGGACCTGGAGGAGGAAGACCACCAATAATGCCACGTTATGAAAATGATTTTTCTAATTTAAATCTATATGAAATGTAAAAAATCCTCCACTAGAGTATAATTTACTCCTAGTGGAGGATTAGATATTTTGAAAAATTTTCTCGTATAAATTTGTCTAAATTCGTCAAAAATAGTAATGAGAATATTTTGAAAGGTGGTAAAACGATGAAAGTCAAAGAATGTATGTGTAACGAGGTATGTTGTGTAAAACCAGATACAAGTTTAAATCAAGTGGCAAAATTAATGAGCCAAAATCATGTTGGTTGTGTTCCTGTTTGTGATGAAAATAATTGTATATGTGGTATTGTAACAGATAGGGATATATTACTTCGAGCAGTAGCTTGTGAAAAAGATACTAAAAACTGCACAGTAAGTGAAATTATGACATGTGATGTATGTACTTGTACACAAGAAGATGAAATGACAAATGCCGAAAGCAAAATGTCTCAAAATCAAATTAGAAGATTACCAGTATGTGACCAAAACAATAAAGTAGTTGGAATTTTAACATTAGGAGATTTAGCAAATAATGATAGAGAATTAGGAAAACAACAAGTTTGTGATACGTTACAAGGAATTTGTAATTGCAACGATGAAAAAAATGCACAATAATTCTAAAATTCTATAAAGAATGGATAATATCCGTTCTTTTACATACAATAAGATAGGGAGGAAGTCATGATTATTGATGTATCTTATTGGACAAGGGTTTTTAAAAATATATTATATGTAGTATTACTTTTGGTAGGATTATATCTTGCTCTAAAATTATCTATTTTTTATATGCCATTTTTAATTGCATTTATCATATCACTAATGATAGAACCAGCAATCAAATTGATCATGAATAAAACTAAATTGACCAGAAGAAGTAGTTCTATTATTATATTTATATTGGTATCTGCTATTATCTTAGGAAGTTTAACATGGATTTTAATTACCTTATTTTCAGAATCTTCTAGTTTATTACAAGGGCTAAATGATTATTTTGATAAAGCCTACATACAATTTCAAGCTTTTATCAATCACTTTGATTTTGATAAAGTACATTTATCCGATGAAATATTAAATGTAGTACAAACTTCTACAGGAGAGATACTAAATACAGCATCTAACTGGCTAAGAAATTCACTTACAGGTTTAATTAATATCGTAACTAGTCTGCCATCTATTGCTATTTGTATTGGTATTACAGTAGTTGCTCTATATTTTATATGTGTAGATAAAATTTATATTTTAGATCAAATAGAACACCATCTTCCTAAAACTTGGGTAAGAAGAATTGGAAGACATTTAAAAGAATTAATTCAAACATTAGGAGGTTATTTAAAAGCAGAAGCGAGTTTAATTTTAGTTTCTTTTATTATTTCTTTAATTGGTCTATATATTTTGCAAATTATAGGATTTAATATACCATATCCATTATTAATGGCATTATTTATTGGTTTTGTGGATGCTCTTCCTATACTTGGTTCAGGTAGTGTAATGATACCTTGGGCTATTATTTGTGCTATTAATGGAGATTTAAATTTAGGAATTGCAATTATTGTTTTATTAATCATTATGTCTGTTACAAGACAATTGTTAGAACCTAAATTAGTTAGTAAAAATATTGGAGTACATCCTATTTTTACATTAATTGCTATGTATACAGGATTTAAAATTATTGGCATTATGGGATTATTAATTGGACCTATTGTACTAATTATATTTAAAAATATTTTTGCAAGCTTAATTGAACAAGGAGTATTTAAAACTATATTTGATAAAAAATAATCTTTCTTTACTTTTTTAGCAAAACATGATAAAATAATACAAATTTATAGTGGAGGTAAAGCAAGTGAAAAATGAATTAATATTAATCCTAGATTTCGGAGGTCAATACAATCAATTAATTGCAAGACGTATAAGAGAATGTAACGTTTATTCAGAAGTGGTTCCATACAATATAACCATAGAAGAAATTAAACAAAAAAGTCCAAAAGGAATTATTTTTACAGGAGGACCAGCTAGTGTCTATGGAGAAGAAGCGGTCAAATGTGAAAAAGAAATTTTTAGTTTAGGAATACCAATCCTTGGAATTTGTTATGGAATGCAACTTATGACTCAAATGCTAGGAGGAAAAGTAGCAAAAGCCAATATGCGTGAATATGGAACAACAAAAGTTTCTATTGATAATAAATCTTTACTTTTGCAAGGATTTGAAAGTACAAATGACTTTTTAATGAGCCATACAGACTATGTACAAACTACTCCAGAAGGATTTAAAAACATTGCTTCCACACCACTTTGTCCAAATGCTGCTATGGAAAATGTCGAAAAAAAATTATATGGCATTCAATTTCACCCAGAAGTAAATCATTCAATAAATGGAATGCAAGTAATAAAAAATTTCTTATTTAAAATTTGTGGATGTACAGGTGATTGGGTAATTTCATCTTTTACCCAAGAAAGCATTCAAAAATTAAAAGAAAAAATAGGAGACAAAAAAGCTCTATGTGCTTTATCGGGAGGAGTAGATTCATCAGTAGCAGCTGTTTTACTATCAAAAGCAATTGGCAAAAATTTAACTTGTATTTTTGTTGACCATGGCTTACTTCGCAAAAACGAAGGAGATGAAGTAGAAGAAATCTTTAAAAAGCAATTTGATATTCACCTAATACGAGTAAATGCCAAAGATAGATTTTTAGAAAAATTAGCAGGTGTTTCAGATCCAGAAACCAAAAGAAAAATAATAGGTGAAGAATTTATTCGAGTATTTGAAGAGGAAGCTAAAAAAATAGGAACCGTAGACTTTTTGGTACAAGGAACTATTTACCCAGATGTTATTGAGAGTGGCTTAGGGAAAAGTTCTGTTATAAAAAGTCATCACAATGTAGGAGGATTGCCAGACTATGTAGACTTTAAAGAAATAGTAGAACCTCTAAGAGATTTATTTAAGGATGAAGTTAGAAAAACAGGATTAGAATTAGGAATCCCAGAAAATTTAGTATATAGACAACCATTTCCAGGTCCTGGATTAGCCATTAGAATTATTGGAGATATTACAGACAAAAAGTTAGACATATTAAAAGACGCTGATGCAATTTTTAGAGAAGAAATTGCAAAAGCAGGACTTCACAAAAAGATTAATCAATATTTTGCAGTATTGACTAATCTAAAATCAGTAGGTGTTATGGGAGATGAAAGGACGTATGATTATACAATTGCTTTACGAGCAGTTGAAACAACAGATTTCATGACAGGTGTTTTTAGTAAAATTCCTTATGAGATTTTAGAAAAAGTATCCTCACGTATTGTAAATGAGGTAAGTCATGTCAATAGAGTTGTTTATGATATTACTTCAAAACCACCTGCAACCATTGAATGGGAATAGTTATCATTTCATTAAAGTTATCCCAAGCAAACTAGAAAATTTAAAATAAGGTATGTATTAAAGAACTCCACTAGTTGGAATATAACTTTCATCAGGCGGATAAACCAATTCTTCATTTGGTTTATCTACTTTTTTTATATCAGTAACTTTAACAATAGGCATATCACCATGATAATCACCTTTGGTAATGGTACCAGTTAGCTCTACCCAAGTTTCATCTGTAAAATCTTTTGCTTGATCGGTCTCACATAAAAATCCGACCACAACAGACTGAAAATCAGAAGAAATAATCATATCTCTAGCTAAAATAAACTGATTTTCTTGCAAATCCAAAACACGATAGACATATCCAATAAAATTAATTTGAAGCCCCACATAATCATCTATGTGCTCATGAACTGTTTTTAACACATTTGTATAGTTAGAAGTAGACAATTTAGAAACTTTATTTTGTGGCAAACAAGAAGAATTTTCCAAAGAATGACTAGCCCCATGAAAAATTTTAGAACTTACCAATCCAACAAGAAGTATTACCAAAAGGACAATACCAATAAAAAAATATCGAAAAGTTTTACTACCATTAATTTTAACATTATAAATAAACATATAAGATACCTCACATTAAAATAAATATATTAAAATATATGTGTTTAATTTTAAAATAATACTTGATAAAAACAGATTTTAATGATATAGTAACAAAGTAAAAAACTACAATATAAAAACAGAAGAAGGGAATGAATACAAGAAAATGGGTATATTTAAAACATATAGTGAAAAAGAGGTAAAAAGAATCAGACCATTAGTAGAAAAAATTAATGAATTAGAAGAAGAAATTTCAAAACTAAGTGATAATGAATTAAGAGAAAAAACACCATATTTTAAAAAACAATTAGAAGAAGGAAAAACCTTAGACGATATTTTACCAGAAGCATTTGCAGTAACAAGAGAAGCCTCTAAAAGAGTACTAGGAATGAGGCACTTTGATGTGCAATTAATAGGAGGTATTATTTTACATCAAGGAAGAATTTCAGAAATGAAAACAGGAGAAGGAAAAACGCTAGTTGCAACCTTACCAGTATACTTAAATGCCTTAGAGGGAAAAGGAGTACATGTTATAACAGTAAATGACTATCTTGCCAAAAGAGACAGTGAATGGATGGGGAAACTATACAAATTCTTAGGATTATCTGTTGGATTAGTCATTGCTGGAATGGATCCACAAGAAAAACAAAAAGCTTACCATGCAGATGTTACCTATGGTACGAACAATGAATTTGGATTTGACTATTTAAGAGACAATATGGTAATCTATAAAAACCAATTAGTACAAAGAGGGTTACACTACGCTATAGTAGACGAAATTGATAGTATCTTAATTGACGAAGCACGTACACCTCTAATCATATCTGGAAGAGCCAATCAATCTTCGGATCTATATAGAAAAGCAAACAACTTTGTAAAAAAATTAACACCTAAAGTCATTGTAGAAGAAGATGTAAAAGACTATGACCAAGCAGAAGACAACGAAAAGTACGATTACATTATTGACTTAAAAGCAAAATCCGCATCTTTAACACAAAAAGGAATCAAAAAAGCAGAAGAAGCATTTAACCTTGAAAACTTTAATGACTTAGAAAATTCTAGCTTAGTACATCATGTAAACCAAGCACTACGTGCACATGGTGTTATGAAAAAAGATATCGATTACATTGTAAAAGATGGAGAAGTACTAATTGTAGATGAATTTACAGGACGTATTATGTATGGTAGAAGATATAATAATGGATTACACCAAGCAATAGAAGCAAAAGAAAATGTAAAAATTGCAGACGAATCCAAAACACTAGCAACCATTACTTTCCAAAATTTCTTTAGAATGTATGACAAACTATCTGGAATGACAGGTACTGCTATGACAGAAGCAGGAGAATTCGAAGAAATCTATAGTTTAAGTGTTGTAGAAATACCAACCAACAAACCAATGATACGTGAAGATGAAAATGACGTAATCTACAAAAACGAAAATGCAAAATTTAAAGCCATTGTAGAAAGCATAAAAATAAGTCATAAAAAAGGTCAACCCGTATTAGTTGGAACAGTATCCATCGAAAAGTCAGAAAAATTAAGTAAATTATTAAAACAAGAAGGAATTAAGCATGAGGTATTAAATGCAAAATATCATGAAAAAGAAGCAGAAATCATAGCACAAGCAGGTAAATTAGGAGCCGTAACCATAGCAACCAATATGGCAGGACGTGGTACAGACATCATGCTTGGTGGAAACAGTGAATTTTTAGCAAAAGAAGAAATGAGAAAAAACAAAATACCACATGAATTAATAGAAGAAGCAGATACTTATTATGAAACAGACAATCAAGACATCATCAAAGCAAGAGAAGATTTTAGAAAACTAGTAAAAAAATACGAAGAGCAAATAAAAGAAGAAAAAGAAAAAGTAATAACATCTGGAGGACTAAAAATAATTGGTACTGAAAGACATGAATCAAGAAGAATCGATAACCAATTACGAGGACGTTCTGGACGTCAAGGTGATATTGGAGAATCTAAATTTTATATTGGACTAGACGACGATTTAATGAAAATATTTGGTGGCGATACCGTTACAAAAGTATACAATGCTTTAGGAGCAGACGAAAACATGCCAATTGAATTAAAACCAATCTCAAAATCTGTAGAAAGAGCACAAAAAAGAATTGAAAGTAGAAACTTTGGTATCCGTAAAAATGTATTAAAATATGATGACGTAATGAATGTACAAAGAGAAATTATTTACAAACAAAGAAAACAAGTATTAGATGGAGAAAATCTACATGATAACATTGTTTCTATGATTGAATCCGTAGCAGAAAGTATTGTTTCTATGTTTATCAATGTAGAGAACTCTGAACTAAACGTAGAATCCCTAAATACAGAAATAACCAATATATTTGGTATCAATATGTTAGATACCATTCAAAACAATAAAACAAATTCACAAAACGTTTTAGAAGAATTAAAGAAAAAAGCAATGGAAAATTATGAAGCCAAAGAACAAGAAATTGGTTCAGACGAAATGAGAGAACTAGAAAGAGTAGTTATGCTTAAAGTAGTAGACGAAAAATGGATGAACCATATTGACAGTATGGATGAACTAAAAAATGGTATTGGTTTACGTGCTTATGGTCAAAAAGATCCTGTTGTGCAATATAGATTAGAAGGATTTGACATGTTTGATGAAATGGTAAATGACATAAAATTAGATGTAACTAAAATATTAATGAATATTAGACAACAAGGAGAAACCAAAAGACAAGAAACTGTAAAAATTACAGGAGCTGCCTTAGAAGCAATCCATAGTGTAGATGGCGGATCTAAAATAGGAACTGATGTAGATAGAACCATTCGCAATGAAGGACCTAAAATTGGTAGAAATGATCTATGTCCATGTGGAAGTGGGAAGAAATACAAAAACTGTTGTGGAAGAAATCAGTAGTAGCAATACTTACAGAGATTAAATAAGTAAACATAACTATGTAAACATACTAAATTGTTTGCATTTTGTTTGCAAAAAATAAGAAAACATATACAAAAATAATACTAATAATACAATAAATATAAATCACTATAATCTGCAATATTATTAGTATAAATAGTATTTTATAGTATTGATAATACAGAAATAAAGTCTTCTTGTGGTTCGGGCAAAAAGTATAAGAACTGTTGCGGAAAAAACGCATAAATAGAGGATTACACAGTTTTTTAAAAACTAAAAATCAGCAAAATCAGTTCGTTTTGTCAACGAATATATATAAATGCGAACAAAAAATACTGAAAATAAAGGAATGTAGACATAGAATATATGTTGACATTCCTTTTTTGATGTGTAAAAATATAAAGGAAGGGAGGTAAAAAATGGCAGAATTAAGTTCATTAAAAAATATTGGAAAAGAAATTGAAAGAAAACTAAAAACGATAGGTATAAATTCAGCAGAAAAACTAAAAGAAATTGGAAGTAAAGATACTTGGTTTAGATTAAAATTGAAATATCCAGAAATATGTTTAGTTCATTTATATACTCTTGAAGGAGCAATTAGTAATATAGAATATAATCAGTTATCAGAAGAAACCAAAAGAGATTTAAAGGCATTTACAGACCAATGGAAAGACTAAAAAATTACAATATATAAGGCAGGTAATTATTTGTATGTTAAAATTATGTTTTTATTTGAAAAATGTTGAATTTTTAAATTTATTATAATATAATGAAATATTGCGAACAATGTTTGGCAAATAGAATAATAAAAGGAGTGATTTATATATGAACAAAATATTTATAATATGTAGCAAAGCTTTTTATAAGGATATACCACCAATTAAAGAAAAACTAGAAGAAAATGGCTGGGAAGTATTTTTACCTCATACATACGAAAATCCTAATGCTGAAAACGAATGGTATGCTAGGGGAAAAGAGGAACACGCAAAAATGAAAGGTGAAATGTTTAGGAGAAGTAGAGATAGAATAAAATCAATGGACGCAGTATTAACTTTAAATTTTGACAAAAATGGTAAAAAGAATTATGTTGGTGGTTCAACATTTCTTGAACTATATGAAGCTTTTATGGAAGATAAGAAAATATACCTATGGAATGAAGTGCCAGAGGGAATTTTGTTTGATGAGATAAGTGGATTTTCACCTGAAATTATCAATGGAAATTTGGATTTAGTAAAATAGGAAAGGATTTACAAATGGAAATTAAAGTAATAACAATTTGTGGAAGTATGAGATATTCAAAAGAAATGATGAAAATTGCTGAAGAATTGGAATTAAAAGAAGGCTATGCCGTTATTCAATGTGTTTATAATATTGATGGACAGCGATATGAAGGTGTTGATGCTAGTATTTTAGATAAAATTCATAGAAAGAAAATTGATATAAGTGATGCTATATATGTTGTAAATATTGATGGATATATTGGAAATAGTACAAAAAATGAAATTGAATATGCTAAAAATAATGGAAAAGAAGTAATATATCATGAAAAAGTAGATTAATTTTAAGGTGGTGTAAAGTATGGATAAGTATATAAAAGTTGGAATTGGAGTAATGATTTTAGATGGAAATAAAATATTATTAGGACATAATTTACAACATATTTCTGGTTGTGGTTTGTCAAATTCAAAACTTCTAAGTAATGAAAAAAAAGCATTATTAGTATCATTAATTTTTTGATAGCAGTCTGACAAATCTATACAAGCACTAATACAATTTGGGGTCCAACCTTGTTTTGAAGAGAGTATAGAAAAAGTTGTGTAAATAAATCCTTCCGTGATAAAATAAAAAAT
>CASUIT010000027.1 GCA_949455995.1 uncultured Clostridia bacterium
ATTAATGATGTATCCATACAAGAACTGCCAGTTATTATGTGTGTAGATAGAGCAGGAGTAGTAGGAGCAGATGGAGAGACACATCAAGGAACATTAGACATGTCATTTTTTCGACTAGTTCCCAATTTGACCATCATGGCTCCTAAAAATTTCAAAGAACTAGAAAAAATGCTTGAATTTGCAGTAACTCTCAACAAGCCAGCCGTGATTCGATACCCAAGAGGAGGAGAAGACGAATATAAAATAGAAAAACAAGAGAAACTACAAATAGGAAAAGCTGAAATCTTAAAAAAAGGAAAAGATTTAACGATCATGGCAATTGGAAAAACAGTAGCAAGAGCCATGAAAATAGCAAATGAAATTGAAAAAGAGCAAAAAGGAATTACCATAGAAGTAATCAATACAAGATTTTTAAAACCAATGGACAAAGATAGCATCAAAAAATCAATAGAAAAAACAAAAAATGTCATAACCATAGAAGATGGAACTATTATAAATGGACTTGCAACTGCAGTACAAGAAATTATAATACAAGAAAATTTAAAAGAAATAACAGTAAAAAACTATGCATATCCCGACCAATACATTGAGCATGGAACTGTAGAAGAATTAGAAGAAATTTATGGATTAGATGAACAAAAAATAATAAAAGATTTTATCACATCTCATAAAATTTGTCCAAGTAAGGAGTAGGAAGAAAATGGAACATAAAGAACTGTTAAAAGATTACAAAAGGTCAGAAGATAAAATGTGTTTAGCACAGCTATTAGATAAAATAGAACTTTCGAAAACCAGAAATAAAATAGAATATACTAATTTTTTAGACATGTACCAAGTATCTTTAGTAGAAAATTTCTTAAAAAAGATGCAATATAAAAATTATCAATTATATGGAGGATATGAAGAAGCACAAAGAAAGATAGTAATTTGTTATCCAGAAAAGTACGACGAAAAAATAATCGAAAAACATAAAAACCAAATAATAAATGTAGTAAGAGTTTTACTGCCAGAAGAAGAAAAAGGAAAATATAGACACCAAAATTATTTAGGAGGAATTGTAAAACTAGGACTAAAAAGAGAAAAAGTGGGAGATATCATTGTTTACGAAGAAGGAGCAGATATCATTACATTAAAAGAGTTTTCCGAACTATTAAAAGAACAAATACCAAACCTAACAAGATTTCAAAATAGTAAAATAACATTAAAGGAGATATCTAATTTACGAAAAAGAGAAATAAAGGTAGAAGAAGTAAAAATTATTGTTCCATCTTTAAGGTTAGATAATTTTGTGTCAGATTTAGCAAGAACTTCAAGAAGTAAAGCTTCGCAAATAATTGAACAAGAAAGAGTTTTTATCAATGGACAAAATGAGACAAAAGCTTCTAAACAAATAAAATTAAATGACATTATTACCATTAGAGGAAAAGGAAAATTTATTGTTAAAGAATTTGCAGGAGTCACTAGAAGTAAAAGAACAGTGGTAGTAATTGAAAAATATGTTTAGTTTAAAGGTTCTAGAGTGCAATTTAGAACCTTTAAACTAATATTTGCGATAAGTTCATCAGCATTAGGAACATTTTTGGTAAAAACACCAATAAAGTAAGTATTTTCTCCAAATACAATTCCATAATCATGTACATAGCCATCAATACTACCATATTTGTGAGCAACTTCATAAGAAGTAATATATTTTTTCAAATATTGTCCCATAGAAGATTGTTTCATATATTCTATTAATTCGGAATAATCATTTCTATGTTCATATAAGTAATTTAATACATCATATGAGTAGGTAGCAGAGGTAATATTGTCTTTGTAAAAATTGCTAGATAATTCTTTGGTTGTATATTTTGCAATATCTTTTCGATATTTAGTAGAACCTAAATTTTTAATTAAAATATTTGTTGCAGTGTTGTCACTATTTACGATACTTTGTTTTATTAAAAAATCAACAGGAACAGCTTGTCCCACTGAATAAGTAACACTAGTAGTTCCATTGCCTTTTTCGTAACAGTCACTAGTATATAAAAATTTGTCATTTTGGGTTAAGTTACCATCATTTATTTCGTCATAGTGATACATACAAATAGGAACTTTTATTGTACTTGCAGCAGTAAAATAGGTATTTTCATTATAGAAATAGTAATCTTGTTTATCTATATTATAATAGAAAAAAGCAAAGTTTTTATCATTTAGATGATTTTCTTCTTGAATTTTTTGTACAAGATTTTTTATATTTTCGTCTTCTGTTGGTTTTATCTCTACTGCTATATCTGTTGCAGTATTTAAAGAAGTTTCTTCTAGTATGGTATCAGTATCATCTATTGTATTTTCTTCTATCATATTTTCCTTTGTTTCTTGTTTGGCAAGAGTTTGTTGGGATGCTAAAGGGAAAATATTAAATTTACTAAATAAAATAGAAATAGAAGTTATGATAAAGGCTATTGTTAAGATAGATTTTTTAATTTGAGATTTCTTATAAGAAGTTTTCATATGCTTTCCGCTTCTTATAAGAGCTATTTTTCATATGTTTTCCGTTTTTTCAAAATAAAATCACCATTTAATTAATATTTTTTATATCATATCAAAAAGTAAGTAATTTGTAAAGTATGTAGAATGTTGCAAAAATTATGTAAATGTTATATAATAAGAAAGAATATAAACCCAAGAGGTATTGTATGAATAAGAAGAATGCTCTGATTGCAAAGACAAAAATAAGAATACAAAGAAGAAGAGAAGAAGTAGCAGACCTTTTTTTTAGAGAAGGGTATAGCATTGATGAAATAGCAGAGTATTCCATATATTTTCCACAAACAATAAAAAGAGATGTGGAATATATACAAGCTCATTTAGAAGATTTTTTATATTGAGTAGCACAAAAAGGTGGTAGACGGCGAACAAAAACAAGGATGTAAGTAGTCTAAAAGATTTTACTCAGAATCCTTTTGTTGTTCTACAAGAAAGAAAAGCCCTCCCTAATTTATTAAATTAGGGAGGGCAAAAATGTATTGATTATTCTACTTCCAATTCCTTTAAAGTTTCTTCGGGAATTTCTATTGGATTATAAGAATTTTTAAAATTAAGATAATTATACAAGTCATAGATATTTCCTGCTATCCGATAAGCTACATATTTATTGAGCAACTTATTTATGGATGAATAGGTAAATCCGCCATTTGCTAAATTATTTAGTACCTCATCGCCTACAGGCGTAGTACTTTGAAAATAAATTTGTTTTTCAATAGTTTCAGTAGGATAGGCAATGTATAATTCATCTGAATAATCAATTTTGATTTTTCTAAAAAGCTTTCCACATATTCTTGGCTACTTTCTAACTGTGTTTCTTCCTTTGGATAGTCTCCATCATTTGCTGTAATTAGCAAGAATTGATAAAACAGTTTGCCTTCAAAAGTAGTTAGTTCTGGGTAATAAATCTTAATTTCTTTATCGTTTAGTCCAAAAGTTTTCCATTTCTTCTGCCATATAAAGACCTCCTCATTTTGTAAAGGGTTTACGGGGTAAAATTGATTTGTTAGTTTTTTTTCATAGTGTTTTCCTTTCTTGCAATTAACAGTTACATTTTTAGTTTTCAAGGTGCTATGTGCATATTATAAACAGTTTTACATAATTTTCAATAATAATATTTAATTTTAACGAGAAAAGTGTGAAAAATTGTATAACAGTAAAAAAATAGTCTCTTTCACAATTAAATATTATTTTAAATAAAGAAAAACAAAAAAATACTTGAAGAGTTTTAAAAATATGTTAACATATTAACATAAAACAAAAATGGAGGTAAAAAGTAATGAAGCGGAAGAATTTCCTACTTCAAATATTAACTATTATAGTTCTTATGATGGTAAGTTTTGGAGTAGGCAAAAACACTAAGACGTGTCAGCAGGAAGAAGAATTAGAAAGACATTATCAAAACTGGTATTCTATTGGTGTATTTCATACCATACAATCCGTGTTAGATGGTAATGTAGAGAAAAATTCGACTGAAATAATGGAGCTCATGGAAAAAGAGCCCTCTTTAGAGGAAGAAAAAGAGCTAATAGAGGAGATCCTAAAAGATATTCCAGTTTCTTCTTTTGAAGACTTGCCAATTCTATAACAAGGAAAAAACACCCTGCGAGGGGTGTTTTTTCCTATAATATCAATTTAGTTTCATACTAACCTTTTTAGTATATCAAGTTTATATTTAAGTAACATTTTAATAAAAAATTTATATGATATAGAAAAAGGAGATGAAAAAAATGCAAAATACTAGAATGATAATAGCAAAAAGATATTTAATCCAATTTGATGAAATACTAAAACAAATGGCAGACAAAATGTTATCACAAGAATCAACAAATAGCATAACCATTAATTTTATAAAATGTATGATACCACATCATCAAGCAGCCATCGAAATGTCGGAAAATGTATTATCATACACAACATATCAGCCATTACAACAAATTGCAAAAAATATCATAAAAATGCAAACAATAGAAATTGAACAAATGAAAGAAATACTAAAAAACGCATCTAGATTTCTAAATACTTCAAAAGATGTCAATACTTACATGACAAAATATTTAGAAATTACAAAAAATATGATAGAAAAAATGAAAAACAGTCCTCGTTGTATCAATATTAATCTAAATTTTGTAAATGAGATGATACCACATCATCAAGGAGCGATTCATATGAGTGAAAATCTGTTAAAATATCGTATTGATCCAAGATTAAGAATAATTGCTGATTCTATTATAAAAGAGCAAAGCGAAGGAATAAAAAAATTAAAACAAGTTCAAAACTATCAATGTGGGAAAAATACATAAAATATTTCCAAAATGAGGAGAGCGTGCTGCATGCGCGCTCTTTATTTTTTTGAAAATTTTACTAAATAATCTAAAAGAAAAAATGACATAATAGAAATATAAAACAAAAAAGGAGGAAATTTTTCATGAAAAAAATAATTAGCATTTTTACTATGGTAACTTTACTTTGTGTACTTATCTTAACAGGAAGTAGCTATGCAGCTAGCCTAGATACAATAGACATTCAAACAGATAAAACAACAATTCGACCAGGAGAAGAAGTAACGTTAACCATTGGATTTGGACAAGACTTAGGAGCCTATACATTTGATATTGCATATGATAACAATATTTTTGATTATATAGCAGTAGAAGGAGGAACCGCCAATAATACAGGAGATAAAATAAGAACCACTTATTATGATTCCACAGGAGGAAGCAATCCAAGAAACAACATGAGTGTAACCTTTCAAGCAAAAGCAGATATAACCACATCAAATCCAACAGAATTTACCATTACAGCAGAAGGGTTAGCGAACCCAGATGCTTCTGTTACTTTTGATGACATTACCACACCAATTGTTAAAAATGTAACAGTAGAACCACAATATGTAGACTATACTCTAAAATTAGAACACACAGGAGATATCATAAAAGGAGAAGAAAAAGCAATGACTCTATCTTATTCTTCGCCAATGGGACATTATTATGAACATGCAAGACTAATTGCAGAAGCTACCACACCAGCAGGAGCAACAGTGCAATTATTAGCAAATGATCAATCTAATTTAGAACATGACATTATCCAAAGTGGATGGGGAGAAGCACAAGGATATAAAATAGGAGGTAAAGATGTATCCCAAATTTTACAAGCAAGAGGAATTTTTAGTGAAGTAGGAAATTATAGTATTACCTTAAAATTAATTGATAGAGATAATTCAGATCAAGAAATTGCAAAGCAAACTTTTCAATATACAGTAGTAGAAGCAAGTACAACCACACAACCAGATAATGCACCACCTACAACACCTACAGAGCCTGACCAAGAAGTAGAAGAAGTAAATCCAGAAGTAATGCCTACAAAATTACCAAAAACAGGAAAGAATATGTATATTCCAATAATTGTTATTTTAATAGGAGCAGTTAGTTCTTATCTTTATTATACGAAAAAACAATAAAAAAATCCCCATAGTCCCAACATTTTTTTGGGTTTAGTGGGGAATTTTTTGAATAAGATAAAAACCTTGCAATGGCAAAAAAAAATTCAAAGAATCGTAGGAAAAAGAAGAAAGGGAAAAAAATGAAAAAGAAAAAATGGTTAACTGGAATCTTAATATTAGCAATACTTAGTATGATAACAACTTTTGGAATGGAAAAGTATAAAGAAAGTCAAATTGGAAAAAATAAGGAGGATGAATACTCCAATAATTTATCCTATCAAACACAAAATCTTAGTACATCCAATATTCAAATATATCCAAAAGAAGATTTTATAACACAATACAAAGGTTATGAAGTAATTGCAAAATTAGTGATTCCAGATATTCAATTAGAAACCTATATTTTAGAAAAATATTCTAAAAGTGCATTAAATGTTTGCGTTACTAAATTTTGGGGGGCTAATCCCAATAAAATAGGAAATTTTTGTGTAGCAGGGCATAATTTTCAAAATAAAAATATGTTTTATCATTTAGAAAAACTAAATAAAGGAAATTCACTTTTTATTTCCGATCGTGAGGTGGGAAAGGTGGAATATCAAATTTATGATATTTTTTTAGTAAAACCAGAAGAGGTAAGTTGTTTATCGCAAGAAACCAAAGGAAAGCGAGAAGTAACACTTATTACTTGTACTAAGGATTCGGTAAAAAGAGTTATTGTCAAAGCACAAGAAAAAACATGAATAAGGATAAGTAGAAAGGATAGGTTATGACATTTTTAAAAAATAAAAAACATTACATTTTTTTAATTTTATATTTTTTGTTTTTCCTATTTTTATTAGTAAGTTCTTTTTTATATTTAGGGGCAATAGCCTCTACTAAGCTAGATGGAATCGAAAATTTTCCAAGTAGTTATCAACCATATTTAAGAGAATTAGTAAAAAAACACCCCAATTGGAAATTTACAGCATTATATACCAACTTAGATTGGAATTATGTGATTAATCAAGAAAATGTATTTGGAAAAAATTTAGTACCCAAAAATTATTCCGATCGTTGGAAAAATACAACACCAGGTCAATATAATGTAGAAGTAGATGCTGGATGGGTAGATAGTTCAAAAAGTGCAGTAGAATATTGTATGGATCCTAGAAATTTTTTAAATGAAGTTCGTCTTTTCCAATTTGAAGGACTTTCTTATGATGTGCATACTAGTAATTTAGAAGGAATTGAAAAGATTTTATATGGAACTGAATTTTATCGTCAAAAAGTTTCTTACTTAGATGGAAATGGCAATAATATTTCGATGAATGAAACCTATGCAGACTTAATATTAAGAGGAGGGCAAAACTCAAAAGTAAGTCCATATCATTTAGCATCCCGCATCAAACAAGAGGTAGGGCCATTTTTATCCCATCATTCCATTAGTGGAAAAGTAGAACGGTTTTAAAGGACTTTATAATTTTTATAATATAGGAGCTACCAGTTCAGCAGAACCAATGGGAGCTATCAAAAATGGGTTACAATATGCCAAAGATGGAAAAGGTGCAAGCCAAGAAATAAAGAACAAATACTTAATTCCGTGGAATACAAAAGAAAGAGCCATAACAGGTGGAGGAATTTTTATTGGATCTAGTTATATTAACATCGGACAAAATACGATTTATCTACAAAAATTTGATGTAAATGATGAAAAAGGAGAAGATCTATTTTGGCATCAATATATGACAAATGTGTTAGCACCCTACAGTGAATCAAAATCCATTTATACAGGTTATCAAAAGATAGGATTATTAGATACCTCTATGACATTTATCATTCCTGTTTATGAGAATATGCAAACATTACCAACGCAAAATCCTAATATCGAAGAAAAAGATTTTACACTAGAAAATACAAAAGTATATTGTAATGCTAATAATGTAAATATACGAACAGGACCAACCACTTCTTATGAAGTGATAACTACGCTTAACCATTTAGACAAAATGACAAGAATTGCAAAAGGAAAACAAGCAGGAGAAAAATGGGATAAAGTAATCTTAGAAAATGGAATTGTAGGTTATATTTATCAAACCTATGTAACCAAGCAAGAATTTGTTCCAATCGAAAAAATAGAAGTAACCATAGAAAACAAAGTATTACAAAAAGGAGAAAGAAAACAACTACAAGTAACTATTTTACCACAAGAAGCCAATCAGCAAAAAATACAATATATATCAAGTGATCCAAAAGTAGCAACGGTAGATGCACAAGGTTATATCCAAGCGATTCGTTCTGGTAATACTACCATTACTGTAAAATCGCAAGAAAATGATGTACAAGCCCAAATTACAATAACAGTATATAGTAAAGTAGAAGAAATCGTATGGGATCAAAAAGAAATTTATATGCAAGTAGGAGATACCTTTCAAATTCATGCAACAGTAAAACCAGAAGATGCCAATGATAAAACTATTTCTTATAGTAGTCAAAATCAAGAAATAGCAACTATACAAGAACAAGGTATCATAACAGCAAAACAAGAAGGAGAAACCATATTAATAGCAACTGCCAATGAAAATCCAAATATTCAAGCAAAATGCCAATTAAAAGTAGTAAGAAAAATAGAAGATTCAGAAATTCACTTTGATAGTTCCCTAACAGTAAATAATTTAGAAATAAGTGGATTAGATGTAAACCAAAATACGGTAGCCGACATGAAACAAAAAATCACAACCAATTTAGAAATAGAAATAGTAAATTATCAAAATCAAATATTACAAGACCAAGATATCGTGGGAACAGGAAGCAAAATACGCATCAAAGAAAATGGTAGCCTATTGAGACAATACCAAATACTGTTATATGGAGATGCCAATGGAGATGGAAAAATCAACAGTATAGATTTATTAGTATTACAACGACATATATTAGAAATAGAAGAGATGGATGGAATTTTTAAAAAAGCAACCAATATTCATAAAAATGGTAAAAAACCAAGTTCAGTGGATTTATTATTAATCCAAAGGCATATTTTAGGATTACAAAAAATAGAACAAGGATAGAGGAGCGGTGTATTAATAATGAAAAAGAAGAAAAGTCTTTTTATGTTAATCCTACTAATAGTAGTGTTTAGTTTTCCTGTTTGTTATGGAGAAAGTAGAGCAACACTAACATTAGTAAGCCAAAAACAGACCATAAAAAAAGGAGAAGACATAGAAATTGTAATAAATATAAAAAATGAAAAAACAGCAGCATTTACATGTTATCTGTATTTTGACAAGGATAAATTAGATTATATTTTAGGACCAGAAAACACGAATGTAATAGGAAATCAAATTATTCATGTTTGGTATGACCAGTTGGGAGGAATAGGAGCAAAAGAGGGAGAACTTGCAAAATTTATATTTAAGGCAAAAGAAGAAGGAACTGCTAATTTTAACTTACAAGGAGAATTTTATAATGAAGTAGCACAATTAATTCCCATCACTTTTGAAGAAAAACAAATTCAGATAGAAAAAGAACAAGAATCAATTATACAAGAGCAACCAACCATTCAAAAAGAAACAACAAATACCAATTTAGAAACATTAGCTCTTGAAAACATTTTATTAAATCCTCCCTTTGAAACCAATCAAACCAATTATCAAGCAGAAATATCAAATGAGCTAGAAAGTATTCACTTATTAGCCATACCAGAAAACGAGCAAGCAACTGTACAAATAAGTGGAAACGAAAATCTAATAGAAGGAAATAACCAAATAACCATAGAGGTAACAGCTCCTAATGGTATTACCAAAAGGAAATATCTAGTAGAAGTATATAAAAGAAATATTGAAGAAGAAAAGAATTACCAAGAAGAACGTAAATTACAAAAACAAAAGTTAGAACAAGCTTATGAAATTAGCCAAGTAAGCACAAAAACAAAACAAGAATCACAAAAGAAAAATTATTTTCCTATCCTGTTAATCATAGGGATTATCTTCTTGCTAGGAATTTTTTTCTATAAAAAACTGCATATATCCCAAAAACAGTAACAGTTATCGCAAAAAAGGACAAAACAGATGAAAATAGAAATTTAATATAGTATAATATTATTAAGAGGTGGAAGAAATGGAGATAAAAATAAAAACAAATATATCAAGTGAATTTAAGGAAACATCAATCATAATAAATACTCCACAAATAACAGAGGAAATGCAAAATCTCATACAATATATATCAAATATTAATACCATGCCAAATCAAATAGTAGCCAATAAAAATAATCAAATATATGTAATAGACTTAAAAGAGGTTATCTGTTTTTTTAGCAAAGACAAGCATAATTATGTAAGAACCATAGAAGGGAATTACCAAATTAAATATAAGCTATATGAATTAGAAGAGTTATTAAAACCAAAAGACTTTATCCGAATATCAAACTCATGTATCATTCCTATCCAACAAGTAAAATGTTTTGATACAAGTGTATTAGGAACTGTTTTAGTAAAACTAAAAGACAATACACAAGAAACAGTATCTAAAAGAAATGTTGCAAAAATTATGAAATTATTAAAGCAAAGGGGGAATTTAAAATGAAATTTGTAGTAAAAAAAGTAGTAAAAACATTATTGGTATTGGTAGTATCCAGTATTACAATTTATTTGATATTTACGATATCTGCCTTTTATACTTGGTGTAGCAAAAATCAAATTAGCATGTTTTTTCATTCAGATGAACTACTATCCTATTTAGATCGTCAAAAAATACAAGAACTAGGTGATACCATAGGTAATTTTGCACAATTAATGGAAGACAGTAAAAATGATGATTACTCTTTAGCAAAAATTTATGATCCCTTAGGATATTCTGTATGGAGTTATCTACAGATGGGAATTGGGGAAGCACTTACTAAATATATTACCATATCTATTTTTTCAGGTAATGCAATTGCAGTAGCCTATATTGTCATTACGAGTAAGAAAATGAAACCCATCCTAAAACTAGCCATAGGATATTTTGGAGTAATACTTATTATTCCACCCATCTATATGTATACTTGGACTTATCGCTTTTGGGGAATAGTAGAAACCTATAAAAGTATGCCTAAGTATTTTTACATAGGATATACTGCAATCTTTGTACTAATGTATATGATTAATTATAGAATGGGGATTCGAATGACAAAACAACTAAATGAAACATTAAAAAAAGATAAGTAATAATATACACAAGATGGTGTCCTAAAAAATAGGAACGCAAAAACCAGAAAATCCAGCTCAATAAGAGTTGGATTTTTCCTATACAACAAAAACACATTCCACAAAAAAATTCTTACAGAATTTTTGCAGGCGAAGAATGATATAATTCAAGTGTAAAAGGTTTTATTAAAATTTATAAAAAGTGTTACTTTTTTTGTGCAAGGCGACAATATATAAGTGTAAGATATCTTAAATAAAAAATAAGGGGTTTAGATCTAAATTGGAAGAAAATGAACTAATAAAAAATTATAAAAGAAGCGGAAAGTTAGACATACAAAAAGCATACCATAGCTTTTATCATTATGTATATACCATTGCTATACATATGGCAAAAGGAAAATTAAAAGAAGAAGACATAGAAGAAATCATTTCAGATACCTTTTTAGTATTATGGAAAAATCAAAATAAATTAGAAGAAAATAAAAAAATCAAGCCATACATAGCAGGAATTACCAAAAAATTAAGTCAGGAGAAAATAAGAAAAAGTAGAACCTATTTTGATTTAGCAGACTTTGAAAATAGGATAGAAAATTTTGAATGGATGCAAGAAGAAAGAGAAGAAATTTACTTATTAAAAGAAATCGTAAACCAGTTAAGAAAACAAGACAAAGAAATATTTGAACAATACTATTATCAAGCTAAAAAAATAAAAGAAATAGCAAAAGAGTTTAAATTATCAGAATTTACCATAAAACAAAGGCTATATAGAATAAGAAAACGAATCAAAAAAGAAATAGACAAGAAGGGAGGATATAAAAATGAAAAATAAAAAAGAAACCCTAAAAGAAATCAAGCTAAAAATTGCAATATCTAACCTTCTAAAGGAGGAAGAAATGAAAAGTAAAAGAAAAATAGCAGATAAAATAAAACCGATGGTAGCAGTCTCAATCATGATGGTATCACTCTCAGGAATTGTTTTTGCCAAAGACATATCAAAAAAAATATATAACAAATATTTTACTGGAACAGGTGTTGAAAAAGCAATCAACGAAGGATACATAGAAGACACACAGATGGAAGAACAAAATGCAAACACTAGGATTGAAAATGAAGAAACAGGAGAAATCATTGAAGATAATGCAACAAGTATGAAAGTTAGTGAATTGATAATGGATGATTTTACTTTAAGTATGACATTTGAAGTTACTTTATCTGAAAACATAAAAAATATCATAACAGCTGAGCAAGTAATGGAAATGAGTTTTCCAGATATTGTAATATATGATGAAAATAACATTATCATGAATAATGTATATGAAGAAGACCTAAAAGTATTTTGCCAAAAAACAAAAATAGAGCCAAAAGAAATGGTAAACAGTGGAGTAAATGTATTTGTATTAGAAAAAAATCAAAATACCATTAAAGTAATTTATAATTTTTATACAGGAGGAGAGAGTAGTTATCCAAAAAGCAAAGAATTGCATATTGATATAGGTCGTATCAAAGCATCTAAAAATGAAACCATAATGGGAAATGAAGAAATAACTATCAGAGGTAATTGGAATTTTAAAGTAGATGTTCCAGAAAAAATGTATCATAGAGAAAATGTTATCTATCAACAAAAAAGCACAACAAATGAAGATTTTAAAGTAGAAACAGCAGTACTCTATCATACAGGAATGGAAATAAAAATACAATTAAAAGCCGAAAAGCAAAAATCAAGAGCAGAAATCGAAAAAAGCATGAGTGAAGAATTAGAATTTTATTGGAGTTTAGACGAAAATGACAAACTAAAATCAATTGATCTATTAAATTATATAGAATCCTATGCTTATGCCAATCCAGAAATACAAAAACAAATAGAAGAAGAGCTTGAAAAATGGAATTTTGAAAAATATTTAACAAATACTAGAGGGGAAAAATTCGAATTTACACAAGGACCAAGAGAAAATGGAGGAGCAAGCATTGATGAAAATGGGATCATGACTTCCACTTGTATGTTTGATTTAACAAAATACGATGCAACAGATGAAATTACATTACACTTAGCATACAAAGGAAAAAAAGCAGATATTGTATTAGAAAAAATAGAAAAAGGAGAATAAAAATGAAAAAAGTATATAGTATTATCATTATATTAAGTATGATCCTATGGGTTCCCAAAGTAGTATTTGCAACAGAATTTTGGGAAAAGGAAAACAAAAAAAGAGAACAGGTTTTTCAATCTGCTTTAAAATCTTACCTAGATGGTTTTATGACAGAAGAAACACCAATAGAAGACAGAATCATAGGTTATGAAATGAATGGATATGGTATTTCAAAAGAAGGAGAATCAGATGAAACATTAAATGTTAGCATCACATTTACCGTGACACCAGTAGACCAAAACAATACAACTTGGTCTTCTTATAGAAACCATGGTTTTGCAGTTTTTTCTAAAATAAATAATGAATATGTATTAGATAAAATTTCAAGATATCCTGATCATTATGATGAATTTTTAAAAAGATTTGAAGAATACAAAAAAAATAAGCAAGAACAAAAAGACACAAACAAAACGCAAATACAAGGAAAAGAACAAAATAATTTTGAAAGTCAAGAAATACAAAAAATAAACAATCAAGTAGTCATTTCATTTTCCCTGTTGTTTATCATAGCTAGCATATTTTTACTTATCTTTTATAAACAAAAAAGCAAGAAAAAAGCTTAGAATTGTAACATAAAAAAACACCTCTCATAAAATATAAAAAAATAGAGAGGAGTTTTTTTTATGGATTATGAATTAATGATGAATGGAAGTGTAAAAATAGGACAAAAAGCACCAGATTTTGAAGCGGTTACTACTTTTGGCACAATAAAATTGCAAGATTATATAGGAAAATGGTTAGTTTTATTTTCCCATCCAGCAGACTTTACTCCCGTCTATTCTTACAATTTGGGGAAGGTTGAAAGATAATTGTCATTTGGCGTTGTTGAGACTACGTTTGAAATCAAATCAACGTGCACGAGCACGCCTCATTGATTTCAAACTAGCTCGCCTAGCCAAATAACAATTATCTTTCAACCTAAAATATTAAAAATGCCTGATATTGCCTATTGTTTTTTGATATCGATAAGTTAATCAAATTTTGCATTTAATTAGCACAAAATCGATTGTGGAGCGATTGATTGGGAAGAAAATAAATATTGAAAGAATTTAAAGAAATAATAAATAATAATAAAATATATAATAAAAATAGTTGCAGATATAAAATCACACATCAATAGGAGGTGATATTAAGTGGAAAAAGAAAAAATTCCCTATAATCTTAATTGGCTAAAAGATAGTATTGAAAAATTGATAAAAGTTTATGTGGAAACAATTGATTTTGAAAGTTATTATTTTCATAAAAAATATTATTTTGAAGGACTAAAAGATGGAATAAAATTAAAAGAAGAATTGAAATAAAAATAGAAACCAATATAGATTTGTTGATTTATATTGGTTTTTTCTGCCAAAAATGAGACATCTAAGTCGTAAGGGAGGATATAGGAAACACTTTATAATTGTTAAATTTAAAAAAGACTATAACTATAAAGATGAACTTAATAATATTAAGGATTTATTTAATAAAGCTATGATTATACCAGAAATAAAAGACATAATTATTCATAAGTCAAATTCTTTTAAAGATAATAGACATGATCTGATGATTGAAATGATATTAACAATAAAAGGACTACAGGATTTTGATAATTCAGAAGTTCATAAACAATGGAAGGAAATTTTGCTATTGAAGATTTAGATGGAAATAAAATAGAAATTTCCTACTATGATATTTAATTTTAGAGGAGGATTAAAAAATATATATAAAAATAACTAAAAGAGAAAAGGTTACTAGAAAAATCACTGATATGCATTTTGCAGATAACTATTTGACAAAAGAAACAACTGAAAGTATTAGTTTAGCAATAAATAAGCTAGATGGAAAATTAGATTTATTAAAAACTGTTAATGAAAGAGTTTTTTATTTTATTAGTGTAATTAAAGAATAATATTGATGTTAAAATATATAGGAGAAAAGATAAAATGGATAATGAAATAGTTTTTGTAACACATAATACTGGAAAAATAAAATCAGCTGAAAAATACTTTAAAAATTTAAAATTTATTACATTCAATTATGAACTTGATGAACCTAGAAGTGATGATATAAAAGAATTGCTACAGCTAAAGTCAAACAAGCTTATGAAAAAGAAATACACTATTTTTATGGAAAACATCCATAGATAATATGTAAAAGACTGGAGCAAATGTTATGAAAAAATATATAGTGGAAATTTCAAAAACTACCGAACAAGATTTAGAAAATGTAGCAGGAAGTATGCTTATTTTAAATGAAGAGTTGACAGGTCATAAAAATATTAGAAAAATCAATGTAAGAAATTATATAATATTTATATAGTTGATGAAGAAAATTCTAAAGTATTAGTATTAAGAATAGGTCATGCTTTTATGGATTGGGAAAAATATTTAAAAGACGAATAATTGATAAATGAATAATAAGATTAAATAAGTAGCTATATCAATAGTTACTTTTTTATTATATGTGTAAGTTTATCTTTATTGCTAAATTTATAAAAAGAATAAAATATTAAGCAAAAAAATATAAATTTTTCAAAAAATGCAACATCTAATATAAAAAATAGATTTATATAATATGAAAGAGTTTTTATTAAAAATACCCATTTAATAAAAATTTTGTGTTCTTAATATATAGAGAGGAGTGATGCATTTGAAAAATAATAAAATCAAAGTATTAGAATTTTGCTAAAGTAATTTTTAGACAAAAGAGAAATTTATAAATCTCTTTTGCATAATATTTAGAGAGAAATATTATGAGGGAGTTAATAAAATGCAAATTACTTCTAACGAAATCTCTAATACAAAATATATGCAAATTTATTTAACTAAAGACGAATTAGAAAAACAAGAAACAAAAGAAATAATTGAAAAATATAAAAAAGAAAAATATCATATATCTATTTTTATATCTGGAAAAGAGAATTATCCCGAAATTCTTGAAAAAATTATTGTGAAACAGGTGGAATTAAATTGTAATGTATGCTAACATACAGCAAATAGGCAATATCAGGTCATGTGAGGAGGAAAAAATGACAGTTGTAGGATATTGTAGATTGTCTAGAGATGAAGATAAAGAAAATTATGCAAGTATTGAAGAGCAAAAAAGAATTATTAAAGATTATGC
>CASUIT010000028.1 GCA_949455995.1 uncultured Clostridia bacterium
TAGAAGAATCAACAATTGATATGTCTAGTATGATGGAATCTATGATGGGAACAGTAGAAAAAAATGAAAAGCAAGAAGAAGGAAGAGTCTATTCAGCAGACATCATGAATGAAATGGTAACCATGCTTTCCAACAAAAAAGAAAATAATAATTTAGTAGCATTAAAAAAATACCTAGAAGAAGGAAATAATGAAATAACCAATCATAGTAACAGTATACAATATGGATATGATTTGAAAATTAATTTATATCAAGAAAACACAAAAGATGGCATTGTGAAAGTAAATCCAAGTACTGTTATGAATGCATTTGGTATGGGAGAAATGATAGAAGCACAAAATAATTCTTCTGTTGCTACTATGTTTGGAAGTTCGATGATGACTAATACAGATGTATGGATTGAAATGTTAGATAATCAAGAGTTATTAAAAACACAATTTGATTTAGTAAAAGGAAATTGGCCTAAAAATTATAATGAAGTAGTATTAATTTTAAAAGAAGATGGTCGAATTGATGACTATACTCTTTATTCATTAGGATTAAAAAAACAAGAAGAATTAAAAGAGAAATGGAAAGCCGTAGAAAATGGAGAAAAAATAGAAGAAACACAACAAGCAACCTCTTATACTTATGATGAATTATTAAATTTATCTTTTAAACTATTATTAAATTCGGATTATTATAAAAAAGAAAATGGACTATGGATAAATCAAGAAAATGATGAAGACTATATGAAAGAAAAAATACAACAAGCAGAAAGTATAAAAATTGTTGGAATTATAAAACAAAATGAAGAAAGTGTTGCAAAATCTTCTGTAACAAGTGGAATTGGATATACAAAAGAGTTAAAAGAATATGTAATTAACCAAGCAAATGAAGCTCAAATTGTAAAAGAACAAAAAGAAAACAAAGATATCAATGTATTTTCAGGTTTGAAATTTCCAACAGAAGAAGAAAAAGAAAATTATACAATGGCAAATTTAACCAATGAACAAAAAATGGCAATGAGTACATTAAGTAGTGAAGAAATAGCAAAAATGATGGAAACTTATACAGAAAATAAAAATGCAAGTTATGAAAAGAATTTAGAAAAATTAGCTTCCATCGATTTAGATACACCAACATCGATAAATATTTATCCAAAAAACTTTGAAGCAAAAGACAAAATTGCAAAAGCCATTGAAGACTATAATCAAAAACAAAGAGAAGAACAAAAAGAAGAAAATGTTATCAACTATACCGATATGATTGGTATTATGATGAAATCAGTAAGCCAAATTATAAACACCATCAGTTATGTACTAATTTCATTTGTAGCAATATCATTAATTGTATCTTCTATTATGATAGGAATTATCACTTATATATCTGTATTAGAAAGAACCAAAGAAATTGGAATATTAAGAGCAATTGGAGCCTCTAAAAAAGACATATCAAGAGTATTTAATGCAGAAACTTTTATAGTAGGATTCATAGCAGGATTATTAGGAATTGGAATCACTGTATTATTGACTATACCAATTAATAGTCTAATATATCATTTAGCAGGAGTAACAGTTCATGCCATGGTACCACCAATAGCAGGTATTATATTAGTTGTCATTAGTATGTTATTAACAATGATAGCAGGTTTAATACCAGCAAAAATGGCAAGTAAAAGAGATCCCGTAGAAGCCTTAAGAACAGAATAGAAAAAATTTGACAGATTAAAAAAAATATGATAAAATAGAAAAATGCTAAAAAAGCAACACAAGAGATTTTTTGTGTTGTCTTTTTAAACGAAATAAAAAAGAAGGAGGAATTAAAATTGGAAAAAGAAGAAAACATACTAGGAACTGAAAAAATAGGAAAACTTATTCGAAAATTTTCAATTCCTTGTATTATATCATTACTGGTAAATTCACTCTACAACATTGTAGACCAAATTTTCATAGGACAAGGAGTAGGATATTTAGGAAATGGAGCAACCAATGTAGTTTTTCCATTAGTTATGGTGGGGCTAGCCTTTTCATTAATGCTAGGAGATGGAGCTTGTAGTTATTTAAGTTTAAAATTAGGAGAAAAAAAGAAAGAAGAGGCTGCAAAAGGAGTAGGAAATGGAATTTTAGTATCTACCATATTATCAATTCTTCTTTGTGGTATTTCACTAATCTTCTTATCACCGTTATTAAATCTATTTGGTTGTACAGAAAATTTAAGAGAATATGCATTAACATATGGAAGAATTATTACAATAGGCTTACCATTTATGATGATAGGAACTACCTTAAATTCTATTATTCGAGCAGATGGAAGTCCTAAGTATTCTATGGCAAGTATGGTATTAGGAGCTATTATCAATACCATATTAGATCCGATTTTTATTTTTGTTTTTAAGATGGGGGTAGAAGGAGCAGCAATTGCAACTATTTTTAGTCAATTTGTTACATTTGTTTTAAATGTATATTATATTAAAAAGTTTAAATCTATTCAATTAAATAAACAAACTTTTAAAATGAAATGGAATATTGTAAAAAAAGTAATTGCATTAGGAATTAGTAGTTTTATTACACAAATGAGTTATGTGGTAGTAATGGCTTTTGAAAATAATTTATTAGCAAAATATGGAGCCCAAACAAAATTTGGATCTGAAATACCAATTACTGTACTTGGAATTGTTATGAAAATTAGCCAAATATTAAATAGTATCATTATTGGTATTGCAGCAGGATCACAACCAATTTTTGGTTATAATTATGGAGCAAGAAAATTTGACAGAGTAAAATTAGCTTTAAAAATGGTATTAGGTTCAAGTATCATCATTAGTACCATTGCCTTTATTTTATTTCAAACCATACCAGACAAATTAATCTCAATTTTTGGTAGTGGTGATGAAAATTACATGGAATTTGCTTGTTTAGCTTTTAGAACCTATCTTTTATTATGTATTGTAAATGGAGTTCAAATTCCGTCAGGAATCTTTTTCCAAGCAATTGGAAAAAGTATAAAAAGTGCTATTTTATCATTATCAAGACAAATTTTATTTTTAATCCCTGCCCTATCAATATTAGGTCATAGTTTTGGATTAATGGGAGTATTATATGGAGGACCTGTGGCAGATGGATTAGCTTTTGTTGTGGCAACTATTTTATTAATATTAGAAATGAAACAATTAAAACAAGGAAAGCAAAATAAGAGTGAAGCATTAAAAGATGATACAAGTACTAATAATCAATTAGAACAAAAAGTAATTATTACAATATCAAGAGAATATGGTTCAGGAGGAAGATATGTAGGAAGAATGATAGCAGATAAGTTAGGGATTAAGTTTTATGATAAAGACTTTATTGAAAAGGTAGCACAAGAAACTGGCCTATCCGAAGAATATATTGAACACCATGAACAAAAAAGAGAAAGTTTAGCAAGCTTGAATAATGGTTATTATTTTGGATTAAATAATGCAGATGAATTATATTTAAAAGAGGCAGAGTTAATAAAAAAGATAGCCGATCAAGAAGATTCTTGTGTTATTATTGGTAGATGTGCAGATTTTATTTTACAAGATAGAAAAAATGTGATAAAAGTATTTATTTATAGTAGTAAGGAAGACAAGATAAAAAGAGCAACTCAAATTTATGGACTTGATAAAAATAAGGCAGAAAAGGAAATCAAGAGAATAGATAAATTAAGAGCTAACCATTATAAATATTATACTGAAAAACAATGGAGTGATCATGCAAATTATGACATATGTATGAATAGTGATACCTTAGGAGTTGAAAAATTAGCAGATTTAATTTGTGAAATAGCAAAAGAAAAATGTAATAAACTTGTAACATAAATGAAATAAAATTGAAATAAAAAAACTTTCCTTGAAGGAGTAAGGTTTAAAAAAACTTACTCTCTTTTTGTTGCAATTGCAACAAATTCTTTTTGTTTTTGTGATATAATTCATTTCATAACGAAAGGAGTAAATGGAGTATGAAAATTATAAAAAGAGATGGAGCAATTGTAGAATACAATCCAGAAAAAATAAAGGTTGCAATTCAAAAAGCCAATAATGAAGTAAGAAGAAAAGAAAAGGTAACTAAAGAGCAAATTAAAGAAATTATAGAATATATAGAGGAATTAAATAAACCAAGAATTCTAGTAGAAGACATCCAAGACATTATAGAAGAAAAACTAATGGAAGTTGGAAAATACCAATTAGCCAAAAAATATATTACCTATCGATATACAAGAGAATTAGTTAGAAAAGCAAATACTACCGATCAATCTATAAAAGAATTAATAGAAGGAGAAAGTGAGTATTGGAACAATGAAAACTCAAACAAAAATGCAAAAGTAGTCACAACACAAAGAGATTATTTAGCAGGAATTACAAGTACCGATATTACAAGAAGATTTTTATTATCTGAAGATATTGTAAAAGCACATGATGCAGGAATTATACATTTTCATGATGCAGACTATTTTGCACAAAATGCGTTACATAATTGTGAATTAATTAATTTAGAAGATATGTTACAAAATGGAACATTAATAAATGGTGTGATGATTGAAAAACCACATAGATTTATTACAGCAGCCACCATTACCACACAAATTATATTAGCAGTAACCAGTTCTAGTTATGGTGGAGCAACTGTAACATTGAGTCATTTAGCGCCATTTGTAAGAGACAGTTTCAATCAATATATGAAAAAATATAAGCAAAGAGGACTTGATGAAAAAACTTGTCAAGAATATGCAACACAAGATACCAAAAGAGAAGTAGCAGATGGTGTACAAACTTTTAATTATCAAGTCAATAGTATGACAAATACCAATGGACAAGCACCATTTTTATCTGTTTGTATGTATTTAGGCGAAACGGATGAATATAAAGAAGAATTAGCCATGATTATTGAAGAATTCTTAAATCAAAGAATTTTAGGTTTTAAAAATGAAAGAGGAGTTTATATTACGCCAGCATTTCCAAAACTGTTATATGTATTAGAAGAAGATAATGTAAAAAAAGGTAGTAAATACTGGTATTTAACAAAATTAGCAGCAAAATGTACAGCCAAAAGAATGGTACCTGATTATATATCAGAAAAAGTAATGAAACAAAATAAAATTGATAAAAATGGAAATGGAAATTGTTATCCATGTATGGGATGTCGATCATTTTTAACACCTTGGACAACAGAAGGAAATCCTTCAAAAGCCAAAAACTATATAGAAGGAAAGTCAAAATATTATGGAAGATTTAACCAAGGGGTAGTAACCATTAACTTAGTAGATGTTGCCTTATCATCTGGTCAAGAGGTAGAAAAATTTTGGAAAATTTATGAAGAAAGATTAGAATTATGTCATAAAGCCTTACAAGCAAGACATCAAAGATTAAGCAAAGCAACTAGTGATATTGCACCAATTTTATGGCAACATGGGGCATTAGCAAGACTTGAAAAAGGAGAAAGTATTCATAAATTATTACATGACCGGTTATTCTACGATATCACTAGGATATGCAGGATTATATGAATGTGTAAAATATATGACAAGCCACAGTCATACAGACAACGGAAAAGGAAAACAATTTGCTTTAGAAGTAATGCAAAAGTTAAATGATAAATGCAAAGAATGGAAACAAGAAGAAAATATCGATTATAGTGTTTATGGAACACCAATTGAAGCAACCACCTATAAATTTGCTAAATGCTTAAAAGAACGATTTGGAGAAATAGAAGGAATTACAGACAAAAATTATATAACAAATTCTTATCATATACCAGTATTTGAAGAAATTGATGCTTTTTCAAAACTAAAATTAGAAAGTGAATTTCAAAAATTAAGTCCAGGAGGAGCAATTTCCTATGTAGAAACACCAAACTTACAAAATAATTTAGAATCTGTTTTACAAATTATTCAATTTATTTATGACAATATTATGTATGCAGAACTAAATACCAAATCAGACTATTGTCAAAAATGTGGATTTAATGGAGAAATCTTAATTAATGATGACTTAGAATGGTATTGTCCAAATTGTGGAAATAAAGATCATGATACATTAAATGTAGCAAGAAGAACATGTGGTTATATAGGAAGTAATTTTTGGAACAAAGGAAGAACACAAGAAATTAAAGAAAGAGTACTTCACTTAGATAATAAAGAGGATGGATAGATTTCAATAGAGATAAGGAAGTGAAAAAATGCGATATAATAAAATCAGAAAAATGGATATATCAGATGGACCAGGAGTTAGGGTATCAATCTTTATGCAAGGTTGTGCATTTAATTGCAAACAATGTTTTAATCCAGAAACACATGATTTTGAAGGAGGAAAAGAATTTAACGACAAAACCATAGATAGGGTATTAGAGTTATGTCAAAATGAAAATATACAAGGGCTATCTATATTAGGAGGAGAACCAATGCACCCTAAAAATATAGAAGGAACCACTAAACTTGCTAAAGCTTTTAAAGATAAATTTCCCAATAAAAATGTATGGACTTGGACAGGATTTTCATTTGATAAAGACTTAAAAGATAAAGAAGTATTAAAGTATATAGATGTATTAGTAGATGGTCAATATGTAGACGAAATGCGAAATCCAACATTAAAGTATAGTGGTTCTTCTAACCAAAGAGTAATCGATGTTCAAGAAAGTTTGAAAAAAAATCAAATAATTTTAATGAATTAAAAAAGTGGATGTAACAGATAACCCATAATTATTAAAAAATATTTAGTAATTTGGGTTTTATTTTATTGTATAGGAAAAATCATCTCCTTTTACAAAATAATCTAGTAACAAGTATCTTATATGTCGAAAAAAGGCGATGAAAATTTCTTGACAAGTATAAAAATGGATTATATAATGCAACTACTAGCTATCAAAAATCAAAAAGTATAAATATGATAAGAGAAGAAAGGAGGTCAAGCAATGAGACAAGAAAATGAAATATTAACTAAAATAAACCAAATAGGTCAAATACAACAAAAAATGATGGAAGAACAGCAAAAAATAATACAAAATCAAAATATCATGATACAAAAACAAGACCAAATGGAAAAAAGGCAAGAAACCATGGAAAAGAAACAAGATCAGATGAAAAAAAGGCAAGAAGCAATGGAAAAAAGACAAGAAACCATGGAGAAGAAACAAGACCAAATGGGAAAAAAACAAGACAACATGCAAGAAAAACAAGAAACCATGGAACAAAAGCAAGACAAAATGCAAGAAGAACTAACAAGAATAGGAAATATAGTAGCAAAAATAGAATACGAGCACGGAAAAAAATTAGATTTAATATTAGATATCCTAACAGGACATCAAGAAAAACTACAAGAGCATGAAAAAAGATTTGAAAAAGACGAAACCATTCTAGAAATACAAGGGCACAAAATATATGCAATCGAGCAAAAAATACAAAAATAAGCCTATTTTATTCATAAAAAGGAAAGTAAAAAAATCAAAAAATAGGCTTTTTAAATTTATTTTATTTTAATTCAATAACCGTAACACCCATTTCGCCCTCACCATAAGTACCTAAACGAAAAGACTGAACATGAGGATGATTTTTTAAAAAACGGTGAATACCATTTCTTAATTTTCCAGTACCCTTACCATGTACAATTCTAACAGTTTGAAGTTTTGCAAGACAAGCATCATCTAAAAACTTATCAATTACAAAAAGAGCTTCTTCCACATTTAATCCAATTACATTTATTTCTGATTTTATCATTTTAGTCTTTGAAATAGAAGAATTTTTAATATAATTTACCATAGAAGAATTATTATTTTTATTAATATTATTAGGTATTTTTAGATTTTTGATAGCGACATTCATTTTTAAATTTCCAACTTGAACTTGAACCTCATTAGATTTAGAGGGATATGAAAGTACGATACCATTTTGATTTAAAGTTGTAACCAACACTTCCATATCTGGTTTGATCTGTTTTGGTGTTAAAGTATTTTTTGAAACATTTAAAGTAGTAGGAACCGTTAAATCCATGGTTTTAATTTTAGTATTTAAAGTATTTCTAGCATTTTCTAACTCTTTATGGTTCATCGAAGATTTCATCTGTTTTATAATTTGATTAGCTTCTTCTTTAGCATCTAGTAAAATATTTCTAGCTTCTATTTTAGCATTATAAATAAGAGTGGTTTCTTGTTGTTTTATAATTTCATTTTCGTTTTCTAAAGATTTTCTTAAAATAGTAATGCGTTCTAGTTCTTTACCAATTTCTGTCTTTTGTTTTTCAATCAAAATCTTATCATCATATATTGTTTTCAACAGATTCTCAAAATTAATTTGATGAGAAGTCATGTGTTTTTGAGCCTTGGCTATAATATTTTCATCTAAGCCAAGTTTTTTACTAATTTCAAAAGCATTACTCTTGCCAGGCACACCAATTAATAATCGATAGGTAGGAGTTAATGTAGCAATATCAAATTCAACAGAAGCATTTTCAAAACCATCTGTTACTAGGGCATATTGTTTTAATTCTTGATAATGTGTAGTAGCAATTACTAAACTTTTTATTGTTTTAAAATGATCTAAGATACTAATAGCAAGATGACTTCCTTCTAAAGGATCGGTGCCAGATCCTAATTCATCTACTAAAATCAAGGAATTCTCAGTAGCATGTTTTATGATTTGTATGATATGAAGCATATGAGAAGAAAAAGTGCTCAAAGAATTAGCAATGCTTTGGTCATCTCCAATGTCAGCAAATATAGTATCAAAAACATAAATACTAGAGTTTTCATCACAAGGAATATTTAGTCCACTACATGCCATACAAATTAAAATACCGTACCGTTTTTAAAGTGACAGTTTTTCCACCTGTATTAGGTCCTGTAATTAATAAAATAGAAAAATCTTTTCCTAAATCAAAAGAAATAGGAACTGCTTTGTCTTTGGCAAAAAAGGGATGTCTTGCATTTTTTAAATGAATTTCTTTTTTTTTGTTAATTCGTGGCTTGCTTGCTTGAAGTGATTTTGAAAATTTAGCTTTGGCAAAAATAAAATCTAATTTTCCAATTATAGTAACATCTATCCTTAATTCTTCTACATAAGGATAAAATAATTTTGTTAAATCTTGTAAAACAGATTCAATTTCTATAATTTCTTCTTTTTTTAAACTATTTAATTCATTATTCATTTCAAAAATGGAAATAGGTTCAACAAAAACAGTAGAACCAGCATTTGAAATATCATGAACAAAACCTTTTACAAAAGAGCGAAAATCTTCTTTAATAGGAATAACAAATCTGTCATTTCTAATAGTAACAATATTTTCTTGTATATATTTTGAAAAACTAGATGAGTGAATCATGTCATTTAGTTTGGTTCGGATATCTTGCTCTAGTTTTTTTTGCTTTTTTCGAATAGATTCTAAACGACTAGATGCTTTGTCATCTATGGTATTTTCATCCAAAATACATGAAAAAATTTTATTAGTAATTGTTTTATTACTATAAAGTGCTAAAAACAAATCCGATAAAAGAGGATAATTTTGTGTATCAATAAAATCTTTATGAAAATAATCTTTTAATTCTTGAGATAATTTAAAAATATGAGCAAGTTTTAAAAGAGAACTAGCAGATAAAGGCAAGTTACTTTCTAATTTTTTTAATGTGATGGTAATATCAGAAATCTCATAAAAATTAGGGCAACTGTTTTGATAACATAAATTGACCGCTTCTCCGTGTTTCTTCTAAAAGTTTTTCTACAACATTTATTTGGTTACTTGGCATTAATTCAGATGCTATTTTTTTTCCATTGTGGGTACAACAAAAATTTTTGAGAATATCTAGTATTTTATAAAATTCTAATTTTTCTAAATAATTGCAATTCATAATAAATCTCCTAAAAAAATCCATATTACTATTATACAAGCAATTTTCATAATCGTCAATGAATTTTGTTGTTTAATTACTTTTTCTAAACGAAAGTTTTTTTATATAATAATTGCAAAAAATACAAACTTGTGATATAAAATAAAGAACAGACATACAAGAAAAAGAGGTGAAAAAATGATAAAGGCTTATGTAAAATCAGATAGAGGAAAAATAAGAGAAAACAATCAAGACTATTACTATCTATCTGATTCACTAGACGAAATACAACTATATATGTTAGCAGATGGAATGGGTGGATACAATGGAGGAGAAATTGCCAGTAAATTAGCAATACAAACGGCCAAAAGCTATATTGAAAATAACTTCAAAGAAATAGACAAAGAAAAAGACAATATCCTTCAATTAGTTGGAAGTGCAATGGAATATGCTAATATGATAGTATATGAAAAAGCAAAAGAAAGCAAAGAATTAGAAGGAATGGGTACTACTTTAGAAATTTGTTTAATATATAATAATAGGGCATTTATTGGACATGTAGGAGATAGTAGGATTTATAGAATTCGAAAAGAACTAATGAGAAAATTAACACAAGATCATAGTTATGTCCAAAAATTAGTAAAAGATGGAACCATTACCCAAGAAGAAGCGACACATCATCCACAAAAAAACATGCTAATGAAGGCACTAGGATGTAATGCGTTTGTAGAGCCTGATGTCATGGTAAGAGGATTTTTAAAAGAAGATATTATTTTAATGAGTTCAGATGGTCTAACCAATTTAGTGCCACAAGAACAAATTTATAAATTAGCAAAAAAAGATATAGAACAAGCGCCAAAAGAATTGGTGAAAATAGCAAATAAAAATGGCGGATATGACAATATAACCATTATAGTAATAAAAAACATATAAATGGTTATTCGTTTAGCATTGTTTTAGGGAAGGAATGAAAATGATTATGAATTTAGAAGGAAAGCTATTAGGAAATCGATATGAGATAGTCGAGAAAATAGGAAATGGCGGAATGTCTACTGTTTATAAAGCGATGGATAAAGTTCTAAAAAGAAATGTAGCAGTTAAAATATTAAGAGACGAATTTACAACAGATGAAGAATTTATAAAAAGATTTGAAGCAGAAGCACAATCAGCTGCAAGATTAACACATTCGAATATTGTTTCTATCTATGATGTAGGAGTAGAAGGAAATTTATACTATATTGTAATGGAACTAATTCAAGGAAAGACACTAAAAGAAATCATCATAGAAGAAAGAGGACCATTGCCATGGAAATGGTCTGTAAATGTAGCAATACAAATTGCATCTGCATTAGAAACCGCACATAAGAACAATATTGTACATAGAGACATCAAACCACATAATATTATTATAACAGAAGATGGAATTGCAAAAGTAACAGACTTTGGAATTGCAAAAGCAGTTTCTAACTCAACTATTACAGCATTTGGAACAACGATACGGATCGGTGCACTACTTTTCACCAGAACATGCTAGAGGTGGATTTACCGATGCAAAATCAGATTTATATTCATTAGGAGTTGTTATGTATGAAATGCTAACAGGGAAAGTACCGTTTGATGCAGATACACCTGTATCAGTAGCACTAAAACACATGCAAGAAAATCCAGAAGAACCAATTAGTATTAATTCTAATGTGCCAGTAGCTATTAATAAAATCATTATGAAGGCTTTACAAAAAGATGTTATATTAAGATATCAATCAGCAACTGAAATGTTAGGAGACCTAAGAAAATCATTAAAAAATCCACAAGGAGATTTTGTAGAACAACTAGAATATGATAATACTGCCAAAACACAAAAAATTAATATTAATGAATATGAAAAAATGGAAGAAAAACCAAACCATACAAGAGGAGGAAATACAAAAAAAGAAGGAAAATTCAAACAATTCATTAAAAATCACAAAGCATTAAGTATTGTTATAGGATTGATTTTATTATTTGCTATCAGTTTAGGTACAACACTAATGGTGTTAAATGTGACAAATCCAGCAGAAGTAGAGATGCCAAATGTAGTAGGGATGTCAAAAGAAGAAGCTCAAAAAGAAATAGAAAATGCTAAACTAAAATTTGAAGTAGAAAAAGAAGAATATAACAAAGAAGTACCAGAAGGCTATGTTATTTCACAAGAACCTACTTATATGGAAAGATTTAATAAAGTAAAAGAAGGTAGTACAGTAAGTGTTATTATCAGTAAAGGACAAGAAAAAGCAATCATGCCAAATGTAAAAGGAAAGCAAAAAGAAGAAGCAATTGAGCTAATAGAGGAAGCAAAATTAAAAGCAGAAGTAATAGAAGAAACCAGTAAAACAGTAAAAGAAGGTTATGTTATAAGCCAAGAAATAGAACCAGATGCAGAAATTTTTGCAGGAGATACAGTAAAAATACATATAAGTACAGGAACAGGAATTAAACAAGTAACAGTAGTTAGTGTAGCAGGGCAACCAGAAGCAAATGCTAAAAAGACGTTAGAAGGATTAGGCTTAAAGGTTAATGTATCTTATGAAGAAGATAGTACAAAAGATAATGGTGTAGTATTAAAACAAAGTATAGAATCGGGAAAGGTAGTAGATGAAGGAACTATCATTACCATTACAGTTAATAAAGTAGCAGAAATGAAACAAGGAACGGTAAAAGTAAATGTAAAATCTCTGTTAGCATATACACCAGAAAAAGATGAAGAAGGAAAAGAAATTGTAGAAAAAGCAACTATAAAAATTATGGTAGGAAATGATACCATTTATCATCAATCAGAAGCAAAGACCAAAACAGATATTAGTGCCAGCTTTAATGCAAAAGGAAATGTAATAATAAAAGTATATGTAGATGACATTGTAAAAGGAACAAAAGAAATAAACTTAAATACAGTAACCAATTGTATATTCGAATAAGAAAATTAATCTAGTTAAAAAAATTTAACTAGATTTTTTGCTCACATGTTCAAATGCAACCTTAACCTACAAGTTCCCAATAAAAAATAACCAATATCAAAACATAAACAAAGGGAACCTGCAAAAAAAGAAACAGTAAAAACAAGAAAAAGACTTTACTATGCTAATAAAAACATATATAATAATATCAACATATCTAGTTAAAATAAGAAACTAAGTTATTCAAAGTTAAGAGGAGGAATCATGCAAGGTATCATCATAGAAAACATTGCAGATTTATATAAAGTGACCCCAAAAATTTTAAAACCTACAACTTTCCAAACAAAAAATATCGTATCTTATGATGCAACTGCTAGAGGAAAGTTAAAAAAACAAGAAATGTCGCCTGTAGTAGGAGATTTTGTTGAATTTGAAATAACAGATGAAAAAAATAAAAAAGCAGTAATTAATAAGATATTACCTAGAAAAGTTTTTGTAAAAAGACCAAAACTTGCAAATATTACACAAATGATATTTGTCATCTCTAGTAAAAATCCAAAACCAGATTTATTAATGCTAGATAAACAGTTAGCTTTTGCAGAATTTTTAGGAATCTCATCTTTAATTGTATTAAATAAAACTGATTTAGATGACAAAGAAGAATTAGAAGAAATACAAGAAATATATGAAAAAATAGGATATAAAGTATTCCAAACACAAGCTAAAAATCACAAAGGGCTAAATTTAGTAAAAAAAGCACTACAAAATCATGTCAATGCTTTTTCTGGTAATTCTGGTGTTGGGAAATCTACTTTAATAAATGGGATTTTTGAAAAAAACATTACACAAGAAGGAGAAATCAGTCAAAGAAATAAAAGAGGAAAAAATACAACCACAGCAATCAAATTATATGAAATCGATACTAATACATACATTGCAGATACACCAGGATTTTCGACGTTTTCTATTGAGGAAATCAAAAGTAAAGAACTTGCTAATTTTTTCATAGAATTTAAGCAGAAGTGTTTAGATTGTGAATTTGTGGGATGTACCCATATAAAAGAAGAAAATTGTGGTATTAAAAAAGCAATACAAAAAGGAGAAATTAATTTAGCAAGATACGATAGATTTTGTAAAATATATCAACAAATAAAAAAAGAGGAGGAAAAAAGAAAATGGTAGAAGTAGCAACATCTATATTATCGATCAAAGAAGGAAAAGAAGCGGATTCGTTTTTAAAATTAGAGATAGCAAAAACAGATTATTTTCATATTGATGTCATGGATGGAAAATTTGTAGAAAAAAACACTTATCAAAAAATGCTAGAAAATGTTTCATATATTAAAAGAATTTCTAATTTACCATTAGATGTACATTTAATGGTAGAAGATATAAAAACAGCAGTAAATGATTTTTTAGCAGTAGCACCTAATATCATAACATTTCACATAGAAGCTTGTAATAATAAAGAAGAGATATATAAAATGATAAAATACATCAAACAAAATAGTTGTAGAGTAGGCATAGCAGTAAAACCAAATACTAAAATAGAAGAGGTATATGAATTTTTACCATATGTTCATATGTGCTTAATTATGACAGTTGAGCCAGGAAAAGGAGGACAAACGTTATTAAAAGATATGTTGAAAAAAATAGACACATTAAAACAATATAGACAAAAACAAAAAATTTCTTTTGATATACAAGCAGATGGAGGCATTAACTTAAAAACTGCTCCAGAAGTAAAAAGAGTAGGTACTGATATTTTAGTAGCAGGAACTGCTATTGTCATGGCAAATGATTTTAAGGATATAATAGATGAATTAAAATCTTAACAAGTCTATTTTTGGTATTTAAGTTCATAATGTAAATGAAAAAAATTAATTAAAAATGTAGACAAAATTCGAAAAATGTAATAAGATAATATCATAAAAATAACAAAGGAGGAAATAAAAATGGAAGAAAATGTAGAACAAGTAAACAAAAAAAGACTAACGCCAGAAACTACTGTATTACTATCAATAGGAGGAGTTGCACTTGCTGTTGTAGTATATGGATTAATACGTTTTATCATAGGAGCATAAAAATAGTTAACTTTAGTTGACTATTTTTTTTTATCAAACGCTTGACAAAATCAAAAAAATGGTGTAAAGTATATTAGCATTACAACTTTCTAAAGAAAAGAGGTAGTCAAAAAACAAACATGGAATATAAAGTAAAAATAAGTATATTAAATGAATTATATGGAAAATTACTAACACAAAAACAATTTGAAATCATAGATGACTACTACAACAAAGACTTGTCATTATCCGAAATTGCTCAAAACAATAATATTACAAGACAAGCTGTTAGGGACAATTTAAAGAAAGGGGAGAAAAAACTTTTCGAATATGAAGAAAAGTTAATGTTAATGAAAAGGACGTTAAATCAAGAAAAAAAAATTGAAAAAGTTTTATCAGAATTAACAAAAATTCAAAAAAATCACACAGACAAAGAAGTAGCAAATATTTTAGAAAGCATAAAAAAAGAATTAAATTATTTAGTTTAAGGAGTGAAAAAAATGGCTTTTGAAGGGTTATCTTCTAGATTACAAGAAATAACAAGAAAAATCAGAGGAAAAGCAAGAATAACAGGGTCAGACTTAAAAGAAATGTTAAGAGAGGTAAAACTAGCCCTTTTAGAAGCAGATGTCAACTACAAAATAGTAAAAGAATTTGTAGCAACCATTGAAGAAAAAGCATTAGGTCAAGATGTTTTAAAATCCTTAACACCAGGGCAACAAATCATCAAAGTTGTAAAAGACGAAATGGTAGAATTACTTCGGAGGTGAAATGAGTAAAATCAATTTCACGCCCAATCCACCAACCATCATTATGTTAGTAGGATTGCAAGGTTCTGGTAAAACAACAACAGCAGGAAAACTTGCTAACTTACTAAGAAAACAAGGAAAAAAGCCATTACTCGTAGCATGTGATATATATCGACCAGCAGCCATCAATCAATTACAAGTAGTTGGAAAACAATTAAACATTCCTGTATTTGCTAATGAAAACTCAAAAGATGTCGTACACATTGCCAAGCAAGCTATTTCAACAGCTATTTCCAAATTAAATGATGTCATCATTATAGATACAGCAGGACGACTTCACATTGACGAAACCTTAATGGAAGAACTAAGAAAATTAAAAAGCAATATCAAGCCACATGAAATACTATTAGTAGTAGACAGTATGACAGGTCAAGATGCAGTAAAT